>JBEKNN010000434.1:0-6022 GCA_049522755.1 Bryobacteraceae bacterium | reverse complement strand
CCGCGGACCGCCTCCCTGAGCCCGACGCCGCCCTGGTGAGGACATCGCCGCCCAGCGTGGGCGTCGATTTCCGCAAGGAAGCGGAAACCATCCTGCTCGATCACTACACGCCGCCCGCGCTGATCGTGGATCCGGATCTCCATATTGTGCATTTTCAGGGAGACATCAGCCACTACCTGGCGCCGGCCACGGGGCAGCCCGGTTTTCACCTGCTGAAAATGGTTCGCCCCGAGTTGGTTGTGGATCTGCGCACGGCGATTTACAAAGCCCGGAGAGAAGGCGTCACCGTGCACAAAGAGCGTGTGCAGTTTCAGCATCACGGCCAACCCGCCGCCGTGCGGCTGGAGGTGCGGCCGCTCAAAAAGCGCAATGGCAAGAAACAGGATCTTCTGGTGGTGTTCCAAAAGGTCGATCCGGCGAGCCCCGATGCAGGGCGGAATACCGGCGAAGCCGCCGCAGGCAGGAAACGCGCTGCCGAGAAGGATGAGGGACTGGAGCGGGAGTTAGCATCCACGCGGGAATACCTGCGCGCCCTGATTGCGGAACATGAAACCGGGCAGGAGGAAATGAAGGCGGCCAACCAGGAGATCCTGTCCAGTAACGAGGAGTTACAGAGCACCAATGAAGAGCTGGAAACCGCCCGTGAGGAGCTGCAATCTTCCAATGAGGAATTGCAGCACCGCAATGCCGAGCTGAGCGTCTTGACGCACGACCTGAGTAACTTGATGGTGAGCGTCGATATCCCCGTGCTGGTGCTGGACGCCGATCTGCGTGTCCGGCGCTTCACGCCGGTGGCGGGTACATTGCTGAACCTGATTCCGGGCGACATCGGGCGCCCGTTCAGCAATATCGCTTCCAGCCTGGATGTCTCCGATTGGAACGATCTGTTCTCGGACGTGACCAGTCAAGGGCGATTCGTCGAGCGTGAAGTGACCGACCGGAATGGCCACCGGTATTCGCTGCGCGTGCGGCCTTACAAGACCAACGACAACCGGATCGAAGGCGTGCTGGTCATGTTGCTCGACACGGATTTGATCTATCGCGCGCGCGATGAAGCCGGCGAGTACGCCCGCGCCCTCGTCGAGACCATTCACGAAGCTTTGGTAGTGGTGGACGCCGGATTTCGGGTGATGACAGTAAACCAAAGCTTCTGCGACATGTTTCGAATTTCATCCCGCGACGTCGATCGCCAGTCGTTCTTCGGGTCCGGCGCCGGCCAGTGCAGCGTTCCGCAATTGCAGGATATGCTGCAGGACGTCCTCTCAAAGGGAGCGCAGATCAGAGACTTTGAAATCGATCGGGAATTCCCGGGGATCGGCGGCCGCCGCCTGGTGATCAACGCCCGCCAGATCGCCAAAACGCAGACGATTCTGATCGTCATTGAGGATGCCACCGCGCGAAAACAAGCCCAGGAAGAGTTGGAAAAAAGCGAGTTCACGATCCGCTCGTTATTGGATTCTTCCAATCAGTCTGTGGTGGCCGTGAATACGGACGAACAGATTGTGCTGGTCAATAGCTTTACCGAAAAGATGTTCGGCTACAGCCGTGAGGAGCTGCTCGGGCAGCCGCTCAGGATTCTGGTTCCGGAATACGCCCGTGCGCGTCACGTGGAACACCACCGGACTTACTTCGCCAATATGCAAAGCCGTCCCATAGTCATCGGATTCGATCTCGCAGGCCGCCGCAAGGATGGCACGACCTTTCCGGTCGAAATCGGCCTTAACGCCGTCGAGACGGCCACGGGCAAACTCGCCGTGGCTTTCGTAAGCGATATCACGGAGCGGAAGCGGCTGGAGCAGATCGCGCAGACACGCACCCAACAGGTCCATGCTCTGGCGGCGAGTCTCATGACCGCTCAGGAAGAGGAGCGCCGCAGAGTGTCGCGCGAGCTGCACGACCAGATCTGCCAGCAACTGGCTTCCCTGGCCATCGACATTGGCGGGCTCGCGGCCGACCCGCCGCGTCCGGAGCATATTCAAAGCCGGCTCAAAGCGCTGCAAGCCCGCGTGGTCAAGGCGTCGGAAGAGACCCGCCATATCGCGTATGAGCTGCATCCGTCGGTCCTCGACGACCTGGGTCTGGTGGCTTCCCTACGGAGCCTCTGCCGTGAGTTCTCCAAGCGCGCCGGCATACGTGTGGATTTCACCGAAGCCGCTCTGCCGGCATCGGTGCCTCGTCCGGCAGCCTCGTGTCTGTACCGCGTTGCGCAGGAAGGCCTGCAGAATATCGCCAAACATGCGCACGCTAAACACGTCGCTGTCTCGCTAACTTATGCGAAGGACACTTTGCTCTTGTCTATCGTGGACGATGGCGCCGGTTTCGACCGGACCGCTAAAGGCCGCGGCGGGCTCGGATTGATTTCCATGGAGGAACGTGCCCGCCTGGTCAATGGGAAACTGTCCATCACTGCGCAGCCGGGTCATGGCGCCCGGATTGCCCTTGAGATTGCTTTGCCCGCCGACAGTGTATGAAACGCATTCGGGTCTTGTTGGCCGACGACCATCCCCTGACCCTCGAGGGCCTGCGGGCGTTTCTGGAACCGCACTTGGAGATTGTCGGGACAGTGACCGATGGACGGGCTCTGGTGGAAGCGGCGCTTCGCCTGAAACCCGACCTGAGTATCCTCGACATCACCATGCCGCTGCTGAACGGCATCGACGCCGCCATCCAAATCAAGAAGAGTCTGCCCGAATTAAAGTTGCTCTTTGTCACCATGCACATTAACCCTGCCTACCTGGAGGCCGCGCTCAATGCCGGAGCGACTGGATACGTGCTGAAATCGGCCGCGCGCGAGGAGCTTCTCGGCGCGATCGGAAGCGTTCTGGACGGCCGCATCTATGTAACTCCGAGTCTTTCGAGCGAACCCCTGGAGCGGTTCCACGATCCTGCTCAAGCCGCCACCACTCTTCACCTCAGCGCGCGGGAGCGGGAGGTCTTGCAACTAATCGCCGAGGGTAAGGCGGCTAAAGAGATTGCCTATCTTCTGACAATTTCCGTCAAGACGGTCGCGTTTCATCGCGACAATATCAAGAGAAAGCTCGGGTTACGCACCACCGCCGAACTGACCAGGTACGCCGTTAAACAAGGATTAGTGTAGTTTTCGCGGCCTTTGATTCCGGGTTGGCGGCCTGGCTATCCTACTGGGCTACGAGTATTACCTAGTACATTGCCTAGTTATCCTAGTACGTCTATTCCTGGTACTGTCGATGTAACCCACGGACCAAAAGACTAGATTTGTACGGAGAATTACGAATGTCTCATGTAACCATTTGTAAGTGTAATAGTTCCGAAACAACTCCTCCGACGCTCCTGGAACGTATGGAAGCGGTTACAGACTCCATCCGGAAGCGGGCTTTCCAGATTTTCCAACATCGTCAAAACGGGGGCGGTTCCGATTTGGATGACTGGCTGCAAGCGGAGCGGGACGTAGTGTTGTTGCCGCCTTCCGAGCTGGTAGAAGACGAGAAGAAGTTTACCGCCTCCATAGCGCTGCCCGGATTCGATGCCAAGGACATCGAAGTCTCGGCGCTGCCGGACGCCCTCGTCATACAGGCCGTTGCCACCCACACTCACGAAGAGAAGGAGGGCGACGTCCGCTTCTCCGAGTTCTTCGGGAAGCAATTATTCCGGCGGCTCGACTTGCCCGCGCCGGTTGATGTCGATAAGGTAACAGCTTCGGTGGATAAGGGTATCCTGCGGATAACCGCCCCGAAGGCAACCCGGCACATGACAGTCGCCGCATAGCGCTACGGCCCTGACCGCCAGCCCGAATTGCGATTTGACCGCAAGCTCCGCCGCTTGGGCCCGCCAAGTGTAAATTCCCAAAACAAATGTACGTGAGAGGACAAAAACATGCCGGTTGAACGCATCGCAGCAGGAGCCCGTGGAGAGGCGCGACCGGCCAACGTCCTCGTCATGGGGCGAGAGGCTGCAGTGGCGCCAATGCAGTCCGCCGCGCACCGCGCAGGGGCATTCGCCGAGCGAGCCAGTCGGTGGGGCGTCGTGTTGGCCGGTGGAGACGGAAACCGTCTGCGGAAGCTAACCCGGTTCATCTGCGGCGATGACCGGCCGAAGCAGTTCTGTCCTCTGGTCGCCAATCAGACCCTGCTCGAGCAGACGCGAATCAGGGCGGAGCAAATTATACCGTCGCAACAAATCTTATTTCCCCTGACCAGGAGTCACCGGGCTTTCTATCTTCAGGAGCAGGGCATCCGCCCGTCGCAGCGCGTCATTCAGCCGTCTAACAAGGGCACCGCGCCGCCGATCGTGTACAGTCTTCTGAGCATCGAGCAGCAAGATGAGGATGCCATTGTGGCGATCCTGCCATGCGATCACCACTATCCGGACGAGCGGGTGTTCGCGGCTGCTTTGGAAGCCTCTTTCGATCTCGCCGCGCGGCGCAACGGCTCGGTGGTGCTGCTGGGCGCTCCTCCGCAGGGCCCGGAAACTGAATATGGCTGGATCGAGCTCGGGCCGTCCGCAGACGGCGCTGGCGGCGCCTCGTTCCACGTCCAAGGGTTCGTCGAGAAGCCGTCCTCGCATGTAGCCCGGCAGTTGCTTGAGCGAGGATGTCTCTGGAACACGTTTGTAATGGTTGGTCATGTGCGCGGGTTTCTGAAAATGGTGAACACGGCGCTGAACGGCCTTGTAGAGGCGCTTCGCAATAGCCGGTTGTGGGCCGGTTCGGAAGCGCACCTCGACGATTCGCTCTATGAACATATGCAGTCTGCCGACTTTTCGCGGCAAGTCTTGACGGTTCAGCCTCAACGGCTAATCGCTTTACGGATCGCTTCCGGCGGCTGGAGCGATCTGGGCCATCCCGAACGCGTGACGGCCGCGCTCCGTGCGGCAGGCGTGGACCCATGGTGGATGAAGGAGTGGCAAGCGCTGAGACGGCCTGCGGCGGTTGCGGCTCTACTGGCAAATCCGGCCGTAGCGTGAAAATGTCCTGGAGTAAACGACGAGCCGACGTGACAAAGGCAGTGCCGAGCCCGTAGGCTCACCGTCGAACCTGATCTTGACTTGCCACATTGCTAGAATGTAGCGAATGTTGCTAGATCGCAAGGTTGCGTTGGTCACTGGCGCTGGGGCCGGCATCGGACAAGCGATTGCCAGCCTTTTTGCCGAGCACGGAGCACGTCTCGTATTACTTGACAAGGATGCGGAAGCAATCCAGGCAGTCGCATATTCTCTCGACCCGTCGGGTCAACGAGCAATAGCCGTCAACGTCGATGTCCGTGACCGCCCCGGCATCGATTCGGTCGTCTCCCGAACGCTTCAGGAATGGGGACAGATAGACGTCTTGGTGAACAATGCCGGGATCTATCCGCGCCAGGAGTTTATAACGATGACCGAGCGGCAGTGGGACGAAATGCATGACATCAATCTCAAGAGCATGTTCCATTCGCAGCAGGCCGTGCTTCCTCACATGATCGCCAGCCACCGCGGAAAGATCGTCAACATCTCATCGGTAACGTTCCATCTCGGCGCCCCTAACCTCACCCATTATGTCGCTACAAAAGGAGGCGTGATTGGATTGTCTCGTTCCCTTGCCCGTGAGGTCGGCAAGTACAACGTACATATCAACTGCATCACTCCAGGCGCTGTTCTTGTCGAAGCGGAAAAAGCAGTGGTATCCGAGGAACAGGTCAGAGCCTATGTGGCAGAGCAAAGTCTCCAGCGCCGCATCCTACCTATCGACATAGCCCGCGCGGCGCTCTTCTTGTCATGTGACCTCAGCGATGGCATGACAGGCCAGACCTTAAACGTGGATGGCGGGTGGATCATGCACTGAGGGCTGGCCGCCGTGTTATCCTTGCTGCCGGACTCAAACAATCATGGACGCAAAATCCGCGGCACGCGAACGTTTCGACACAGCTCGCGACGGGCTGATCGAGCTCAGCCACCGCATCCACGCCCGTCCCGAGCTGGGCTTTGAAGAAGAGCAATCCTCGTCCTGGCTCTGTGAGTCGCTGGCAGACGCCGGCTTCGCAGTGGAAAAGGGCATCTGCGATCTTCCCAC
>JBEKNN010000433.1:0-6029 GCA_049522755.1 Bryobacteraceae bacterium | reverse complement strand
TGAGCGACAGACCGCAGTTCGCTTTGCCGCTTTCCCAAACCTTCGCGCGCAACTCCACCGAGAGGATTGAGCCTGGTTTGGACATCGTTATGATCGGTCATCCTTTCAAACTTGGCACCTATGCTCCCTCGGCTATCTGGAAAAGCGCGATGGTCGCGGGCGACCAAGACGTCGCGAATGGAGACCGTCCGTGGATTCTGGTCGATGCCCCCGGAGTGCCGGGCATGTCCGGTTCACCTGTTTACCGCCGAACTGGTGGACACTCGCAGACGGGAGTCCGCGGGGGGATGACAAACTCCGTCGGTCTCGAGCTTCTCGGAGTCTACGCGGGTGCGGTCGGCGACACGGGGCTTGAAGCACTTCGGTTAGGTCGCGTGTTTCCCATCAACTTAGTTGAGAACCTTCTGCACCGGCGCGAGCGAGGCCAAAACCCATTTCCACCCTAAGGCACACGAATCCCGATTGATTGAACCTCGAACCTTTGGGCATTGAGTTCTTGGTGAACCTAAGATAACGCGCCGTCGCTACAACACAATGAGACTCGCGCCTTAGGCGCGATTGCGCGGCGTCCATCTGAAGCGCCCCGTGATCTGTTCGACGTGATAGATGATCACCGACTGATCGTTTTCGCGAACCGCGTAAGATGCCGCCTTGGGCTATATCAGTTTGCTCTCGATTAGCAAGTCGCCGCTACGAAGCGTGGCGCCATCGAGTCATCAGCCTGCCGTGGTCATCCGTTCCGGCAACTACGCCATCGCCGTCAACGGCCGTACCGAATGCAAGTTCTTAGCCTTCGGTTCATCACATCGTGGCTTAGGCCGAGGCGATTTTTACGAAGCCTAGAACAGGCGCCTTCACTGGGCGCAGGGTCGGGTCCGTGTTTTCCACTTAGTGAAAAATGGGATTTCGTCAGCGGTGGTTCAGCGGAGGCGGCGCCGTCGGGGTGGGCTTTGGACCAAAGCGTTGTTTGAGCTTGCCCATCAAATACCGGCCCTCATAGTTCACCCATCCAACCGAAAGATCGACATATGCGAAGAATTCCAGCTGCGCCCGCAGGAGCGGCATGTCGACATGGTGGACGCGCAGCCGATCAAAGTTGCTGACGGTCTCCGGGTCTTTCGCAAGATCTTCGAGATTAGCGATCGCGAGCTGACCGGAATTGTCGTCCCACCACGTCCAGTGCGCATACTGGTTTCTGATCTGCAGAGCGTGGCGGATAGCCTCTATCGCCAGATCGAAGTCTGCTTCGAGGCCCAGCGCTTCGTAGGCGGGGCGGCCAATCTTTTGGGCAGCATTGACTCGTGGAGTCTCGCCCCTTTTGGCGAACATAGTTTTGAACGCGAGATCAAAGTCGCCGATTCCCTGCTGCACACAATGGAGCAGGCCAACTTCGAGGTTGTTATAATCGGTCAGAAGCTGGCCGATTGCCGTGACTTCAGCTGAGCGCGCATTAGCAGCCATATATATCTACCTTGCCATCTCTCTCCGCTTGGGCCGATTTAAGCGGGCAGCCAAACTCCCTAAGTTGCAGCTTATCCTGCAGACACCGATTTGAGCATGGAAAGACGCCGGTCTGCATTGGAAAATACGCTGCCCGAGTGCAAGGGCCGACCGCGAAGTGCCGCCGCGCCTACTTGGGTCAATGCAAACCTGTCAAACATGCGCTCGCCACGCCTTAGGAGGACTCGATGATCTGTTGGTTGGATCTTTTCAAAACATTCGCCAGTCCGGCGGCGACCCTTCTCGGTGCTGGCGCCGCCGTTTACGTCACTAGGAGCCTAGGGAAGGCTCAGGTTGAAATTGCAGAAAGCCAAGCGCGCACCGCACTAGCGCAACGTCACATCGCGTTCGACAAGCTAAAGCATGACTTGTTCGAGAAGCGGTACGAGATTTACAACGCCGCAAAAGGCATTATGGAGCGAGTAATCCGCACCGGCACCGAGCGGCCGATCGACGACCACGATCTAATGAACATGCGGATCAAGCTTGATGAGGGACGCTTCTTCTTCCCTCCGAAGCCCGTCGCTCTATTCGAGGCGATCGACCAGTTGACAACGCAGCACGAGGTTGCGCGTCTATCCTGGGTGAGAGACAACGACGACGATGCCAATCGGGTGCGACAAGGAGAAGTGATGGGTCATACAATCGCGAAGCTTTCCGAACTCCACCGCCAATTTCCAAAGTTGATGCAGGGAGAGATGGAGTTTGCGCAACTGACCGCGCCGAATGGACCGGAAGCTTTTCCCGACTAAAAGAGGACTGAAAGACGCCTCGATCTTCGCCAAGTTCGATACTCGTCAATGTCTTTCGCGTGCTTTTCCTGATTGCACGGCATGCAAGCGAGCGCGAAGTTTTCGATGCCATGGACGCCACCTTTAGCGATCGGAACCTTGTGGTCGATGTGAAAGTCAGACATCAAAGCCTCCTTGCAGTAAAAACAGATGTATCCGCCATCGCGCTCCGCAAGCCGACACCCATAGGACTCGCGCTCACTCTGAGTTAGCACCGTGCCTCTTCGGAGCTCAGTACGCTCAGAGGCCCTGAAGGAGTTGGCCGCGTTGTACTCGCGGACGTAGCCCCGGACACATCGGCGGCACTTCCACCGAAAGCCGCCTTGCGGATTGTGACCGAAGTTGTCCTTCGAAAGCTCGTACGTTTCGCCGCAATACCTGCACTTCCTGAGCACGATCGCCTCCCTGGAAGCGGCGCGTTACCCCAAGCGGGCGAGCACCCGTTTGACCGTCACGGCGTGCCAACGACCGCTCGCGGGGGTTGAAATCTGACGCGCATTCAGCTCGGCGGCAATCCCCCGGTGAGACATTCCGGCGAGCTCAGCGAGCACCGGCCGCAATTGCTCGGCGCGTTCCTGGGCCTCGCGCTGGTTGGCGATGCCCTTCGCATTTAGGCCACCCAGCTTGACGCCTTGGGCCCTCTTGGCCGCCAAGGCATCCCTGGTGCGCTGGGAGATCAACCGGCGCTCTTTCTCGGCGAGCGCCGCGTAAAGGTGCAGCATGAACGGATCGGCATCGGCGCCCAGCTCCGCGACGATGAACGGCGTCCGGTGCGCCATAAGGCCGGAAATGAAATGCACATCGCGGGAAAGCCTATCCAACTTTGCGACAATGATCGGCGCCTTGGCCTTCTTGGCGGCCTTAAGAGCCGCTGCGAGCTGAGGCCTTCTGTCGAGCGCATCGGCACCCTTCCCGGTTTCGATCTCTTCGAATGTCTCAATGAGGCGATAGCCCTCCGCCTCGGCAAAGCGCACCAAGGCGGCTTGCTGGGCGTCCATGCCAAGGCCGCTCTTAGCCTGCTTGCTAGTCGAGACCCGGACGTATGCGATTGCGGTTTTCATCGTCTGAGGCCTCCTTCTGGAATAACACATCAAGGGGTCGGCAGTTGGTGCAGAACTCTGTCGGCGAGTCCTCATCCGTGGCGAGCGCCCTGCCCTCCTGATTTACCGCCTCTCCCGGCCGCAATGCTATTTGCCGGGCTTTAAAGGCCCGTGGAGCGGTTTAACGGCACGGCCACGGCCCCCCAACCACCACGGCGTCTCCTGCTTCTCGCGAAAAGTATGAACCTGTGTCTTTCGCGCCCGCCCAAGGACACAGAGAGGACGTCTCGCGCCATTCTGCGAATGGACTGAGTGATTGATTATTTTTCAAGTTTTTCAAACAGCCAGGCATTCTACACTTTGCATAGCTGCGGCGTGGCTCTGCCGGGTCAGCGGCGGGCTCCGCCAGCAAGCTATTCCCGAAGCAGAACGCGGATCAGCTTGCTTGGATCAAACCCGATCGCAGCTGCAACATCCACGAACTCCAGCACGTCCAGGCGCCGATCCCCGCCCTCATACTTCGCCACATAGGATGGCGGCTTTGCCAGCCGTTTCGCAACCACAGTCTGCGTAAGGCCAGCCGCTTTGCGCTGCATCTTGAGCAGTTCGCAGAGCTTCCTGTGGCGGTCGGTATAGATGGACTTTGGCAATTCGGAAGGCCCCGGCGGCTGGGCTTCCGATCAACATCAGACTGGAGCATTCTCCCAAAATAGGAGAAAATCACCTTTTGACGGCTTGCCGCGTCAGGGCCTGCTTGGCGCAAAAAGGGCGCTTCGGGGCAGCATGCTTTCGATCAAGCCTTCACCGCTTGGAATGAAGAAACGGGTAGACAACAAATGGCCGCCGCGCCCGCGGCGACAAATCATCCGAACTCGCTGGCCGTTGAAATGTCTGTCTCGGTGACATCTGAAAACCCCCCGGTGATCACGGGCACCACCAATCTGCCGAACGGGACAGTCCTCTCGGTCTTCATGTTCGGTGAACCACCAGCATGCGTTCCCCACTGCGGAATTGGGCCCGCAGATACAATTGTCCAAGATGGCCGCTTCACAATTGGTACAAAACTCACAGGCACCGAAAAGCTACTTACGGCCCTCTACACGATCGACGTCACCATGATGTCGCACGGCCAATCCGACCCAACTGTTAAATCCGCAATAGGACTGAACGGAGCAAACCTTCGTGGCTCTTACGTTGCCGCGTTGGGCGACGGGCCGGGCGTCGGGTATATTCCCATCAAATTCCCGCGGACCTCGCCGCCATCAGAAGGCGAAAGACATTTGGGCCTGGATATCCACTACACTCAGCGGGTATTCGTCGCGAGCGATGCGGCGTCTGACGACGCCGTCAGGTCCCGAGCAGTTGCAGACTTTAGAAAGTCGAGCGTAGAAAATTGCAGACTCCAAACCGGCTTTGCGAACTTGGCGACTGGCGGCGAGCTCGGCACTGAGCAGCGCCAGGTTATAATGGACGCGTGTATTGCCGAAAGCGAGAGAAAGCTCACGAGTGCGATGATATCGCCGCCCGCACCGCCGCCAGCCCGCTCGTCCGGCCGAACGATCGATCCTGAGCCCTCGTCACCTACGAAGACTTTTGCTCCAGCGCGAAGATATGATCCGAAGAGCCCTGTTAAGGTGGCGTATGGGCACTGCCTAAACTCCCACGCGAAAGAAGGTCCCTACAACTCGTTCGACGGCGGGAAATCAGCACTCACGCTGATGGCTGCTTGCAAGTCGCAGTGGGAGGCATGGGTTAACGAGTGTATCGCTGAAGGTGGTACTGATGGTGGAGAAGGAGGCTGCACCATGCAGTCCGGTATTCTCGCTCAGCTCTCAATTAAGCTGGTAGGCAAATAGCGGCCGTCCCGATGTAACTGCCAAACATCGGGCCGTTGATGCTCTCGGCAAGTCTTTCAAGAGGCTTCGCGCTAAGTAAGGCGACTTTCCGCAGCGTCGTGGATACTCTGCAGGCGTTCATAAGTGCGCCAGTGAAGGCCTTTCGGCTTGCCCGGAAACGGATCGCATAAATTGGGGCTGCCACCAAGCTGCATCCGGATATTCATCGCTCTGGCGATGTCACGGAGGAATCCCGACTTAGACTGACTGGCGTAAGCCAGGCGGTGACAATGACGACAGGCGAACACCGGACTGCCACCAAGATAGACCTTGGCCACGCGGCGCCCGCAGCGCACTCCGGCGACTGACGCGGTACAGATGAACCAAGGACGCTGGCCGCCCAGCGCACACGCCGTCCACGCAAGTGGAACGTTCTGCTCCACGAGCTTCCAGTCGGCGCCCTCCGCGCACTGATGCTGAAATCTCAGGATCACGACGTCAGGCTCGGTGCGTACGTGGATGCCCCCGTAAGGTTCATCACCAAATCTCCAGGAAATAGGAAACGATTGGCAAGTCAGAAGGCGGCCGTCCCGATGCAGCTGGCGGACGTCGAGAGATTGGCAGTTTTCACAGGTGGTGCGGCCACCGCGGCTGCGGGCCATTAGAAGCCTCCTCCATATTCGAAATCATTTGGCAAATTCGGACCGTGTGTATTTTCCGTTTGATGCTTGTTTTTCATCTAGTACCCGGAATCATTGATCCGCGAAACGTGCTTTGAGACGTTTTTGGTGGACTTGGGACTTGGTCCAGACGAACGGTTTGGCGTCGGCGTTGTAGTCATTAATGAATGCATCGATGTGCTC
>JBEKNN010000432.1:0-6066 GCA_049522755.1 Bryobacteraceae bacterium | reverse complement strand
AGGCCGAAGCACGCCACCAGCGCCGTCATCATGATGGGGCGCAGGCGCAGCACCGACGCTTCGAGAGTTGCCTCCAGGACGTCCATCCCTTCCAGGCGCAGCTTGTTAATGAACGAATAGAGAATGACGCTGGTCTGCACCGCCACTCCCATCAGCGCCACAAAGCCCAGCATCGACGACACGCTGAAGTTGGTGTGCGTCAGATAGAGCGCCAGCAGCCCGCCCACCGGCTCCGTCACCAGCACGCTGAAGAAGATGATCATGGGGAATTTCAAGTTGCCGTAGAGCGCGAACAGGATCAGCAGAATCAGCAGCACCGTCAACGGGCCGATGATCTTCATCTGCTCTTGCGATGCCAGGTACTCTTTGTATTCGCCGCCCCAATCGAACTTGTAGCCGATGGGCAGCTTCACCGCGGCGTCCACCTTCTTGCGAGCCTCGCCCACGGCGCCGGCCAAGTCGCGGCCCTCCACGCTGAACTGCACGCCGATGTAGCGCGCGTTCGCCTCGCGGTAGATCAGCGCCGCGCCGCTCTCTTCCTTGATTTCGCAGAACTGGTCCAGCGGCAGATAATTGCCGTCGGGCGTGGCGATGAGCAGTTTCCGGATTTCGGCCGCGTTGCTGCGATATTGCTCCGGCATGCGGACCACCAGGTCGAACTGGCGCTCGCCCTGGATCACTTCGGTGGCGGCCGTCCCGCCGAGCGCCGTTTCCACCAGCGTATTCACGTCGCTGACGTTCAATCCGAAGCGCGCCAGCTTGGCGCGGTCCGGGGTAATGGCGAGGCTGGGCTGCCCCAGCTCGCGCACAATCGTAATTTCGTTGATGCCGGGGGTGTGGCTCAGAATCTCTTTGACTTGAATCGCCTTTTCTTCGAGCGTGGTCAGATCGGTCCCGAAGATCTTCACGGCCAGCGCGCTCTTCAGGCCGGTCTCGGCTTCGTCCACAGCGTCTTCGGCGGGCTGCGTGTAATTGAAGATCACACCTGGAAAAGCATGCAGCTTTTTCTGCAGCGCCTCGATCAGTTTGGGCTTGGTGTTCGTGTCGCCGCTCCACGTTTTGTCGTTGTATGGCTTCAGGCCCACATAGAACTCGTTGTTGTAATAGCCGGTCGGGTCCGTTCCATCGTCTGGACGGCCCAGCTCATTGGCCACCGTGGTCACCTGCGGGAAGCTCTTCAGAATCTCGCGAATCTGCGGCGAGAGCTTGGAGGCTTCTTCGAACGAGATGGTATAAGGCGTGGTGGCGCGTACCCAGATGGCGCCTTCATCGAGGTGCGGCATGAATTCGCCGCCGATGAAGGGAATCAGCAGCAGCGAAGAAGCGAACACCGCCAGCACCACCAGCACGGTGAGAAAGCGATGCCGCAGGCAGGAGCCCAGCACGCGGCCATAGACCCGGCGGATCCACTCAAACACGACATTATGCGGCTCGTGAATGTTCTTGCGCAGGAAATATGCGCACAGCACCGGCAGCAGCGTCAGCGCGCATAAGAGCGACCCCAGCAGCGCGAACGACATGGTGTCCGCCATAGGCTGGAACAACTGCCCGGAAGGACCGGTGAGCACATAAATCGGCAGGTAGCCCGCGATAATCACCGCGATAGCGTAGAAGATGGGCCGCTCCACATCGTGCGACGCCGCGCGGATGACGTCGACCACGTTATACTGCTGGCCGCGCCGCGCCGCCAATTCGCGGAAGATGTTTTCCACCATCACCACGGCCCCATCGACGATGATTCCGAAATCGATGGCGCCGATGGAAAGCAGATTCGCCGGGATGTGCCGCCAGTCGAGACAGATGAAACTGAACAGCAGCGCGAACGGTATGGTGACCGACACAATCAGCGCGGTGCGGATGTTGAACAGGAACAGGCCCAGGATCACCATCACCAGAATCATGCCGCGCAACAGATTGGCTTCCACGGTGCTCGTAGTTTCGTCGATCAGGCCGGCGCGGTCGTAATACGGAACCACTTTGACGTCGGGGGGCAGCACATGCTCGTTGAGTTCCTTAGTCATGGCCTCGACGCGCTTCAGAATCACTTGCGCCTGCTCGCCGACGCGCATGAGGATGACGCCTTCCACGGCCTCATCCTGCTTTTCGTAGCCGAACTGGCCTAGCCGGTCGGCGTGCCAGATTCGGACCTGAGCCAGATCGTGCACATAGACGGGGGTGCCGTTCTTTTCGGTGAGCACGACGTTGCCGATGTCGTCCATGTTGCGGATCAAGCCAAGGCCGCGAATATTGTAGAACTGGCCGCCCTGCGAGTAGAAACTGCCGCCGGAATTTTGGTTATTATTTGCCAACTGCTGGACGATTTGCGGAATCGACACGCCATAGGCGAATAACTTGGTGGGGTCGGGCAGCACCTGATACTGCATGTCGGTGGCGCCGAAGCCGGAATCGTCGGCCACGCCCGGGATGGACTTGTAATGCCGCTCCAGCAGCCAGGTTTCGATGGTCTTCAACTCTTGCGGCGTGCGGTCGGGGCTTTGCACCACATAGCGGTAGACCAGGCCGCTGGGGCTGGTGAGCGGCGAAAGGCTGGGAACCAAACCGTCAGGCAAGGTAGCTTGGCCCATCAGTTCGAACGTCTGCTCGCGCACGAAATATGGATCGGCGCCATATTCGAAATTCATGGCGATGAACGAGAGGCCGTAGAGCGAAATGGAGCGCAGCGATTCCAGGCGCGGAATGCCGTTCAGTTCGGTTTCGACGGGAATGGTCACCAGCCGTTCGATTTCCTCGGCCGCGTGTCCGGGCCACTGCGTAATGAGCTCGACGTGCGGCGGCGCCAGATCGGGATAGGCGTCGATGGGCAATTTGCCGAAGGAGATGGCGCCATAGATCATGAGCGCGAGCGACGCGATGACGATCATGAACCGCTGTTTGAGCGCAAAACTGACAAGGCGGGCGATCATGCGGATTCCTTATTTGGCGGTATTGGCGAACTGCAGGAAGAGGGTTCCTTCCGTGACCACCGGTTCGTTTTCCTGCAATCCGCTGGTGATGGCGACCATTTTGTCCTGCTGCATGCCGAGAGTCACCGGCCGCTGCGCGAACTTGCCGGGCTGCCCCTGCACCCGCACGTAAACCATGGGCTCGTTCTTTTCGTCGCGCAAGATGGCGGAGACCGGCAGCACCAGGAGGTTGCGGCGCGTGCCCGAGTGGATGACAGCGTCCACGAACATATCCTTCTTCAGCAGCTCCTGGGGATTTTGCGTGACGATGCGGACGTCGGTAGTGCGCGTGGTGGGGTCGACGAACGACCCGATGTAGGCAATGCTTCCGTGGAAGGAATGGGTGAAGTTGGTATTGGTCATATCCACCGAGTCGCCCATGCGCACGTTGGGCAGGTCCTGATCGAAGATGTGGCCCTGCACCCAGACCGTGCCCACTTTGCTGATCAGGAAACAGGCGGTCTGGCCGGCTTGAATCACCAGTCCGGGCGAAACCAGCTTCTGCACCACCGTGCCATCGATGGGCGAGCGCACGGCGAGCTCAGTATTGACCGCGTCGCCCTGTTTCTCTGCGTCGTCGATTTCGCGCTGTGTGATGCCGAAGATCTTGAGCGGCTGCAGGCTGTTCTGAACGTCGGTCATGGCGTCGTTGTAGTCGGCCACGGTGTCTTCGAAATCCTTTTGCGCGATGGCGCCGTGATCGAGCAGTATCTTGCTGCGATCGGAGATGCGCTTGGCCAGGTCGACGCGGTTGCGGGCCTTGCGATAGGTGGAGAGGGCGTTCACCACGTCGGGGCTGGACACCCAGAGCAGCGGCTGATTGGCGGTTACCTTGGCGCCATAGTCCACCAGGATCCGCGAAATGGGCCCGTTCACCTGCGTGATGGCCTGGGTGGTATGGTCTTCGTCCCAATCCACGGTGCCGGTAGTGTGAATGTTGACCGCCCATGTGGCGCGCTGGACCGGCGCAACCTGCAGGTGCGCAAGCTGGTCGGCCGATACTTCGAAGAAAGCCTGCTGCGCCGCCTGCGCGGTGTAAACCCCGCTTTCCTGAGAGCCCTGCCGCTGGCAGGACGTGAGGCCAAGCGCCGCCAAAGCGGCGCCGGAAATCAATACAAAACGGACCAGATACACGTGCGAATCTCCTCTATTTCCAAACCACAAAAAAATAACCCGGTCTACGCGGACCGGACATTGATGTTGGAGGTTTAGGACTGAGCGGGAGGGCCGCGGGACGAGCTGATGGCTACAAAGACGTCGTAGAAGGATGCGACATGCGGAGCTGCCGCCAGCCACTGCACACCGCTCAGCGGCGCCACGGTAGCCGGCGCGCTGGTCTGCAGGAACGGCAGGCTTACGTGGCAGAGCAGGCAGCAATGTTCCGTGGAGTGGTGCGGCCGGTTTTCGGAGATGAGAGCCGCGGACTGCGCAAACAGAGTGACCGCGAGCAGCACCAGGACGAAGATCCGCCGGTTGCGATGAAGCACGCGCGCTATGTGGGCCGGAATCGACACACTACCAGCTTTTAATACGTATCACTGAGTCAATAGGTTACCAGATTGCCATACAGAATGGGCTGGCCGTTTGAAAAATCGAATGGGGAATCTTCGGCTTCCGGATGCCCGACCAACTGCCCACGAAACTAGCTGCCAGCCCGCGCGGAAACGGCCCCCGGGCTGCTAGTGCCCGATGCGGAACCTCCGCGCGGCTGGAAGACGGTCCCAAGCTGTTATTCTAGGTGCGGGGACGGCAGTTCATGAAAACGGCGCGTACAAGGGTGCTCTACTTGATGGTTGGCTTCACGCTCGGTCTGCCTCTGGCGGCCCAAAGCGATTGCAAAGTGATTTTGGACGCTTCGAGCAAGGTCCTCAATACCCCCGCTCACATGAACATCACTGGGACCGTTGGCAGCCTAACCACGAACGCAGAGATGATATACGCCACTGGCAATATTTATATGAAGATTGCCGGCAAATGGAGTATCGCCAGTACGACAAAGGACGAGGAGCAGTCGAGGGAAAAGAACCGGCAGTCTGGCAAGGTGAGCACAGCAACGTGCCGTTACGTGAAGGATGAGCTGGTTAACGGTGAAATGGCGGCGTTATACAGCATGAGCGACGAGCCGAATAAGGTGCATTCTCAGATTTGGATTTCCAAGGTGAAGGGACTGCCGCTGCGCCAGGAGGACGACATCGGGGCGGGCGACTCCAAAACCCACAACTCCACGCGCTACGACTACGGCAACATAAAGCCGCCGATCTAGCAGGCTTCGGCCCGACCACTTCGACGGGTAACGCCCGAACCGATTTCGTGGGCGTCTCGGGGCCATCGCGATCATTGACGCCGCCGCCATCGTCGGCGAGCGTTCGGAAACGGGTAGGCCTTCGGCCCCTTGTTCCACGCTCGAAACAGGTGGCCAGTAATGCGGACGTTGGAGTCTCACGCCATAGTGTTTACGAAAGATTTGACCAGGGAAAGATTTGACCAAGGGTCGAAGGAAGAGCTGGCCAGGGTTTCGATGTATTGCAGGAAGGTGCTGGTGGCGTGCTCCCGGCCTCGACGCGGCGGCTACGACGCAGAATCGCCGGGCTGCGTGTGGAGACACTTCGGGTTTGAGCCGCGAGCGCTTGGAACAGGCCTGTGACTCAAGAAGGTTTAGCCTATGCCACCCAATTCCTCCGAAGATATATCAGTCAAAGCATCAGTCAAAGCGAGTCATGATCCGGCGATGAGACAAGATCCCGAATGACTGCGGCGCTCAGAAAAATACTGAGAGTCAAAGCAACCAGCAGCCCGGCGTAGAGTAAGGAAGCCGGCGCCAGCGCCAGCAAGGAGAGATCGCGCATGTGCGCCGCCGCCCCATGCGCGTACCAAGTCCAGACATCGCGCATGCGCATCGGAGCCGCGCCCGCGCCCGAATACAGCGGGAATAGCTTGACCGTCCACGTGGCGACCAGCACCCACGTCCAGATGGCGACAGTCAAGCTGGCCAGAACGGCTCCGAACCCTTTCCAGCTCGACATGTTCCAGCGCGACATGCCGAGATACGCGAGGGCGATCGCCGGGGCGAGCAGCACCTGCGTGTACCAGGGACTTGCGCCCG
>JBEKNN010000431.1:0-6088 GCA_049522755.1 Bryobacteraceae bacterium | reverse complement strand
TGCGATAAGCGGTCCAATGAGGCTCCGGTAAGTCCCACCAATTCTGGCGGAAGCGGATCTTTGTCGGGTGGAGGCGGATCGAGCCCGCAAATTCAGCCCATATCCAGCGTACCGGTTCGGGGCATATCCCCGACCGTGCGCGTCGATGTGCAGTTGCCGGGCGATCTGGGTCTAAGCGTCGTCAACCTTCCGCTGCCACCGGTTTTCTACGTCATCGTGGGCCGCGGCCCCGCCGCCACGATTGACCACACTACGCTGTTGCAGTCGGACTGGGGAAAAGATCGGACGGACAATTCGGCTGCCGGTAAACTGCCGGTTCTGCATATCGGATTCTCCAATCCCTGGTCGGCCTTCTTTTCGCATGGCATGGGCCAGCCGACCTATCTTCTGAGCCTGCCTGGCTTTCATAGGGGAAACCAGCCCAATATCGTGGGCAGAGGCGAAATCAAGGATGGCGGCCTCACGTCGACTGTTTTCGGAGGGTGCGTAGACCGTGAACTTGGGTGGTGTCTCGACCAGGAAACGGTCCGGTGGGAAGGCGCCACGACGAAAACCGATACGTTCACGCCCTGTGGCTGGCCCGTTCTCGATGGATGGGTCGCCTGGGTGCAGTCAAAAAGCGGCCTCGAACCAATCTCCGAGCCGTACGGCGCCGCGCTGGAAATTGGCGGGCCGGACATCGTGTCTGCGATGAACTTGAAACTCGCTGAAAAGTATCCCGAGTATCCCACCGGGATCGCTCCTTACCGGCTGCTGATTCTGCGCGACCGCGGCGGGACCATGACGCCGGAGTTCATCTATGCGCAGTACATCGATTTCTGCACGGGGTCGGGCCGCGCCCGCCAGGACAAGAGAGAGTACGTGACGGCCCGCCTGCAGCCTTGGCTGGACCCGGCGAAGTGGAAGGCGGTATCCAAGACCCGCAAGATTGTGGTCGCGGCCGAGGCCGTGCGTAACGAGTTTCATTGGGAAGACGGAAAACGGGTCTGCGTGGCGAATGGCGGCGCCATTGCGCTCAATGCAGCCGAGCGCGCCCGCGATGAACGTTGCTGGACCGATTGGTTCCATAACACCGACCTGATGGAGGCCTTTGGAAACCCCCGAAACTTCACTTTCATCAGGTTTCCATCGGTAGAGCGGGGGCGTACTCCGGGAGAAGGCGGCAAGCTTACCGAAGCGGAACTGATTGCGGCCGATTTCCGGATTCGCCTCGGGCGAGCGGCCGAAGTGGAGACGGCGGTGGAATCGGGCATCGATCTCAACGTTAGTTTGAAGGTGGGAGCGCCGCGCGTCGTACCCACCAATCCCAAAACTCCGCTGATTCGCGACTACAAGAAGAACGGATCCGACCTCAATACGGGCGCCAAGTATTGGGAAGCTTCCGATTGGTACAAAGGGCTGTACAAGACCGCCACGGGCGTCGATTTGCCCTCAATCAAATACGACCGGGTAATCTTTCACACCGGCCTTGTATTGAACGAACTTGGGCAGCCCTATCGTACCGGGTTCAAAGATAAACTCTATCCGATCGTGGCAAGCGGCGGCAGGATGGTGGGGATGGAAACCTCAAACGCAGCGATTCGGGTGCTGGGCGCCGCAGTGCAAAACGGCTATCCCGATCTTCCCGCGTTTAACGCCCAAAGCCCCGGTTATGCGCCTTCCGATGAAATGTGGCAGTTTCGATCGACTCTTCCCGTCTCCGCGGTTCCGGACGGTTTCATATTGGCCGGATTCAATATCGCGGATGCGAACCATTACTTCGACTATCCGAAGGACAACCGGAATGTGAACACGATGACCGCCGATCAGATCAGGGACGCCCTCTGGCATGCAGGAGTGTCCCTTACCGATTCGGGGGATTTGGCGAAAGTAATTGTCGAAGGCCGTAATTCCGCCAACGGGTATGAAAATGGGGGAGATCTGGTGGCCAAGCTTCTCATCGGACCGCAGAAGAAACTCGACGCGATCAACTCGGTAACGATTGAGGCTCAACTAGAGGAGGGCTATAAAAAGTATTTGGCTAAGAAAAAGGGCGTGGAAGAAAGCATGACGAAGGTTCCGGACCTCGACTTTCAAAGAGATTGCCGCGATCTTCTTGTCCTGCTTCACGATAACGAGGTGCAACGGCGCGCTCAGCTTTTGACCTATGGGCCAAAAGATCTGAGAGGTAAACAGGAGGCTGAGGCGAAGAAATTCGAGGAATTCAAGCAAAAATTGGAAGAGAATAAAGCGGCGATCGGCAAGGCCTTTGACTACTCCTATTGATGCCCCGCGCTCGTCGTCAATAATCGAACCGGCTGAAAGAACCGCCGCGGTGCAGCCAGGGTAGCTCTCCGTAGCGCTCCTCCAGTTTCTCCCCCTCGGGCGGCAGCCATGCATAGACCACCACGCCCGAATCGAATCCCAGTTGCTCGCACGGGTCCACCGGGTTCCCTCGAAACTCCGCGAAGCGCAGCAGTTTGAGGTTTCGCGATTCCGCGAGCGCTTCGGCGGCGCCCAAGTCCAGATGGTTATTCGCCAACGATAACCATCCGATGCGGATGACGCACGGCGAATCCGCCAGCAACCGAACGTGAAAGTCATAGAGCCCGCATGAATCCATGGAAAGCGAGTGGAGCTTTTTGAGTTGCTGCGCCGCAAAAAGATCCTCGCTCACGTCGCGTACGGCCGTCAGGTCCACGTGCTGCACTGGCGCCAAGGCGAAGATGGCTGCGGCGTTGTCGATAAGGCTGCGCGCCGAAAGCTTAATCAGGCCAATGAAGCCGCGTACAAAGGTGTAATTTTCAACGAAGGGCGAAATCGGCGCCGCCCAAGTATTCCCGTAGGTATCCAGCAACGCCTTTACCCGGTTCTGCAGACCGGCAGCGCCGCCGCTATTGAGTATCTCCAGACTGGTTTGGCTGATCGCAATCTGGGTCCGGATGAATTCCCCACGCGCTTTCGTTGCCTCGTCGCCTTGTTCCTCGCACCATGCCGCGTAGGCCAAACGCGGCGGGTCCAGTTCGGGAAATTCGAGAATGGCCTGCAAGAGAGCTTCGCTCATATCGGATACTCTAGGAATTGTACAACCCCAGCCAGCAGCACGATTTTCTCCATGATATCCTGAGGCTCTAAGGATAAAGTTCCGATGTTGCTCATTCGCCAGGAGCAAATGGAAGCGCTCCAAGCGCACAGCCGCCGCCGGTTTGAAGACACCGCCGTCGCTCGTGTGCTCAGCCGGGCTGGCGGCGACCCTGCGTCCGTCCGGGAAGCCGTCCGCGCCGGAGTTCAGCAAGCCTGGGCGATGGGCCTTCGCAAAGAAAGCGAAATACTGAGATGGCTCGATCTTATGCCGCTCTTGGAGGCCGATTCTGGACGCAATGCCTGGGCGGCCGATATTCTCGCCGATCGGGAACTCACGCCATCGCTCAAACTCAGGGTGCTCGAAGACGCATCCGCTTAAGCCGGTCGCGAATCATGACCCCCAATCCTCCGCCATCATCCACTGATGCCAATCATGGACAGGCGATTCAGCCGTGTCCACAGGCGCAAAATAATCCAAAGACCTGGATCGCGATTGAGTTGATCGGGGAGGACGATAAACCAATACCGGGGATCGCCTACCGCATCCTGCTGACAGATGGAACCACTAGGGATGGCTCCTTGGATGGCGAGGGCAGCGCTCGCATTGACGGTATCGATCCCGGAACGTGCATGGTGACCTTCCCCGGATTAGATCAGGACGCTTGGGAAGGCATCTAGCGCGTACTTATTCGAGGATCATGGCAGCGCCCGAGCCGGCGAGCGCGGCCAGGTAGGGTCAAACCTGTAATGGTTAAACATTACACGCTAAGCGGCCAAGCTGGAGGCCTGTATGAATGACCGCAACGGCCGTAGGGCGCGGTTCCGGAGACCGCCGTCCCTGCGCCAGCGGTAGTCGCCGGTCAGGTTGATGTGCTCCCATTTCAGCGGTGATATATGAGCCAGAAGATCATCGGGCATATTCTGCCCTTGCTGGCGCAGCACCCTCACGGCGCGTTCAAGATAGACGGCGTTCCACAGGGTGATTGCAGCCACGACGAGATTGAGACCACTTGCTCGGCTTTTCTGACTCTCCTGGGTTCGATCCCGCAGGTCGCCTAAACGGTGGAAGAACACAGCGCGCGCCAGCGCATTACGCGCTTCTCCCTTCTTCAGTCCTGCATGAATGCGGCGCCGGAGATCAGGGTTCTGGATATAGTGCAGGAGAAATAGTGTCCGCTCCAGTCTGCCGAATTCTCTGAGAGCAACAGCAAGCGTGTGCTGCCGGGGATAGGCTCCAAGCTTGCGCAGCATGAGCGAGGCCGAAACGGTCCCTGGCTTAATGGATGTCGCGAGTCTCAGAATATCCTCCCAGTTCAGTAGAATGTGTTTCGTGTTAATCGTGCAGCCGATCATTCTGTCCAGGGTAGGATACTTCGAGGGCTTGTCGAGCGAATAGAGCCTGGTTTCACCAATGTTGCGTATCCGGGGTGTCGGTGGCAGTCAGAATTGCCGCAGCCGTTTTGTCCTGTTGCCCGCCTTCGGAATTGCTGATCTCACGCAGGCTTTCGGAGATCGGGGCAAGCCGGTTCACAATCGGCAACGCATACCGGGAACAAGTCATGAGTTGCTGACTTCTTGCTGCCGGTCTCTGAAGCGCCCAGATAATATTCAATATCGGTAGCTACTCCGGCGGCCCTTTCTATCGGTGCTACTTCTTGTCGGCAGACCGGCGGACGGCGCGACGTTGACCCCCGTTACGCCAACGCGGGCGTCTTGGCGGCTCGTGAACGAGAAATGCCGGATCCCCAGGGGACCGGCTTGGCGGGCGTGGACGGGATGGTTCCCTTTGCTTACAGCCGGCGAAACTTGGCGGGGATCAACGTCGCTCTCGCCGCGGTCTTCATCCATCAAGGGAGCCCGCAGCCGCTCGCAGCCGCTCTCTAATGGCGATCTCTAATGGGGGATTGAGGAGTGTCCTTGTGATATACTCCTTCCCAGTCTGCAGTCCGGGACCAATCCGACAAATTCTGAGGAGGAATCGATTGACCAATCTATACTTTCGCCGAGGGTATCTGATCGCGATGATTTGCGCCATGGCGCCGTTAAGCAACGCCAGTGCAATCCAGTTTTCCTTTAGCGGAGGAGGCATCACGAGTTCAGGGACCATGACTATAGTACAAGCGCCTAACAACACGTCTGGGGTTTCCACACCTAACACTTACGAAATAACCGGCATTACGGGGACATTTACGGACACGAATGACGGTGTTTCCGGGTCGATTACCGGCCTGTACATGCCAATTTCTTATGCCACCGCGCTAACGGCGGCGTCAGCAGCATTCACGGGTGCGGGGCTTTCCTACGACGACTTGTTCTTTGCCGGGGCGAATTCACCAGACGACTGTCCGGGTTACCCGTTCGGCGGTGGCTATTTTGACGTATACGGAGTGGCGTTTAATCTTTCCGATGGAGACGTTGGCGAGTTCTTCAGCAATGGCGTCCTGCCAGGCAATCCAGCCCCGCTGTACGCAGCGGCGGATGCCAGCTCGACCGCCATATTAGATGAACCGAATGCCGGGAGCACTACCCAACCGAACGGCGTACTCGGCTCATTTACCGCGTCGCCCGAACCCAACACGCTGCTCATGCTGCTGAGTGGCATCGCAGTATTTGCGATGATTCGGTTTCGCCGCCGTTCGCGCGCGCAAGCCCTGAATTAGCATCGTAGAGCGGCCATTTCTTGGCAGCGAGGCGGCCTTCGAGCCGCCTCCGCTTGGCTCTCTGGCCACGCTACTCGTACCGGCGTGCCGTTTCTAGGTTCAAATGATTGGGGCGGAATTTGTCTCAGAATCTACCCTTTATGAAACGCGCCAGCCTGTCACAATCGGAGGCTATGGAAAGCCCGCTGAACGTTGCGCCGGAAATGTTTCGCCAAGCTGACGCGATTTTCGCGAATGGCGCGGCGGGAAGCTCTATCCGGGCCGCACGGCTCTCACCGTTGCGCCGTCTCCCCCACTGCCGACAGGAAGGGGTCTGACATGAGGGAATATCGGTAGCTATCTCCGGTCGGACGCGCGCTAAACGC
>JBEKNN010000430.1:0-6092 GCA_049522755.1 Bryobacteraceae bacterium | reverse complement strand
TACGCCGCCGAACCCAACGGCGATAGCTGGGTGGATGCCAAGGGGCAGTTCATGGCCGCGGTAGCCGCCGGGCCGGTGTACAGGCTTCTGGGCAGGAAGGACATCGGCGCCACCGAGTACCCGCCCATCGAGACCTTGCTGGCGGATGGCGCTGTGGCCTTCCGGCAGCACTCCTATGGTCACACCGACGTTCCCAATTGGCCCTTCTTCCTCGACTTCGCCGCCAGGCGCATGGAGCTTCCGAAACCCGCGAAATAGGGCGCGGCGGTTTGCAGTGTGTAACTCTTATTCCGCGCGCAAAGCCGTCATAGGGTCGACAGTCGTGGCGCGCCGCGCGGGAATATAGCAGGCAATTGCGGCGATTATGATAGTTGCCGCGCCGACTGACGCGAGAGTGGCCGGATCGTCCGCGCTCACCTCATAGAGCAGGCTCCACAACACGCGCCCCAGCGCCAGTCCGCCGCCTATGCCGAGAACGATTCCGATTAGCGCGAGACCTACGCCTTGACTCATCACCTGCCGCTGCACGTCCCAAGGCTTCGCGCCCAGAGCCATACGCAAACCGAATTCGTGCGTGCGCTGACTCACCGAATACGAGATCACACCGTAGATTCCGATGGCTGCGAGGATAATCGCCAGCGCCGCGAACAGCGCCACCAGGAACAACGCGAAGCGCGGCGTGGAAAACGAATTCCCGGCAATCTGGTCCATCAACCGCGGGTTGGCAACCGCCAGGGCCGGGTCCAGCGAGCGGACCGAGGCGCGCACCTGCTCGATAAGCTGCGCCGGGTCCTGCCGGGCGCGAACCACGATCGACATCTCCGAAGATGGGAACGGCGTCTGCAGGACCGGCCACCAGAAAGCCGGCTCCGCAGCGGCGCTGTTCGGGCGATCTTTGACGTCGCCCACCACCCCGACCACGGTCATCCAATCCGACTCCTTGGGATGATCGTCGAAGGTGACTCGTCCGCCGATTGCATTATCGGTTCCCCAATACATTTGCGCCATGATGCGATTGACGATGATGGCCCTCGCGCCATTCTTGTTGTCATGCGGCGTGAAGTAGCGCCCTCGCACCAGCGGAATGCCGAGCGCCTGAAAGTAATTTTCGCTGGCAACGTGGAAGCGCGCGTGGAAATCCTGGTGCGGCGGCGGTTGGCGGCCTTCAATGGTAAATCCGCTGATGTTTTCGTCGTAGCCGGTCCAGGGCAGGTCTGTGCCGAGGCCGGCGGAGCGAACGCCCGGTATGCCGCTGAGAACCGCGCTGAGTCGGTCATAGAAAGCCGCGATGTCTTTACCGGTTTTGTATTTCGCATCGGGTAGCGAGACGCCCGCAGTCAGCACTTGCTGCGGGCGGAAGCCGGGGTCTGTGCGGAGCAGGTTTACGAAACTGCGCAGCATCAGGCCGGCGCCAATCAGCAGGATGCACGCGAGACTCACTTCGCCCACCACCAGCGCGTTGCGCAGCCAAAGCTGGCGCGCGCTTCCGGTGGACCCGCGGCCGCTCTCGCGCAGCGTCTGTTGCAGGTCGGTGCGAGCTGCTTGCATGGCGGGCGCAAGGCCGAAGAGCACGCCGGTAGCGAGCGCGATCGGAAGCGTAAATGCGAAGACTGCCCCGTTGACGTGGATGTCGCTGGCGCGCGGGAAATCGGCGGGCAGCAGCGAGGTCAGCGCCCGCACGCCCGCCACCGCGATCACGGCTCCCGCCACCCCGCCCAGCAGTGAAATTAACAGACTCTCGGCAAGCATCTGGCGCACCAGGCGCGAACGGCCGGCGCCCAGCGCGGCGCGCACGGCGACCTCTCGCTGACGGGCAGTGGCGCGCGCCAGCAGCAGATTCGCGGCGTTGGCGCAGGCGATCAGCAGCACTAATGCGACCGCCCCCAGCAGCACCAGCAGCATGCGGCGGCTGGGACCGACCAACTCCTGGTAGAGCGGGACGACCAGCGGATGCCAGCCCTGAATGGCGTCCGGATGCTCGCGGCCCAGTTGCGCCACTTGCAGGTTCATATCGGCCTGGGCCTGCGCCACCGTGACGCCGCCCTTCATCCGCGCGATGCCTTCGATGTAATGGGAGCCGCGCTGGGCGCCGTCGCCTGCATAGGTGAAGGGCGTCCAGATATCCACCGTGTCCCCGTCGGCAACGGAGTGGTACGCATTGCCGGGATGCGCAACGCCCGGCGGCATCACGCCGGCAACCGCGAAGGGCGCGGAATCGAGCATGATTTTCCGGCCGGCGATGTTTGGGTCGGCGGAGAACCGGGTGCGCCAGATGCGGTCGCTCAGGATCACCTGGTTGCCTTTCCCGGGCAGCTCATCGCCGGTTGTGAACTCGCGGCCGCGCGCGGGTTGGATGCCCAGCACGCGGAAATATCCGGCGGTTACGCTGAAGCCGGAGAGGCGCTCCGGCTGGCCGATGCCGGAAAGCTGGAGGTCGTTGCGCGTGATGCCGGCGATGCAGCCCAAGGAACGGTTGCGCGCGCGGATATCGCGGAGATCGAAGGGATTCAGCGGAAACTTGGGAAAGGTCTGGCTGGTGAAGAAAATGCGCACGATGCGGTCGGCCTGCGGATATGGCAGCGGGCGCAGCAGCACGCCGTCCACCACGCTGAAGATGGCGCTGTTGGCGCCGATGCTGAGCGCCAGGGTGAGCACGATGACCAGCGCGAACCCGGGGCTTCTGCCCAGAGCCCGTATGGCGTACCGCACGTCGTGAACGAAGTTTTCAATGTAACTGGTACGGCGCATATCGCGGCATTCCTCCTGAATTTGCGCCACTCCGCCCAAGCGGCGAATCGCGGCATGGCGGGCGTCGGGCGGCAAAAGGCCGAGGCGCAGGTTGGCCTCTGTTTCCTGGTCTAAATGGAAGCGCAGCTCTCGTTCCAACTCGCCCTCCACCCGCTTGCGGCGGAATAGCGAACGCAGCCGCGAGCGCGTGATGTCGAACCGCTGTTGAAGCGTCACGCGCTGTTCCTCAAGCCGTGCGGATCACCAGCCCGACGGCATTCGACAGCCGTTCCCATTGCGCCAGTTCCTTTTCCAGCTGCGCCCGGCCGGCGCGGGTGAGCGCGTAGAACTTGGCCTCGCGCCCGGTTTCGGTGTCGCGCCATTCGGCTCGAAGCCAGCCGTGCTGCTCAAGGCGGTGGAGCGCCGGATAGAGAGCGCCCTGCGTGACCTGAAGCACCTCCTCGCTGCACTGCTGGATGCGGCGCGCCACGGCCCAACCGTGCATTGGTTCGAGCGCGAGGGTGCGGAGGATCAGAAGATCCAGAGTGCCCTGGATAAGATCGGATGGTTTGCTCATGCCTAAATCAATTACACGTAAGACCTAATTTAATTACAACAAGGGTGAAAAAGTCAAATGCTCTGATGAAGGCGAAGCAAGTCGCGGATCGCGGCAATGGACTATCGCGCGCGCATCGCGTCCAGCGGATCGATGCGCGTGGCGCGGCGCGCGGGAACATAGGCCGCGAGCATCGACACAGCTAAAAACAGCAGCGCGATTCCGGCAAAGGTCGGCGGGTCGGTCGCGCTCACGCGGAAGAGCAAGCCGCTTATCAATCGCGTCAGCGCCGCCGCGGCGACAGCGCCCGCGGCAATCCCCATCAGGCTGAGACGAATCGCCTGTCCGAAAACCATCCGCAGAATGTCGGCGCGCCGTGCGCCAATCGCCTGGCGAATGCCGATTTCCGTGGTCCGCTGCGCCACCGAATAGGCCATCAGGCCATACAGCCCGATCAGCGCCAGCAGCAGCGCAACGCCCGCGAATCCGCCGATGAGGAATACGGTCTGGCGCTGCTGCGTCACCAGTTGGTCCATCACCGCGTCCAGCGTCAGTACCTGCGTCACCGGAAGATCGGCGTCCACGGCCTGCACTTGCGCGGCCGCGGCCACACTGAAGCCGGCCGGATCGGCGCCGGTTCGGATGGTCAAAGACATCCCCGGAAATGTCCACTGCGCGTACGGAGTAAACATCACCATTCCGGCATCGGCCTGCAGGCCGTTCGTCTTAGTGTCGCCAACCACGCCCACGATCTCGAACGGCGCCTGAAATCGCGTGAACGTCAAGTGCTTGCCGAGCGCGGTTTCGTTCGGCCAGAAGCGGCGCGCCAGCGATTGGCTGACGATCGCCACCCGCGGCGCCTTGCCGTCGTCCGCCCAGGTGAAATCGCGCCCGCGCAGCAGCGGGATTCCGAAAGTCTGAAAATATCCCGGAGTGGCGCCGTTCCAGATTGCCAGGGGACGTTGCCCGGGTGGAACATTCGGCTGGCCGTCGGCCAGAATCGGTGAGAACACGCGCAGGTTCATCGGCAGAACGAAAGATGCGACGGCCGAGCGCACGCCCGGAATGGCCTTGAGCCGTTTCACCACGTCTTCGAAGAATTGCGCCCGCCGCGGTCCATCCGGATACTTGCCGGGCGGCAGGTTGACGTTCATGGTGAGCGCGTTGTGAGGATTGAATCCGGGATTCACCAGACGCAGATTGCGAAAGCTCTCCACCAGCAGGCTGGCTCCGATCAGTAGCACCACCGATAACGCCATCTGTCCGGCCACCAGGAGATTGCGCGTGCGCTGGCGGCGTCCTCCGCCGACGGAGCCCCATCCACTCTCGCGCAGGATGCCATTGAGATCGGGGCGCGACACCTGCAATGCGGGCGCAAGCCCGAAGGCGATGCCCGCGATCGCCGAAATCGCGAGCGTAAACGCCAGCGCCTGCATGTCTACGCGTATGGGTTGAAATCCCGGCAGGGTATTGCCGGCGTCGGCTTTCACCAGCAAATCCACGCCCCAGCGCGCCAGCAGCGCTCCCAGCGCGGCCCCCGCCGTGGCGAGCAAACTGCTTTCCAGCAGCAACTGCCGGACAATCGCGCCGCGGCTGGCGCCCAGCGCCGTGCGCAGCGCGATCTCGCGAGCGCGGCCCGTAGCGCGCGCCAGAGTCAAACTGGCCACATTGGCGCAGGCGATCAGAAGCACCAGACCTACCGCGCCCATCAGCACGCGCAGCGTAGCGCGCAGGCCGCCCACCAGGCTGTCTTGCAGCGGCGCGACGTCCAGGCGATTGTGCGGATCGGCGCCCGGCGCCCGCGGATTTTCCTGGCGGAATTGCTCGAAGATCACCGCCAGCTCGGCCTCTGCCTGTTCCGCGGTGACTCCGGGACGGAGTCGCGCAATCCCGAACAGAAAACCGGCGCCCTGCCGCACCTGCTCCGGTTGGAAGACTCCCGTATCGGCCAGACGCGAAACCCAAACGTCGATGCCGCCGAAGGGGAACGCGAAATTCGGCGGCATCACGCCAATGATCGAGTAGATCTCCTGGTCGAGCGTGATGGGCTTGCCGACAATGTCGTTACTTGCGCCAAACCGCCGCCGCCAAAGCGATTGGCTGATCAGCACGACGCGGGGTCCGCCCGATACGCCTTCCGGCGTCCGGAAGCCGCGCCCAATCGACGGCCGCGCACCCAGCACGTCCAGAAAGTTGGGCGCTACCCGCGCGGCCGCGAGCCGCTCAGGCTTGGCATCGCCGGGCAGCGTGAAGCCTTCGCCGGTGGAAGCGGTGACGCCGGTGAACGAACGGGCGCCGTCGCGCATCATTTCGTATGTGCGCACGGCGAAGGCCCCTCCGTTGATATTCTTCTCGGCGTTAAGTACGCTAATCGCGACCAGCCGCGAGGGGTCGTCAAGTGGCAGCGGCCGCAGCAGCAGCGAATTGACGACGCTAAAAATAGCCGTATTGGCGCCTATCCCAAGCGCCAGGGTCAACACCGCGATGGCGGTGAAGCCCGGATTCTTTCCGAGCCCGCGGAACGTATGGCGGAGGCTTTGCAGCATGAGAGAATAGACGCGCTGGATAGCCGTCTGTCATCTTGATATTCCCACGCTGGTCACTGGCGCGGATAATTGGCGCGCGGATATGATCCTCGCGGAAACTTCATTGCGCCGATTGCGTTGCCGATGCGAGCGCTGCTGGCCTACGGCGTCCAGCTTCCCAGCGCCTGCCAGCCGCTGCTGGCGCTCGACCCCGCCGCGTACATGTAGGTATTCTTAGCTCCAGCGTACGCCGCCATGAACGTCACTGGCAGGTTCAGAGTCAG
>JBEKNN010000429.1:0-6148 GCA_049522755.1 Bryobacteraceae bacterium | reverse complement strand
GCTCCGGCAACTCTGATATTGCCTTCGAAATTGCGCTCGTAGCTCAGCTGGATAGAGCATCGGACTTCGAATCCGAGGGTCGGGAGTTCGAATCTCTCCGAGCGCGCCAACGGAAACTGTGGGGCAACGGTTTATGCGGTTTCGCCCTTCGTTCTTTGGCCGTTTTCGTGTTGCCGCACTGGCCAGTTTCGACCCCCAGTGGCCTAATATTTGATTTTGGCAATGGCCTTGCCTTGTGTGCACAAGTGCACCGACTAGAGCACCCCGCGCCTATAAGCTTCACTCCATCACCGCATCGTTCCGGCATACATCGGTGACCGAGAGTGTTGTGCTCCCGCCTCCACAAAACAGGGAACAGCGCCATGCAGCGTCCCCCTTACAAACAAGCCGCGCCACTAGATCTGCGCCTGACCGAAGAGTCGCAACGCCTGCGAAAAGAAGCCCAAGGCACACCGCCAGGAATTGAGCGGGATCGCCTGATCCGCAGAGCGCGGCAAGCGGAAACCGCGGCCCATCTGCAGGAATGGCTCAAGTCGCCCGGGCTCAAACCGCCCGCCTAAAGCTGAGGCTGCTGCCCCGCCCCCCTGGACCCGCGAGTTATCCGCAGCATATCCACAGCACCCAAAGCGCGAGATTCTGAGCTACGAGAGCAGCTTGCTGCGCACGAATTCACAGGCACGGAAAAAAGGCCGCCGCTGGGTTGAGGTCAGGGGTGTTCTACGACTGGTTTATTTTTGCCAACGGACGCCCGACGGTCGCGCGCGGCAATAAGATCCTTTTTGAGCTTCGACTGTTCATCCGCGGTCATTGCAGGAATCGCGCGCTTCGGCGGCATATCTTCGACGGCAGGATAGCCGCTTGTTTTCCGGGGCGCCGGCACCTCAGCCCGAGCGTCCATCAGTGACGACCCGGTGGTCGAAGTCGCGCACCCGCCAAGCGAGAGGCTCGACAGCAGCAGCGCTGCCGCAGCAAACGCCGATATCTTTCGTTCATTCGACACATCCGCAATACCCACCAGCATTGCGGGCCAATTGTGGCCGTCGGCCCGATCGTGAAGCGATGGTGACTTTCGTTCGTCAGTTAACAAAGCCGAAAGGCAAGTCGGGCGTAAATGCCTATCGGGCTTGGGGTCCCACAGCGATAGGTCCCGCAATGACAGAATACACCGTCAAACTGATCGCCGAAGATAGCACCGCCAACGGCGCCACACGCGAAGCGGCGTTCCACGATATTAGGCTGGCCGAGATTAGTTCAGCTCTCGTCGATGAGATTGCTGAACTGCTCAAGTTGCTCAAGTTGCGAGAGTCGGCCCGGAAGGCCGAACAGGTGGTGCGCAACTAAGCAAAGTGCGCGCGAGACCTGATCTGTCAATGAAAGCAAAGGCCCGCCGGCGTGAACCGGCGGGCCTCTGTTTCATTCGCGGATCAGGCACCCGGCCGCCCTCTCAATTAGCAACAGCTACGGAGAGCGACGAAAACCCAGGACGCTGCCCCGGGTCGTTTGCAACGTCGGCGGCTATCATCTGGGCCAATTCGGCCATGACTTCTGCCATGGTTTGCTCAAAATCCACCGCCGGCTGGGGATAACACGCCATTGGGTCAGCGCCGCTGCATTTTCTGATTCAGCGAATCGATGTCCGCTTCCGGGGGATGGGGCTTATGTCGGGTGCAACATGCAGTTCAGCCGCGTCGTTAGTCTTCTCGAAGACATGGAAATCTGGAGCGCGACCAGTGACGGCCTTTCGTTCGCGATCAGCTTTGAGAGCCGCAGCGGGCCCGGTCTGCATGGACGTCCGGGCTTCATAGCGTCGTGGCGCCCGATCTATCAAAACAGGTGCGCCATAAAGGTCGGTGGCTCACCCTTTGGAACGTTCGCTGAAGCCGAACGAGCCTGCGACGCCATGCTCGGACACCTGACGAGACCCAAGCGATCTCAACCAGCAGAGTAGTTCAAATTATACCCAGCCATGGCTCAAGGAAGCCCGCTGGTGCGGGTTTCCCGTTCTGGGCTGGGTGGGTACGCCAGGACGGTTCGACGAATCCAGACCGGTTCAGCAGCCTTCGGAACCAATCGGATCGCAGCAGCGGTCGCCGTGCGACCGCCAGCGGCTTTCAGCGCATCGAATGCCAGGACGAGTGCTGAGGCCTGTCCCCTTGCCACATGTGCCAGGTTTTACACTTCACCCGTGGTGAGCTGTCGCTCAAGCTTGTGAAGAATGCATCGACGATCGCGAGTCCGCCGACGCGCGGTTGCGCCAACGTCGCGAACGCAGCATCGAAATCGCGGTCGGAGAGATTCTAATATTTATTTTACTCTGTTACGCCCCGACTTGAACGTCGTTATCTCTTGGTCACCACGCATCACGACAAGCGCGGAAGAACGAACGAGGGAGAAAAACAATGGGAAAGACGATCCTTGGCTTGCTTGGCTCGACTCTGATTGTCGCGTCTATGGCAAATGCAGCCATGGCGGCCGAGCACCACACCCGACACCACAAAACGTACGCGAGCCAAAGGGCTCGGAATGTCCATGGCTGGGAAAATCGGAATGTCCTTGCCTCGGAAAATCGGAATGTCTATTGGCCGAAAGATCAGAATCCCTTTGGCCCGGATACCCCCTGGCCGTCGTCGGGTATTCAACCTGACGATATGCGCCAGAGCTTCAACCCCCCCTAGCACTACAGTTGCGTTTCTTGCGAGGTTCTGAATCTATGGGCAACCATGATTCGAAGATCGTGGACGCGGGCAGCGTCGATTGAAGAGACGCTTGCGTTGTGGGCGGCGTCGCTTCGAGAGATCAAGAAGCGGATACGTCCGTTGTTCACGCAAGAGCGTGTTGCGAGGAATGCCGGTCTGTTCCTGGAAGGTCTGCTCGGAGATGAGCAGCGCAAGACCGGTTGGATGCGCGCGGAAGCGGCCGGCGATCCCGGCCCGTGGCGGCAGCAGGCGATCCTGGGTCGCGGGGATTGGGATGCTGACGCCTTGCGCGATATCGTACGCGACTATGTCATTGAGCATTTGGCGGATGACGATGCGGTCCTCGTGATCGACGAGACCGGCTTTCTCAAACAGGGCAAGGCGTCGTGCGGAGTGGCGCGGCAATACACTGGTTCCGCAGGCAAGATCACGAACTGCCAGATCGGAGTCTTCGCTGCCTACGTTTCGCGCCACGGCCATGCGTTCATTGATCGTACGCTGTATCTTCCGAAGGAATGGACCGACGATCCCGATCGTCTGGAAGCCGCATACGTACCTCCCGATGTCGGCTTTGCGACCAAACCCAAGCTCGCGACGAGAATGATCGCACGCGCGATAGCCGCGTCTGTACCGTTCAAATGGGTTGCCGGTGATACCGTCTACGGTGTTGGCGATATCGAACAGCAACTACGCAAAGCAGACAAAGGCTATGTGCTCGGGGTCAGCAGCGCTCACGTGTTTCGATCCTGGGGCAAGCGACCGCCGGTCGCCGGTACCGCCGCCGACATCGCCCGGACGCGGCGCCCGTCCGACTGGAAACGTCTGTCGGCAGGAGCCGGAACCAAAGGACCGCGGCTGCATGATTGGTGTTATCTCGAATTGGCCGATCTTGAGGTCGAAGAATTCAACAGCGCAAATCAAGGTTTGTGGACCCGCGGTCTGCTGATCCGCCGTCATATCGCCGATGGCGAGCTGGCCTTCTTCACCACCTGGTGTCCAGCAGGAACATCCATCGAAACACTGGTGGCGGTCGAAGGCCATCGGTGGGCGATCGAGGACAGTTTTGAGACCGCGAAAAACGAGTTCGGGCTCGATCACAACGAGAGCAGATCCTGGCATGGGTGGCATCGCCACGTCTCCCTGGTGATGCTCGCCTTCGCCATGATGGCGGCGATCCGCCACCATGCCAATCCGCTGCCGCCCAAAAAAACGAAACGCCGAACCGCGGCAAAAACCAACGCGTCGCCACGGCGGCATTGATCCGTTGGTCAATCCAGAAAGTTCGACGCATCGCCATCAGACTCGCTCGAAGGCGAATCCAACCCGCTCACATCATCGCATGGTCACTCTGGCGCAGAGCTCACCAGGCCGCCGCCCAGCGCGCGCACTTCAAAACAAAAAGGATCGCGGTAGGGACGCTCATTGCTGAGCGCCCCCCGCACAGATCCGGACGAGCCCAATTAAGGCATCCGGCTCCTACCTTGGGTGTGTGACGGCGAAGCGCTGTTGCGGCCAGGGATGGAGGATACGGGGTTGAGGAAGCCAGTCATCTGCCAACTTCGTCATACGATCCCAAGTGAAGCCGTCTCGTTGGCTGCGGCGCCGAAGCGTTCGCCGCCAGAGGTCGGTCACATGATAGCGGAACGCTGAGAGCGCCCGCCCGTTTGCAGGAACCGCATAGTAGGCGAAGTGGCCGGTGATGACCTGTCTCAGCCATTTACCCTGGACGGGGATCGGTTGGTGCATTCGACGCCGCAGCTCCGCCTTGATGTCCTGAAGCTTCGACCGCAGACGGTCGCGACGGGTCTTCCTTTCGAGCAGGAAGTTCCCCCGGCGAGACTTACCGCAGATGTGGATGAAGCCCAGAAACATGAAGGTCTCCGGTTTGCCGAGCCCGCGTGTCTTGCGATTGGTCGCCGCATAGCGACCAAACTCAATCAGGCGGGTCTTGTCCGAATGGAGCGTCAACGCGAAAGCCTCAACCCGTTCACGCATCGCATCAAGGAAACGACGAGCGTCGTCCTCATGCTCGAAGCCGGCCACCAGATCATCCGCATAGCGCACGATGATCATATCGCCGTGGGCCTCCTGCCGTCGCCAGCGTTCGGCCCAAAGATCGAAGCAGTAGTGCAGGTAAACGTTGGCGAGCAGCGGCGAAATCACCGATCCTTGCCCCGTGCCCCTGTCATCCACGGTTACGACCCCGTCTTCGAGGATGCCCGCCCTCAGCCATTTACGGATTAGGCGGATGATGCGCTTGTCACCGATGCGGTGCTCCAAAAACTGGACAAGCCAGTCTTGGCTCACACTTCCGAAGAAGTTTTGCACGTCGGCGTCAAGTATCCAGTTCACCTTCCGCGTGGTGATCGCTACCGTCAGGGCGTCCAACGCATCATGTGGCCCCCGGCCGGGTCGAAACCCATAGGAGAAGCCGACGAAGTCGCCTTCGTAGATGGCGTTAAGCACCATGACGGTCGCACCCTGGACGATTTTGTCTTCCAGAGCCGCGATCGCCAGCGGCCGCTGTTTGCCATCCGCCTTCGGTATGTACGTCCGGCGTGATGGTTGCGGTCGGTATGCTCCCCCGTGGACCCGTTTGTGCAGTTCCCTGAGCCGGGGCTCAAGGTCGGCCTCGTAGTCCCGCCAGGTCACGCCATCCACGCCGGGGGCGGCTTTGCGCCGAAGCGCGTAGAACGCCGTCTGGAGTGTATCGACGGTGATATGGTGGAGAAGTGCGGTGAACCGTTCCTTCTTCTTCAGCCTTGCAGCTTTCCGTACGCGGTCCAGCGCTTGGGTCACGCGAGCCCGGTACTGTGCCCGGTGCGTGCTTTGCTGGCCCTCGTTCCCCTTGGTCCCCGGCCTTGGCTCCGCCGGCTCCGTCACCGGTCGCCCGGCTTTGTTCGCCAGCTTCGCAGCTACTATGCCGGAGTCAGACTTCTCTGGATCGTACATCAGCGGCTATGGCTCCTCGCCTTCCCGCCGCGGACCAGCCTGCTCAGTGAGCATCTGGCCGACCCGAGAGAGCTCCCGGTTCCCGTACAAGAAGCTTCTGCACATGCCAGGGTCTGCGACCACGCCGAAACGACTGGGCGCTCGCGATATCGCACCCCTTCGTGTTGCCTTCCGCTCAGTTGACAGCGTCGGCTCTCGGGAAAACATTCTTTCGCGGCTCAATGGCTGGCCTATGCACTCCCCTGCCGACGCTTCGCCGACACCCTCACGGGTGCCTGCGCACGGCTCGGGGCCGATGTGGATCGCTACTCCTTTATCGTAGTGGACTTCCACCACCTACTCCTTGCCGGTCTCCCGGCGCACCAACTGTAATGCTAGGTGACGTCGCCTCAAAATGTTTGGTGCTGGCCGGCTTAACTGCCGGCTCGGCACCGCAAACTTTAGGATGAGGACCGCCGATCACCACTTACATACGCGGCCCGGAGAACGAAAATGCTGCT
>JBEKNN010000428.1:0-6156 GCA_049522755.1 Bryobacteraceae bacterium | reverse complement strand
GGGGGCAGGGGTATGGCGTGGCAACTAAGAATTCAGCGGTGATTACCGGCCAGCGTTTCTATGCGGGATACCGGATCAAGATTCAAGGCGTCAGCCTGGGGCAGCGTTATTCCATGAGCTTCAAGTATCGTCTGGATAGCCCAACGCAGATTACGCTCTTAGCGTACTCGATAGCCGACTACCCGGATGATAGCAGCGGCGTGAAGTGGGAAGGCGATACGGGATCCATCAGTTGGATAATCGAGGGAAGTCCGGGCAGGCCGGCGGTCATTGGAGAGGGAACGGGCAGCACACCGAAATAAGGTTTTCGCCGAATACCTTCGCTGCTCCTGGCGCTCCGACGGGTCCGGGCGCGAAGCCCGACGAGATCTTACTACACGAGATGGTACACGGTTTGCGCCAGATGGCGGGACGCGCTGTGTTTGAACAAGTCGCCGGCAATCCAGGGATGGATAACTATGAGGAGTTCGCCGCAATCGTGATTTCCAACGTCTATCGATCGGAGTCAGGTATAGCTCAACTCAGAAAAGATCACGCCGGGTTCTCGCCTCTGACCGGGCCCGAAACTGCCGCGGCTACTTTCAAATCCACTTACGAGACCTATCTGTCGAATATGGGCGTCGAGCAGTTTCAGCTGTGTCAAAACCTGCGACGGGTAAGATGCGCGTTTAATCCGTTCGTTTGAAGGTTCCGGGGTAAGCGACGAGACAGAAAATGCTTTGGCCGCCGAGGAACGCCGCGTAAGCGCCATTATTGATTAACAACCTGACCCACAAAGCCGCGCAGAGCAGCAGAGCAATCAGATCGGGAAGATAGACTATCTGCCGACCGCGAGCCGGTCTGCCAGGATGGGCGGCAGGCCGGCCTCGCGGATTTTCTTTTGCGCGGCCGCCACGTCATAGGCTACGCGGCGGTAGGTCACTATTCCCGCATCGGTATCGTAAACGGCATATGCCGCGCGCGGATCGCCGTCGCGGGGCTGGCCGATGGAGCCGGGATTAATCATGTAGGCGCAGCCAGGGTCGATCTCGAGCAACTGCTTGCTACTGCGAGCCGCCACGCGGTTGAGAATCTCCACGCGCGAATGGTTCCAGAGAAAACCGCCCTGCACGTGCGTGTGGCCGAAAAACTCCACACGGTTTTCCATGTAAGAGAATGCCTGCTCGGCTTCGGCGGGGCCCAGCACGTATTCGTCTTCGTCGATGGCCGAGCCGTGTACAATCTCAAAACCGCCCAGCGCGAAAGGTCCTTTCGGCAGAGCGCGGGCGTAATCGGCATTCTCCGGAGTGAGCACCTGCGCGGTCCACAGGGCGGCCGTGCGCGCGATCGGGTTGAACCATTCCAGATCGTCCAGGCCGGTGCAGGCTTTATCGTGATTGCCGCGCACCACGGCGGCGCAATTGGCGCGAACCCATTCGACGGCGATATTCGGATCGGCGCCGTAGCCGACCAGGTCGCCGCAGCAAAGCACTTGATCGAAGCTGCCGGCGGAATCGGCCACCACGGCGTCCAGCGCCTCCCGGTTGGCATGGATATCGCTCAGGATCAAGTAGCGCACGGACGCCGCTAAGCCTTCCTCAAATGGATCACGGTAATTTCCGGTGGAGCCCCAATGCGGACCGGGATGGCGATGGTTCCGATGCCGCGCGTGACGTACGCGGCCGCGCCCTGCGCGTGGTAGAGGCCGTAGATGTAGTGCGTGAAGAAGCGCGCCGGGGTGATGGACTGGTCGTAAATCTCGACATTGATCTGGCCGCCATGCGTGTGTCCGGACAGCATCAAATTATAGCCCTGGTGGGCGGCCACCGGGAAAACGGCGGGATTGTGCGAGAGCAGCAGGTTGAAGGCGCCGGGGACCACCATGCGTTCCGCCCCCACCAGAAATGGCTTTCCATGCGTGGTCGATTGGTGATCCACGCCGGCAAGATTGAGCGTGGCGCCGCCGAATTGCAACTGCTGCGAGCGGCTGCGCAGGAAACGGATTCCGGCGCGCGCCGACGCCTGTTCCACATAGTCCTCGGCGCGCGCGTAATGTTCGTGATTGCCCATGCAACCGAAGACGCCCGCGTCAGCCTTGACGCGCGCCAGCTGGCGGATGCAGGCATCCAGCGGATCGCCGCGGCTGGAGATCAGGTCGCCGGTAATCACGGCGAGATGGGGCTTCAATTCCATGCCCATATCGATCACTCTGGCCAGGTCCGATTCGCTGAGGAACGGCCCCATGTGAATGTCGCTCAATTGCAGAATGCGGAGGCCGTCAAGCCCTGGCGCGAGGCCGGGAACGAGCGTATCGACTTCGCGCACGCGGAACCTGGTGCGCTCAATCAGCGCGCCGTAGCCGATGGCTGCCAGAGGCCCGGCCATGGCGAGATTTCCGGCGGCATTGAGGGCGCGACGGCGCGCGGCGCTGGTGGGAGCGGCAAAATGCTTACGGACGCGGCCGACCGCAAAATATATTGCCCACGTGAAAGACGAAATGACGAGATAGAGGAGAGCCGCGGCGCCGGCGACCTCGGCGAGGCGGCCGGGCACAATCGTAAGGCGGCCGGGGCCGGCGAAGGTGCAGGCATAGCCGCAGGCGACCAGCGCTTCGAAGAGCACGATGGAAACGCGCGCCGACGGGTGACGGTGCGCTTTCCACAGCGCCGACGAGATGCAGCATTGAACGATTACAAAAACAATGAAGAGAAAGAGGTCGAAGGTTTCCGGCACGCCGCGGTTTCAGTCCCTCTTCTCATTAGACCATCCATGCGTTGGCAAGAATGGCGAGCGCGGCCACCGCGGCTGTTTCCGTACGTAAGATATTCGGCCCCAGCGACGCGGCGCGCCATCCCGCGGCGATGGCCAGTTGGCGCTCGGCATCGGTCCAACCGCCTTCGGGACCGAGCAGCACGGCGATGCGATCTGCGGCAGTGCGTTCGGTGGGCAAGGTGGCGAGCAGAGGAGGCGCCTGGGCTTCATCCGGAAAGCCTTCATCCAGAAAGCAGCGGTATTCCGCGGTTTCGGCGATGGCGCGCTCGAAGCGGACGGCGGGCAGAATCGCGGGCATGCGGACGCGGCGCGATTGCTGGCTGGATTCGCGCGCGATACGGAGCCAGCGCTCGGTGCGCTTGACGGAAGCGTCGAAAAGGCCTTTCTCGGTGCGCGTGGCGGCGACCGGGACGATGCGCTCGACGCCGAGCTCGGTGGACTTTTCGACGATCCATTCGAAGCGGTCGAACTTGACGATCGACGCGAGCAAGGTGATGGGAGCCTGCGGATTGGGCGCGGGAAGCGGCTCGATGATGCGAAAGACCACGCGCTCGCCGCGCGCTTCGGCGATTTCGGCGAGATAGGCGGCGTGGTTGTCGGAGATTTCGTATTGCTGACCGGGCTCTACGCGGAGGACGCGCGTCAGGTGGCGGGCGTCCTCACCGTGGAGTTCGGCGAGTCCGTTGCGCAGGGCGTCGACGAAGAAGCGGCGGCGTGCCATTGTCGAGGTCGGCTGATTACTTCAGGTGGAGGTGTTCGACGTGATGCAGTCCGGCGCGCCGGAGGTTTCCTGGGGTCCAACGGCTTGTTGCGAAGAAGCGCTGTGTGGCGGGCATTTCACTTTTGATTGTCGCATTGCCTGCGGCTGGCTTTGCGGGCGAAGAGCGGGTCCAGGGGGACCCGCGCGGACCCAGTCGTGGACCCAGGGGTCCGCCCTACAATCGTTGCCTCGCGCTGGCGGCGCAGTCATAATACAAGCTTATGATTGCGCTGCTGCGCGGGGTCTTGCTGGAGAAGCATCCGAACCAGGCTGTGGTGGAGGCCGGAGGCGTGGGATACGACGTTACGATTCCGGTTTCCACCTACACCCATCTGCCGGAAACGGGCGCGGAGGTGCGGCTGCGAATCCACACGCACGTGCGCGAAGATGCGCTGGCGCTGTACGGATTTCTGACGCAGGACGAGAAGGCGCTGTTCGAAAAACTGATCGGCGTGAGCGGCATCGGGCCAACACTGGCGGTGAAGGTGCTGTCGGGCGTGACGGCGGTGGACCTGGTGAATGCCATCCGGCGCAGCGAGTTGGAACGGCTGGTGCGCATCCCGGGGGTGGGCAAGAAAACCGCGGAGCGCATGGTGGTGGAGTTGCGCGATAAGCTGCCGGCGGTGACCGGCGAAGAACCTGCCACACCCCCCGCCGAAGCGCTTTCGCCGGTGGAACAGGACGTGCTTTCGGCGCTGCTCAACCTGGGCTGCGCCCGCCCGCAAGCCGAAGCTGCCGTGCGCAAAGCCAAAACCGCGGGCACGCCCGCCGAGTTTGAGCCCCTCTTCCGCCGGGCGTTGGAACTGGTACGTTAAGAGCACATGCCCGGCCGGCCACTCATTTCAGGCGATGCGCAACCCGAAGAGGCCCAGTTCGAAGCGGGATTACGCCCGCGGCGACTCGCCGACTTTACCGGGCAAAGCAAGCTGAAAGAGAACCTCTCCATCGCCATCGAGGCCGCCCGCATGCGCGGCGAGGCGCTGGACCACGTGCTGCTTTACGGTCCGCCGGGATTGGGCAAGACCACGCTGGCATCCATTATCGCCGAGGAGATGGAAGTGCCTTTCACCACTACGTCCGGGCCGGTTTTGCAGAAGAAGCTCGACCTCACGGGCATTCTGAGCAACATTCGCGCGCGGCAGGTCTTCTTCATCGACGAAGTCCATCGCCTGCTGCCGGACGTGGAGGAGATGTTGTACTCGGCGCTGGAGGATTTCCGCGTCGATATTCTAGTGGGCGCGGGGCCGGGCGCGCGGACGCACTCGCTGCCCATGCCCAAATTCACGGCCATCGGCGCCACCACGCGGCAAGGTCTGGTGAGCGCGCCGCTGCGCGGGCGCTTCGGACTGGTATTGCGGCTGGACCCATACCAGGTGGAAGAACTGAAGACCATCGTGAGGCGCTCGGCGAAATTGCTGAATGTGGAGATCGAAGATGCCGCGGCGGAAGAGATTGCACGGCGCTGCCGCGGGACGCCGCGCATCGCCAACCGGCTGTTGCGGCGCGTACGCGATTACGCGCAGGTGCGGGCGGACGGACGAATCACCAAGGCGGTGGCGCAGACGGCGTTGAATCTGCTGGACGTGGATCGATACGGCCTGGACGAGATCGACCAGAAGATCATGTTGACCATTCTGGAAAAATACCGCGGCGGCCCGGTGGGCGTGAACACGATTGCGGCGTCGATCGCCGAAGAGGCGGATACCATCGAGGAGGTGTACGAGCCATATTTGATCCAGCTTGGGTTTCTGAACCGGACGCCGAGAGGGCGCGTGGCAACGGAATTGGCATTTGAATACTTTAAGGTAAATCGGCGACCGGGCGATGGTGCGCAGGCCGGGTTATTTCCCTAGATAACTACCTTCTATTACAGTGAGATATAACTTCCATTAGGGCTCACTGCATCTTAAGATACACTTGATAATGGATTCATAATTACAGATAATAATTCTCTTGCATTAAAAGGAATTCGGGCATAGACTAATTTCGCGCTAACACGATTTACGCAGTCAGTAGAGAGAGTCGTGGCAGGCGCAGAAAAGAGGTAACTATGTCTAGCGGAGCAACCGCAACTCCCGAACTGGTATTCAAAATCGCCAAGGCAACCGTGTCTACGGAATTGACGCCGCCACCGGTGGAAGTGGCAACGGCCGACGCCGGCATCGTCACGGAGAGCTTCGGCCCGATGCAAATCACCCTGCAAAACGCGCATGTCAAAGGGACGCTCCACCCCGGAACGCCTTACGACATCAAAGCGGCAACCCCTCGCAACTTCGACGCCAGGAACATGCAGTACGTCGGCAAGCTGGACAACGGAGCCCTGCTGTTCCGGGCTCCTATGCCGAAGGTGTAAATCCCCCCGTTCGCTAAAGACCCGGCGGCGCGCGGCCGCCGGGCGACTTGCCGTGGTGCGGCTCCTTAGCTGGCCCGGAGCCTGCGAATGCACCTCATTCAGTGTCCTCTTACTGTCCCCCGCCTCATTGCCTATGAAAAGTTGACAGACGAAAACGTCTGTCCCAATTGGCGCAGGCGCAACCGAATCCAGTGGCGGAGAATTTGCGGCTTATTTGGGCGGCGCTGCCGGTGCGATGCGGACACTGCTGGCGGCCATCTTGCCGGTGCGGTCCATCCCCAATTCGTAGAGC
>JBEKNN010000427.1:0-6206 GCA_049522755.1 Bryobacteraceae bacterium | reverse complement strand
GGTTTTTAAAAATCCCACCGTCGCCATCACGAAGCCGGACATACAGAACGCGCACTGGAATCCCTGTTCGTCGATCACGCCCTGCTGCACCGGGTGCAACGTTCCATCGGCTGCCGCCAGCCCTTCAATCGTCGTTACCCGCTGGCTGCGGACCGTATGGGTGAGCATCGAGCAGGAATAATGCGGCACATCGTCGATCAGCACGGTGCAAGCTCCACACTCCGCGCGGTCGCATCCCAGCTTGGGGCCGGTCAGCCCCAGTTTGTACCGCAGCGTCCACGCCAGCGTCTCCTGCTTCATCACGTCGACCCGCCTCTGCCTGCCATTGACGGTCAACGTGATCAGTCGCTCCGTCGACCCGCCCGTCTGCCCGTGGACACTCGAGCTGCGAAATAGATAACTCGCCGAGGAAACCGCCGCGCCGCCGGCGATGACGCCCTTGATGAACTTGCGTCTCGTGACGGCCTTCGCAGTATCCTTAATGATCTTCAGATCTGGGTTTAGATTTGGGTTTTCGGCCATTTGGCTTTGTCTCCTTGTGGCATGCAAACATGCGTGGGACACCGGCGGGAGAGCGCCCTGAATTCGGCAACATCGCGGTCCGGAGTCGCGACGTTGGACATTGCGTCCCGTCGATTCCAACCAGCCATGTCCGTACTTTAGCACTGCAATCGACGTTCCAGGTGGACCCCCAGGATCCGTCCGGCGCGCAGTCGACCCAATCGTGGCGCACGCACTCATGCGTGCAGCGTTCACACTCGTGTGAACGCGCTTTGAAATCGGAGGCGTTAAGTGAGTGTTGGGGCTTCCCTAATTCCAGCCGTACTAGCACTGCAGCATTTAAAATCATGTATCCGATTCGCGAATGCGACTGTAGAATAGTTCCCGGAGGATCGTAATGGCCCAAGCGCGATTGCAGATTACGAAAGATAATGTCACCGGTTATTTGCTCATAGGAATAGGTCGGGATCACACCTGGCGATTAGAGGGTCCAGTGCCGTGGCTCGACGGTACACAGGGAACCTGGGTCCGGCGTACGAACGCCACAAAATTCAGACAGTTTACTTTCATCGAACTATGCAACGCCGCCGGCAAAGGTGTTATCCGCATGCGCGAATTTCCTTACAAATTGCTGGACAAGTTTCAAGGCGATTTGGTGAGTCACCTGTGGATCTTCGAGGCGCCCGGAGCCGCGTTCGATGTCCTTGTTGTCGCCGCCCCGCCTCCCACCAAGCAATTCCGAATCCGCGAATCTTGGTCTGGTGCACTTTCCTTCGTGGTCGCCCAGACAGAAGTGTGTGGTTTCGAAATTTTAGATACGGCTACCAGTCAAAGCCAAAGCTATTTGTACAAGGGCATAGGTATCAGCTTCGGGCCGCCCATTAAGAAACTGCCAAGCGTGATGCCCGGAGCCAGCAGTGCTGGTCCATGGAACGATTTTGACGCGCCAGGCTGGATGACCGAAAAGGATTTCGACGGGGACGCAACACTCCAAACCTTCTATAACGTAGGCATGGGAACCGACAAATCGCGCAACGCTTTCGATTTCGCAGGCAACGTGGACGGCAACCCCGGCTTTCTTGTACACCTGGACAACTTATCCACCGGACGCACTTTCAGCTTACCCTCGACCGGATTCAGTAGCGGCAGCATGACCGGATTCGGTGGCGCCGGCGCGAATGCTCCGCAAGCCAGCCCGACACGCGGGTTAAGAAAAGGCGAAATATGAGGTTCCTTTCACAAGAAAGGATATTATTGCAACTATCTCTGTCCGCATTCAACAAATGTCACCTCTCGGCGTAAGTCAGTTAAGAGTTGACGGCCGGACCTCTCTCACAATCATTCGATACCTTTCGCTGATCGGGACCACCTTGCCCGGGCCCTACGCGCCATCGCTGGCGAGCGCCCGATGATTTGTTCCGCTCTGGGGGCCCAATTCAGCGCGACGCAGATGCTCGGATTACTTTCGGACCGCAAAGCCGGTTCCATCTCGCGAGCCGCATGTGACTCCTCCAACCCCGATGCTCTTTCAGCGGGACTGCGGGAGACTCGCGTCGGCTAAACGTCGGCCGGCGCACCGCGTCACCCAGCCGGAAATAAGAAGTAAAGACGCTAAACTTGATCAGGGAGGTTGACGATGAAGCGCAAAAGGATGCTGACGATTCCGATTATTGCGGGAGTGCTCGCCTTCGTGGCCAGCTGGGCCATTGCCGCACAGGACAAGTACGCCTTGAAAGTGCCGAGTGGGCTCTCATTCTCTGAGTTCAGAGGATACGAGGCCTGGCAGCCTGTCTCCATCAGTCAAAACGGAAACCATGTTGCTGCGATCCTCGCCAATCCTGCGATGATCAAGGCCTACTTGGCCGGCATTCCCGGCAACGGCAAGCCTTTCCCCGACGGCGCCAGGCTGGCGAAGATCCATTGGAACCCGCAAAAGATGGAGGCGTTCCCCGCAGCGACGGTCCCAGGCGCCCAGCATGACGTCGACTTCATGGTGAAGGATAGCAAGAGGTTCGCGGACAGCGGCGGGTGGGGATACGGCGTGTTCGACTATGACGCTGCATCCGATACGTTCACGCCCCGGCGGAATGGCTGACAAGCCGCCGCAGGGGAACGACGCCAAGTGCGGGTTCGCGTGCCACGCCAGCGTGAAGACAAGAGACTACGTTTTCACGGATTACGGCCACAGGTGAAGCGGCATCGGCGGCACTCGCTAGCTGGCGGCCCTACTGCGCCGGCTTCATCGAGATAGATCCGATCAGCCGTGTGTCCTTGGTGACGCAGCTCATCTGCAGGTTGTATTGGTTGGGCGTCTGGGTGTGAAAGCTCTTGTAGGCCGTCTGATGGATATCGCCGGTGTTGCCGGTGTCGACCTGGGCGCGCAGCCCGCGCTTCTCCAGAGCCTCCTTCACGGCATCGGGATCAAATGGCTGGATGCCGAATGAGATGTGATCGATGCCGGGGGTCCGTGCGCGTCCCTTCCCGTTGGCCGGCGGCTTGCCGAAATTCGGGTCGTTGGGATTCCCGCCGCGGATGAGCGCATCGCCGACGTCGCCCATCAGCACCTCGTTCTGGCTGCCTTCGTCGTAGGTGTCCTTCCATCCGATCAGATTCATGTAGAACGACACCTTCGCCTTGTAGTTGGCCGCGCCGAAGGAGAAGTGATCGAGCCACACCGTCCGCCAATTCGTCGCCTCGAACGGCAGCGCCACTTCGAGCTTGGCGGTCGCCGGAGTCTTGCGCGCCTTCACCAAGCCGTTGCTGTTGCCGATCTGCACGTCGAACCCATCGGGATCTTTGACGTGGAAGCTCTCGAATCCCGCGCCGTTGTTGTCGGCTACCGGATTGAGGTCGCGTTTGCGGAGTTCCGCCTCAACGGTTTTGGCGTTCCACGGGGCATTCCCCAGATCAATGGCGAAGCCGAAGCCGTCGACGACAGCCCTTGTCTGTTCCGGCGGCGCAGCCTTGAAGATCGCCGAGCCCCAGTCGCCGATGTCGAGAACGGCCTGCTTGCCGTCGTCGCTGCGCAGCTTCCAACCCATCAGGGCGATGTAGAACGCCGCCTCCTTGCGATAGTCCGGCGCCTGGAACGAGATGTGTTCGAGCGCGACGGTCTTCCAGCCGGTGGGCGCGAACAGCGGCTTGATGGGAGCGGTGGCCAGGTCCTTGGTCATCGGGCAGTTCGCCGTGTTGTAGCCATTTTGGCAGCGGCCCTGTGAAAATAGGGACGCGGCGAAGGGTGCACCGGCAGCCGAGGCTCCCAAGGCGCGTAGCATATTGCGGCGGGTTCGCAGGTTTGACATACCGGAAAAGATTATATCCTACTCGGCCGGACTCAACACCACAACCAAATCGTGGCGCACGCACTCCTGCGTGCAGCGTTCACAATCGTGTGAACGCGTTTTGAATTGCGTGTTGCGCTTGGTGCGCCGCCTGGTGGATGCGGACATCTTCCGCAAACAGGAAGTCGACCCGGCCATCGGTACATCTTCCCCCGCTCGCCAACGGGGCGCCAGGACGCCATGTTCACGGCCCGACATTCATTACTCCCGGCAAAACCCGTTAGATCGCGACCTCATCACGCCATATTCAAGAATTTCATCTCCCAATAGTTCAGCCACTTAAGCAAATTCTCCACCCCAAACCCTTGATTCAGCCTGCTACTCTGAAATCGGGTAATCGCCGGCAATCGCCGCGATAGCAGTTCATCGGATGTCGCCAACCTCAAGAATCACGAGCCCTTCGCCCAGGTCCTCAATGCAATCTCCGCTTCCTCAGCGAACTCAGCCGTTGTCTTTGACCTCAGCCTCAAAAATACTCCGCGTATTCTCCGAAACTCCGCGCCTCCGCGTTGAAGACCCACTTCCCACCTCAATCCCTCCCAACCCCAACAATCCAAACCACTTCCAGGAAATTGGTTTCGTTCCGTCAAAATCCCCGCGCTACAATGCTTGCAGGCCCCCCATGGACACCGGCATCATCGTCTTCGCCCACGGTTCCCGCGTCGAGCCGGCCAACCAGGCCGTACGCGCCGTCGCCGCCGACCTCGCCCGCGCCGGCAATTTCGCGCACGTCGAAGCTGCCTTCCTCGAACTCGGCCAGCCCCCGCTCCATGGCGCTGTCACCGCACTCCTGTCGAAGGGCGCCACCAAGATCCTGGTCATTCCCTATTTCCTCACCCTCGGCATGCACCTCGAACGCGACCTTCCACGCCTCGTCGACGCCATCGCGCAAGCCCATCCAGGCTTGGCCATATCCGTCACCCCGCCCCTCGACGGCCACCCCGCTCTGCTCCAAGCGCTGCTCGACCGCGCCAGCATGTAGAACAGGCATCCCTGCCTGTCCAGCCGCTAACTCATTGAGCCTGTAGGCCTCAACAAATACTTGACAATATAGCACTCATATCTGATAATGGGTGTGTACTAAGGGAGGAGCAGATTTAGCATGGGAAAGATTATCGGCATTGACCTCGGAACCACCAATTCGGTGGTTGCCGTCATGGAAGCGGGCCAGCCCACGGTCATCGCGAATCAGGAAGGCCAGCGCACCACGCCGTCGGTCGTCGCCTTCACCAAGAGTGGAGAGCGGTTGGTCGGCCAAGTCGCCAAGCGGCAGGCCATCACCAACTCGGAGAACACCATTTTCTCCATCAAGCGATTCATGGGCCGCCGTTTCGACGAAGTCAGCGAAGAAATGAAGATGGTGCCCTATAAAGTAGTCAAGGGCGAAAATGGCGACGTACGCATCGACATCAGTGGCAAGAAGCAATCTCCGCCCGAGATTTCCGCCATGATTCTCGTCAAGTTGAAGGAAGCCGCCGAGTCGTATCTGGGCGAAAAAGTCACCCAAGCCGTCATCACGGTGCCCGCTTACTTCAACGACGCGCAACGCCAGGCCACCAAAGACGCCGGCAAGATCGCCGGTCTCGAAGTGATGCGCATCATCAATGAGCCTACGGCCGCCGCGCTCGCTTACGGGCTCGACAAGAAGAAGAACGAAACCATCGCCGTCTACGATTTCGGCGGCGGCACTTTCGATATCTCCATCCTCGAAGTGGGCGAAGGCGTTGTCGAGGTCAAGTCGACCAACGGCGACACGCACCTGGGCGGCGACAACATCGACCAGCGCATCATTGACTGGATCGTCTCCGAGTTCAAGAAGGAGAACGGCATCGATCTTTCGCGCGACCAGATGGCGCTGCAACGCCTCAAGGAAGCGGCCGAAAAGGCCAAGATGGAGCTTTCGACGCTCCTCGAAACCGATATCAATCTGCCGTTCGTCACGGCCGATGCCACCGGTCCCAAGCACCTGCAGATGAAGCTGACGCGCGCCCGCTTTGAGCAGATGGTGGAAGACATCGTCCAGCGCTCCGTGGGTCCGTGCAAACAGGCCCTGCAGGATGCCGGCGTGACGCCGCAGAATATCGACGAAGTCGTCCTGGTGGGCGGCCAGACCCGCATGCCGCGCATTCAGCAAGTCGTCCGCGACCTGTTCGGCCGTGAGCCGCACAAGGGCGTCAACCCGGATGAAGTGGTCGCGGTCGGCGCAGCCGTGCAGGGCGGCGTGCTCGGCGGCGAAGTCAAGGACGTGCTGCTGCTAGACGTCACCCCGCTTTCGCTCGGCATCGAGACCATGGGCGGCGTGTTCACCAAGCTCATCGAGCGCAACACCACCATCCCCACGCGCAAGAGCGAAGTCTTCTCTAC
>JBEKNN010000426.1:0-6208 GCA_049522755.1 Bryobacteraceae bacterium | reverse complement strand
ACGGCGATGTTCAGAACATGCCGTTTCCCGATGCCAGCTTCGATGTTGTCCTTAATCTGCACGCTCTTCACCACATGGGCGGCGCCGACGGAGTGGCCAGGTTCCTAAACGAATGTCATCGCGTGCTTAAGCCACAGGGGACGTTGGCGATTCTCGATTTCCCCGCCAGCCCGCAGGTTCGTTTGCTGTTCTGGCTGTTATACAAGAAAGTCTTGGCGATTACCGGCGGACTGCGCAACTTCGCTCGAATCCTTGACGAAGAATGGAGCTATCTCCATCCTTATTTGCAAGGGTGGCCGCGCGTGGAACGTATACTCGATCGCGCCCCGTTCACGACCGTTCGCAACCATCGAACCTTCTTGTTCTACTATCGAACGATGCGCAAAGCATGACATGGGCGATCCCGGGAGCGGCATAGCTTGGGAGTGAAATGTTTGGCGGTCACGGGTTTCCCCGGATGGCTGACTCAGGCCCTTCTTGACGATCTGACGGCTTGCGATTCCGGGCTTATCGAAGTTAAGGCTTTCCTCCACCCCAGCGTCTTTCCTTCCTCCGCCGACCTCAGAAAGCGGAACCCCATTCTGTCGTCGGTTCATCCCTTGGACTTGGGCCGGACGGATGACTCTCCGGAGTCGGTCGAGGCAGCGCTGCGAGGCGTCGATGTGCTGATCCATTCCGCCGCAGTAATCCATGTTGACCGGCCTGCCGATTGGTATCGCGTCAACACTGAAGGGACCATCCGGCTCGCTCAGGCTGCGCGCGCGGCCGGGGTGCGCCGCTTTGTGTTCATTAGCTCGAACGCCGCGGGCGGGCGGTGTGAATCGGATACCCAGGTTCTTACCGAATCCGACCCAGCCCGGCCGCTCAGTGATTACGGGCGCAGCAAATTGCTCGCTGAGCAAGCGCTGATGGAGATGCACCGGCAAGGCGTCTTCGAGATCGTAGTTCTTCGTCCGTCGATGTTCTACGGCCCCCCGGTGCCCGACCGTCATGTCGATGTATATCGCAGGATTATTTCCGGCCGTATGCCAATGGTTGGCGACGGGCATTACCGCCGAAGCATCACCTACATCGGCAATCTGGTTCAGGCAACGCGGCTTGCGATGAGCCATCCGGCGGCATCCGGTGAGATTTTTTATGTGGTGGACGAACCGGTTTACACCACTCGCAGCATCACTCAGGCCATGGCGGCCGCGCTGGGCGTACCGTTGAGAATTCTCCAGTTGCCGGCGATCGCGGGGCCCATCGCTTACCGTGCGGACCGTGTGTTGGCTTCCGCGGGGATCTACTGGAAGAATCTCCATTTGGTCGGCGAAGCGCATTGGCACGTTGCCTTGTCGTGCGGCAAGATCCAGCGTTGCCTGGGTTACGCCCCGAGCGTAACGATTAACGAGGGCATGGTCTGCGCCGTCGAATGGTGCCGCCGGGAAGGCAAACTATAAGAGAAATGGCGCGCGCCGTATTTCTAGACCGTGACGGGGTTGTCATCCGGGCGACGATCCGGGATGGTAAACCTCATCCACCCGAAAGCGTCGACCGGGTAGAACTCGCTCCCCACGCCGAACGGATGCTTGCGCAGCTTCATCTGGCCGATTATCTCCTCATTCTGATTACCAACCAACCCGACGTTGCTCGGGGCCGTCAGAATCGCGAGACGGTAGAAGCGATAAATGATTACCTGCGCAGCTGCTTGCCGATTGCCGATTGTTTCATTTGCTATCACGACGACCGGGACGGCTGCGATTGCCGGAAGCCGCGGCCGGGCCTGATTTTGCGAGCCGCGGAACGCTACGGCATCGATCTGGAAAAGAGCTTCTTCATTGGCGACCGTTGGCGGGATATCGATGCCGGACACGCTGCGGGTTGCGGCACAATCCCGATCGACCACCAGTATCGGGAACGAGGCCCCGCCAACGCTCCGGATGCACGGGTCTCAGATTTAGGGGATGCTGTGAAGTGGATTCTGACCCAATCCTCAGCCCCCTGTTTCCCGTAGCTCCGGCCAAGCCTCGGAAAAACCGCCAGCCTTCAGCTTCCCAATCCCAGGAAGAACACGCCTACCAGCACCAGGCCCAGCCCGACGAACTTCTGTTTGGTCAGCGGCTCGTTAAACACCAGCCGCGCCCAAAACAACGCCCACACATAGCTGAGCGAAACCATCGGGAACAAAACCGAGAGCTGCCCGTTGCGAATTCCTGCTAGATAGATGAAGGAAGAAATCATAAAGAGCCCCACGCCAACCGCCGCGTTCACGCTGATTATATGCAGGAAACCCTGGTGAAGATGCTTCGAGGCCTTCTTCAGAAACACCATGCCGATGGAGCCGATGAACGACCCGGCCAGCACCAGCAGAATGGAACTGAGCGGCGTGGTAATCATTTCTTCGCTCCGCGCCCTAACACGGCGACCCCGCAGATGATCACCGCGACGCCAATCAATTTGTCGGCGTTCAGAGTATCGTGAAAGACGAAAAACGAGAGCACGGTCACCCAGAGATAGCTCAGCGAAAGTATCGGATAGAGCACCGACAGCTCGCCATCTTTGAACGCAACCACGATCAGCACCGTTACCACGGCGTATAGGCCGTAGCCCGCGATGAGTACGGGGTTAGTGATCATGCCCGCCAGTCCGGGATGCGCCTTGGCGTGGTCCGCGCCCAGCTTCATCAGAATCTGTGCGGCCGCGCCAAGAAACGTGCAAAAGACCACCATCAGCACAGCGCGGCGGCGGGCTTGTTCGGACGTGGTCGCGGGAGCTGGATTCGTTGCGATGGCGCTCAATCGGGGGGCCTCGGGGCGTGCTCTTACAGGATATCAGGTTAAAATGAGGCTGTGGAAGAAAACAACGGCATAGCAGTGGAGCATGCGCCTCCGGAAGCGCCCGCGCAGACGCCGGCGGCGCATCGCGGCTTTATCGCGGAATGGACTGTCACTGTCATTCTGCTCCTCTTTGGCACTACCAGCCTGCTGCAGGCATTCGTCATCCCCACCGGCTCCATGGAAGACACGCTGCTCATCGGCGACCACCTGCTGGTGGATAAACTGGCCTACGCGCCGGGCGGCAGCGTTTCCAAATACCTGCTGCCGTACCAGGAGGTGAAGCGCGGCGACATCATCGTGTTCCGCTACCCGGTGGATATCCAGCAGACCTTCGTGAAGCGGTGCATCGGGGTCCCTGGGGACCATATCCGGCTGGTCGACAAGCAGCTCATTCTCAATGGCAAGGCGATGAACGAGCCATACGTATACCATAAGACCGGCTATATCGATTCCTATCGCGACGATTTTCCCGGGCAGCCCAACATCAACGTGGCGGAATCGGCGCTGGAGATGCTGGCGAATCACGTGGTGAACGGCGAAGTGGTGGTGCCGCCGGGACATTACTTCGCCATGGGCGATAACCGCGATTGGTCCCTCGACAGCCGCTACTGGGGCTTCGTCCCCCGCGAAAACATCATCGGGAAGCCGCTGATCATTTACTGGTCGTACGACGCTTCCACCTCGGCGCTGACGGATTCGGGATTGGGCGTCCAGCATCTGATCGATATCGCGATGCACTTCCCCACCAAGACGCGTTGGAGCCGCACGCTGCGTCTGATCCACGGTTATCCGCTCAACTAAAGTAGATGAACCGTCACCATTATGGATTGATCCTGGCCGGGGGCCGAGGCACGCGTTTTTGGCCGCGCAGCCGCAAGCGCAGCGCCAAGCAGGTGCTGAACGTTGTCGGCGAGCGTTCGCTCATCCAGAACACCGTGGAACGCCTGGCGCCGGTGATTCCTCCCGAGCGGATGTGGGTGCTCACCAATGAGCACCTGCGCGGCGCCATCGTCAAGCAGCTGCCTGAGATTCCCCAGCGGCAGATTCTGGCGGAGCCCATGCAGCGGAACACCGCGCCGGCCATCGGTCTGGCGGCGCACATTCTGCAGTCGCTCGACAAGGACGCCGTGATGGGCGTGTTTCCGTCCGACCATGTGGTAGCTAAAGCCGCGGCTTATCGCAACGTAGTGAAGGCCGCTCTCAAAAGCGCCGACGCCGGCAACCTGATGGTGATCGGCATTGAGCCGCGCTGGCCCGAGACCGGATATGGATATGTGGAGTTTCCGCGCGGCTCGAAGCCCGGCGCCGTCGCTCGCGTCAAGCGCTTCCACGAAAAACCGGCATTGGCGAAGGCGAAGCGCTACCTGGCCTCGGGCAATTTCTATTGGAATTCGGGCATGTTCTTCTGGCGATGCGACGCGCTGCTCGACCAATTGCGGCAGCACCTGCCGAAGACGGCGACCATTCTGGCCGCGCTGCCGGCCTTCGGCTCGCGCGGATTCCACCAGAAGCTCAACCGGGCGTTTCCGCTGTGCGAAAACATCTCCATCGATTTCGCGGTGCTGGAGAAATCGGCGCTGGTGCACGGCATTCCAGCCGCCGACTTCGGTTGGAACGATGTCGGCAGCTGGAACGCGGTCTACGAGCTGTTGGCGCGGGACGAGTGTGGAAACTCGATCGCGGCCGAATCGATTTACCTGGGAGCGCACAACAATTTCGTGGACGTTCGCGGCAAGCTGGTAGCGCTGCTCGGCGTGAACGATCTGATTGTGGTGGACACCCCGGATGCGCTGCTGGTGGCGGCGCGGGACCGTGCGCAGCAAGTGGGCGACGTGGTGAAAGCGCTGGAGCGGGCTAAGCGCGAAGACCTGCTGTAAACTCCTATTGTCATTTCCCTGCTGCGCACGCGGTGTTTACCAAGTCATAGCCTCCGGCGCCAGACCAAAAAGTTGAGCCGGCTCCGGAATCAAGTTACTTTGCCTGCACATCTCAAACCACAGGGTGGGATGCTGCATTCGCCTTATTGCATCGACCATCAGACGCAACGCAGAATTCCTAACGCCGGCGTCGCGATTGTGAACGTATTCAGCCAATCGCGACCGATAGCTCCCATAGGCTTCACGGCGGGCAACCGGGAGATGATCCCGTTGATTCAGTCTGAGGAGTTCGATGGTATATGACGCCCTTTCGAATTCTCGCGATTTCGGGACCGCTGTTGGGACAAACAAGAATGTGTCCCCGGGGATATCGAGCATCATAAACTCAAGGGGATTCTCAATGCGTGGTTGGGACCGTTGCACGGACCGCAGGCGTACAAATAGTTTTCCCAATTGAATACGTGTTCGGGATAGAGGTCTTTGGGCCGGTGATGCTCAACCTCATCGGCGGCTGAATCCTCGCAATACATACACCGTTTGGCGCCACCGCACATCAAGGTAAGCGTGCGCCGTACTTGGCGAAATGCCGGGTTGTTCGCGCGGTTTCGCAGCTTGAATCTCGCAGCGGCGAGTCCGACCCGCGCACCGAAATCCGGTTCCGCATCTATATCCGCCTGGCACCTCCCCAATGTCCTTTTGATATCGGTTGGAAGTTCGGTGGATGGTAGCTGAATCATCGTGAGCCGAGCGCGCATTCAAATGAAACGAGGTCGGAAAAGCGGCGCGTAAACGCTGCTGTTTGGTCTTCTCTTTGGCAGCAAGCCCTTGTTTCAGTTCCTTAATGTTGAGCGACGCCAGCCGCTCCTGCATCTTGTGCGCCTCCGGCGACCGCGTGTCGCCTGACCCAAAGGCCTCCGTACTGTAGGCGTCCAGGATATCGCCGTAGACAAGCCGGTCGCAGTCTGCACCTTCGAGTATCCGCCCTTCTTCTTCGGTCCCCGGCCTTGGCAGCAGAAAAATTGAGCCCTTCGCGGAGGCCTGGCAAATCAGCGGGCTGTGCGTTGTCACAATGAATTGAAATTTTGGAAAGTGTTCGGTAAACCAGAATCCGACCTTCTTCTGCCAAGTTGGACGTAGATGGGCATCCATTTCATCGACCATCGCCACACCGGGTACGATGACGCGGAGATTCTGAACATCGAATATCTGATCTTCTGAATAGTGGCGGCTCAGTTGCCGGATCAACTCAAATGTCATACTGAGGACGAAGCGATATCCGTCACTGAGTTCCTCAACCGGAACGGGGAAACCGTTCGCGTCCTCGAACTCGACGCCTTCGGACGTAACCTTCTTCAGCTTGATGCTGTGAGGTAGAAAGCCTTCTTGATTAACGAAGCGCATAAGCCGGTGCAGCAGGCCGCCTGCCGGCGAATGCGCATGCTCCAGCTTCTTGTAATTCAGCTCTCGCAGCCAGTAGAGACCTTCAGTTAACGCGACATTCTCCCCGAAAAC
>JBEKNN010000425.1:0-6243 GCA_049522755.1 Bryobacteraceae bacterium | reverse complement strand
GTGTATGTGGTTGGCGTTGTCCTGCGTCATGTCGAATTCGATCATGAACGAGGGCGTCTGCACGCGATAATAATGCGGGTCGCCCGGTTTGGCCCCTCCGGCCCAGGCGAACCAGGTGTTGCGGCCGCCGGCCTTGTCGATCTGGTCTATGCGACGCTGGGCGATGTCGTCGGGCAGATTGCGCGCGTAGAGCTCCGCCAGCGCCCGCAGCGCATCGTACTGTTTGGCGTTCATCTTCGACGCCGAAAGCCCCGACGGCTGGCCTTTCAGAGCGGCCGTCCGCGTATTCGTGGTCAGGATGTCGCTATAAGCTTTGGGGTCGACGATGGCGGTCTTCTGCAGCCGCTCGTCCAGCGCATGAATCACCTCGAAGCCCAGGTCGTCTTCCGGGGCGAGCACGCGCAGCCCTTTGCGCGGCCCCTGCCTCACCTCGGCCGGATTCGAGCCGAAAAAGCTGGGCCCATCCACCACCTGCCCGTTCGTCACGGTGTAGTTCTGGCTGATGTGGTGGCCCTCCACGCGGTAGCCCCAGGCGCCGGAGTCGGAGGGCGTGCCGAAAATGGTGAAGTGATATTTCTCCGGGTTGCGGCGCACCCCGCTGTCGTTTTCCATTATCTTCAGCACATCTTCCAGGCTCATGATGGTGACTGCCTTGATGTACCCGGCCTGGCTCAACCCGGATGCCAGCAGCGCGCTGGCGAGATGTCTCTGGTAAGGGCTCATTTCGCCCAGCGTCAGGCCCTTGCGGTCGATGGGAACGTAGAACCAATGCATGCGTTCTTCGTCCTGGAACGGGAAGGTCGCCTTGGCCTTCTGTTCCGGGCTCAGCGCAGCCAGCAAACGATTCGCGGTTTCGGTCATCACCGAAACCGTGTGGATGTGGTCATGCATACCGCTCGGGTTGCTGGAAGCGTGGCTCTGGGCGTGGCTCGTTTGGCCGGCAATTACGCCGCCGCCCAAAAGCGTCGCGGACGAACTCAGAAACGAACGTCGTTTAATCTGGCACATAGGTTCTCCTCCCGTGGCCGGTCGGCCCGGCGTGTGCTCCGCGAGCTTGATTATATTCGATTGGGGCGAGTCAGGGGGAGGCGCGGGCAGGACGCGGGCCGGAGCTGTTATAAGTGCTGGCGGCGCCTCAGTAATGGGGCGGCTGCGCCAGGATCACTTTCAATAATCGCTGCGCCTTTTCATATTGTGGATCGCTTGCCGGAATCGCTTCCAGAATTTTTCGCGCTTCCGTCAGATCGCTCTTCTCCGCATAGGCTCCGGCCAGCAGATACTGCGCTTCCGTCGCCGGATCGAGCTTCAAACTGGCGCGGAATGCGGCGATCGCCCGGTCGGGATCGGCCGATAAAAAATAAAATTTCCCCGCGGCCAATTGCTGTCCGGCGTCGTCGGAGTTGAGCGCCGCGCGGGCATCGTATAAGATCCGTGCGTTCTTGAAACGCTCGCCGTCTTCGCCTGGAAGCTCGCGGACTCCCAACCCGACCAGCGACGTTAGCGCGCTCATGCGCACGGTCGCCGCCGGATCGGCGAGCGCCCGTATCAGCGCCGCCACCGCATCCGCACGCGCATCCGGAACCGAAGCAATCCGTTGCGCTGCAATCGCACGCACCAGCGGCTCCGCATCGGTCAGCGCGCGATTCAGCACGGGAAACACCCGCGGATCGGAGGCGAAGCGGCCCAGGTAACCCGCAGCGTTGGCGCGCGTGAGCGGCCCTTCGGCCGGCTGCGCCAGCATGGCCAGCAGGTCCGGAATGGAGCCCGGATCGTTCTTGCGCGCCGCGGCGAAAGCATCGGCGCGGCGGATGAGCTTCCGGCGCGAATCCGGCGTGTACCACTGGTTCATGCGCGCCAGCGCCCACTGCGCGTCGCGGTCCTTGTGGCATAGGTTGCAGGCGTTGGGGATTTCGTGGCGGATGGTGTTTTCGGGAACCGGAATCGACATCGAATGGTCGCGGATCTCCGCCTTGATGCTATAGACGCTGCGCGGCATGTGGCATTCCACGCAAGAGCTGCCGGCGCTGGCAGGGGCGTGGTGAGTGTGCGCCGGAAGAGCCTTGCCGATATCTTCATGGCAGCGCGTACACAGCGCGTTGGCGTCGGGACGTAGCTGCGGATTGCGCTCGATTTCCGTTTCATGCGCATTGACGTGGCAGCCCACGCAAGTGACGCCGCCCTTGAGGTAACATTCGCTTTGCCATAATCCCAAGGCATCGTTGGAGAAGCGCCGCGTGCGGCCATCCGGCCAGTAGGCGGGGTCGCCGGCATCCGCCAGATTGTATTCGAGCACCGGCAGGAAGTAGTCGTAATAATCGGCGCCGGCGGCGTACCCTTGCACGTAGATGTCGCGGAAGGAATGACACTGCGCGCACACCATGGTGTTGCGCGCCGCGTCGAGCCGCGTCTGTAAGACGATATCGCGGGCCGGCCCCTTAGGCGGCGTGGCGCTGGAGTCATGCGCCGGGTAATGGGCCGCATGCTCGCTGCCGGGGCCGTGGCAGCGTTCGCAATTCGTGCCGAAGTTGAGCCACGCGGTCTTGTAGGCGTTCGCCTCCAGGTTGAAATTCTTTTCCTGCTGGCTCACATGGCACGAGTAGCACGACTTGTTCCAGATCTGAATCAGCACGCCGGGCTCGTCTTCCGGGTCGTCTATATCCAGGCCGTGGAACCACTCCTTGCGCCCGATATCCCAACTGGGCGGAAGCACGATGATGCGGCCATCGGCGAGCGTGGTCAGGTAGAGTTGGATGCGGCGGTTGCCCAGGGTATACTCGACGCGATGTTCCAGCGGCTTGCCGGTGAGATACGCCTCGGTGATATAGAAGGCGCCATTGCGCCGCTTGAGCTCGTACGGCTCGCCGCGCAGCGTTACCACGCCGCGACTGAAATCGCCCTGGACGCTGGCCGCGGTGGCGGGCTGCACCATTTTGCTATGGCGCGAATGGGACCATTGGCTGTGAATCTCGGCGTGGCATCTGGCGCAAGCAGCCTCGCCAACGTAGGCCGGTCCGGTAGCGGCGCGGGCCGCCGCCGCCAGAATGAATAAGGCTGCGCGCCAAGCCATACATTGCGTTATAGCGCAGCGGGGCGCCGGAATCTACACGTCTGGCAAATGCCTCTGGTAAAGCGGGCGCCTGGCACAGTTGGCGTTCGACGGGCGGCGACAGCATCCGGAGCAAGGATTTCACGGCGGTTTCCGCCGTCGGGAGCCGCCTGGCTGGGCACGGCTATAACGCCTTTCCGCTGGCGGCTTGACCACGAAGGAGAAACGTCTTCGGCAACGATCCGCTGCCACACATCTTGAATGAGAGTCAATCCAGAGCCGAAGACGAATGAGGCCAGCGATGCCGATTTCCCGGTCGCCCATCCGGCCTGCCAAGTGTTTGCGGATGCCGGGGCAGATTGCCCCAGGTCTCAATTCCTTGGCATCAGCTGCCAAAGACCGTTCGGCCCATCGGATCGCCCAGGCGTTCGACCTCTGCCGGATCGGCGGCATTTCGGAAGCGTTCGGCGAGGTCGAAGAATTCCTGCTGCTTACGCCTCTCAGCCGCCATCCCGTTCTCGATGAGTTCCAGCAACATCCGGTTGGCGCTAAGCCTGCGCGCTTTCTCCAGGCGCCGAACCTGCACGCCGACGGCCGCCGGCAACGTATCGCTCTGCCGTACCGGTTTGTCGGCTGTGGGCATAACACCATTATGCAGAATGGTGCGGGAACGGGCGACAGTGTGCCTAACCGTTTTGGGGGATCCGTCCAAGACAATGTTGTCGGCCTCAGCTGGACTCAATTTCTTTGCGGATGTTGGATTCAAGGTGAGAGAGCGTGCGGTGCGTTTGAGGCGGAAGATTTTTTCCGTAGCCGAGAGTAGGCGGCGGGTAGTTGTTACCGCGCGGCCCGAGGATCCCCTAGTTTTCTGAAAGCGCAAAATGTGTATGGCAATTATTTACATCGATTATCGGAAACAAGGCCTATCTTGGTCGCACATTGGCGATAGGTAAACGCTGCGCGACAAGGAGGGAGCTATCCAATGCCGCAGTCCGCCGTTTTGCGCGCTAGGGCAGATCTACGTGGAAGCATCCCAGCGTGAAGGCAAACGGGAATGGGCCGGGATCGCTGGTTCGATATAGCCCGTCGAAAAACACGATCGCACGGTCCCGTTTCTGCTGGTCAAATTGGAACGATGGTTTCCATGGCCCTGAATGCCACCCCCGATCCTCGGCCGTCATGATCTGGATCGGGGAACTCCACTCGGAAAGCACACGCGAGGGGCGATCCGCCCTGCACCACCACAAACCAGTCTCCGGCGGCGGGGAGCCGCTCCCCACCCAAACGCGCGCGAAGATAGCGTCGAATCCAACTCCCCTCCGACAGACGCAGAAATCGAACATCTTCAATTCCGGCGGAGCAAAGACATTGTGTTGGCTCCAGCCGGTACGCCCGTCCTCACTCTCTGCGTAGCCTTGGATGAGATAATCCTCGTGGTTCGATCCGGCCACGTACCACATCATCCATTTACCATCGTGATAGACCAGATTTGGTTCATATACGCTTCCGTGCTCCCAGTCTTCATTCGCGGTGAAGGTTGGCTCGGGTTGATCGATCCACTGCTCCCCATTCCATTCTAGAAAGCCGATTGTGTATGGGCCCCACAGGTTGTCGGCTGCGCCGGCGTAGTAAATCCGCTCGACCCATCTTCCTTTGGTGGGGTCCCATCCCCTCGCAGACGATGGGCAGTGCCGTCCCCCGTTGCCATCCCACGCCCTGCTATGCTGCCGCCCAGCCACCGGTACCAACTCCCCCTTCGTGCCGCGAGTGAGCCTCCAACCAGTCGCTGACAGCGGCGTCCCCATGGCGAGTGAGGCGCTGTAGATATCCGTGGTTCCGAATCCTCCGGGCTGGCCCGCCAGATACATCCACCACTGCTGGCATCGCTGGACAACACTTGGGTCGGTTAGTTCCGCCCCGTCTGACCCCGTGGAAGCATCGCGTGGGTCGAAGATTTTCAGTTCAGTTCCCGATAGAAGCTTTGCCGAGAGATTCATATTTTTGGGGGAATACTATATTATCCAACCGCGTGTGCCAGCGCGGATGGCCGTCGCTGAAACAGCCACGCGAGCGCCCAGCCGTCGACCCGCCACAATGCTCGTGCTGGACGGTTCCGGGCGGTTGACGCGTCGTTGGAAAATTGACACTGGTGTCAGATCCTCCCTAACGGCGTGTTTTCTCAAGCGACTACGCGACAGGCGCCGATACAGCGTTGAGCGGCCGACGTTCAAATGGTTTGCCACGTACCTGGCGTGCTTCGCCTCTGTCGACCAGTCGGGCGTGGCTATCTGCCTTTACTCTGTTTCTTTGTAGCCGTCATTTCCTCCATTCACCTTTGCAAGGGCTCACTGCTCATCCCGCAGCGGCAGGCATTTTGAGACTGACCGGAAACCCCGGTCACACGCTCCGAAAATAAAGTCGCCCTTTCCTTTCAACCACATACCGCCGTTCCCCCCTTGCAGCCCCATGTTGCCATGCTCTGCTGGGAATAGAGGTACTACCAATGTTTGACAGAGAAAAGGCAATGGCCGACGCCATCGCCAGGCACGACGCCGAGTATCCCACTCAATCCACCCGCCCTGCCGCACCCGGCAGTCAGGCCGGCACCCAGCGCACTCGTCTCAATGCCTACAAACACGGCCTCACCGGTCAGATCCACCTTTTCACTGCCGCGGAGCGGACCGTCTTCGACGCGCACTGCAAAAGCATCTGCGAAGCTCTCGCCCCCGTCGGCGCCCTCGAAATCGATCTCGCCCAATCCATCGCGGAAAACCGCTGGCGTCTCATGCGCGCCCGCGCCATCGAATCCGCTATGTTCGCCGCCGGCCAGCGCCAGCAGGACCTGCTCGGCTTCAATGCCGGCAATCCCAGCAATCCCAGCGTGGAGACAACCGAAGACCCAGCCCAGCTTCTCATCGAAGATGCCCTCATGCAAGCCCGCACCTGGCTCGCCCAGAACGACAACTTCCTCCTTCTCGCTCTCTATGAGCAGCGCATCAACCGCACCATCGAGAGGAATATGGCCGAACTCCGCACCCTGCGCGCCGAACGCAAAGCCGCCCGCGATCAAGCCCTCGAAGAGGCCGTGCTGCTAGCCCAACTCGCACAGAGCAAAGGCGAAAAGTACGATGCGGTAGCCGATTTCCCGCCCGAACTCCTGGGAACGGATTCTGTTTTTTCACCTGCCGCAATCACCC
>JBEKNN010000424.1:0-6266 GCA_049522755.1 Bryobacteraceae bacterium | reverse complement strand
GAGCGGGCGTTTGTGAATGTTGTCGCGTTCATCTAGGAGTCAACGGGTCCCATCGGCATCATCCTCGGTAACGAACGGGATCGTCCTGAGGCTTGGCTGCCACGGGAAGCCCAGGGTGCGCCGGCATACTTCGCGGTAAGATTAATCTCCAGTTCGTTTCAGGAAGCTGATGACATGCGCAAAGTCTGGATGTACGTCGACGGCTTACCACTTCTACTACGCCATCAAGAACTCACGGACACTCCCTATAGGCCTCGGTTGGTGTGACTTCCGGTCCCTCGGGGAGCAATTCCTCGGGCAGGGCGAAGAGCTTGAAAGGGTCCGGTACTTCACCACCGAGGTGACTTGGGAGTTGCCGGGACGCGAAGGGGAAAAACGTCGGCAGCGGAATTGGCTGGACGCGCTGGAGAGCATTCAGGGCCTTAACGTTATAGCCGGACGGTTCTCGAAACCCGACGACAAGCCGCGAGAAGAGAAGTGGACCGACGTCAATATCGCGATTGAACTGCTTCTCGACGCAGCGGATTCATCTTATGATCGAGCTTTCCTTCTGACGGGTGATAGCGACCTGGCACCCGCGGCCCGCGCGGTACCAGAGAGGATTGCATCGCCGAAGAGCGTCACGGTTCTGTTGCCGCCCGAGCAATCTCAAGGGCTATGGCAGGAATACTGCGGACGTTTCGGGATCTCCATTTCCTGCAAGCCGATTTCGGAACGCCACTTGCTGCGCAGTATTTTGCCCTACAGGCTTCGGGTTGATGGTCGAACGGAAGAAATCTGGGAGGGGTGGAGGCTGCCTGACGAATACCTGAAGAAGATTCCAGCGGAGATTCGCCCTGACCGACGGTCCAGGTAACGACGCCTGCCTCAACTGGAAAACGTGCGTAGCGCAGGAGCCACAGAAAAGGGTAGTCCGAGCTCGGAGCGAACCTTCGCCGGAATAAAGTGTGGTTGCAAGTACGTAGCCCCCATATACCGGCTCGCCGGCAATGACCAGCCTGCCGCTTCGGGGGGATCAAGCGCCACTCGTACGGAGGTCGCTGATAGTGCCATCGCGTGCCACCTTGGTCCGTGTAGCCGACGATTCACCCAAGCGGTCACATTCCGGTAACCGGTCTTCAGGCGCAGGCGGAAATCTGCACAACCTCCGGCTTCCGTTAAGCGTCCGGTCGACACCGCGTTGACTGGTCAGGCGGCGGTGAACCTGCGAGCGCTGCGGATAATGATAGATAGAACCTCGTGCTCGTCGAAGCGAACTGGTTTTGCACAATCTCGAGCTTTCCCGATTTCAACTTGTCCGCAATAGATCGAACAATTTAACGGATCCGCGTCATCTCAATGAGATATTCTTCGACACCTTTTAGGTGTTTCGACTTTGCGTTCATGATTCTCTCAAGCCATACGCCATCTGCCGCCAGTCTTACGACCCGAAGCTCGATTCTCGAATCAGTTTTCGAATGTCTCTTTAGGCGTTCGCTCAGCCAAATATCCCACGCCCATCCGACCTGATCTTTAGTGGCCATCAGACTCAAGAGCGCGCCCCACACTTTACGTTCAGCTGCGCCTTCGGAGAATGCGGCCCTAATGTATGCACGAGTAAAGCATCCGTCGGAGTTCTCTTCCTCCGCCATCAGTCGGTCAAACTGCTTGTCCAATCGGGTCAAAAGCATCTGCATCAGTTCCACCACCAACGTCTCTTTGCTGTCGAAGTGGTGAAAGAAAGCCCCCTTGGTAACGTCCGCCAATTCGCTCACCTTGTTGACGGTGACATCAGCCATGCCCTTGGTCGCAGCAAGCTCGAAGGCGGCATTCAAGAGGGATTCTCTAACGAAAAGAGGGGCCTTCTTCTTCGTGTACGCGTTTTTTATTTTAGTCGCCTTCATTTCGAAAGTCCCCTCGACGATCCGTGCGCCCGGTGAAGCTGTCCGGGTTCATCGTCAGTTCGTGCGCAGCCGTTTTCGGTGCGCCGGTAAAGCGCGGGGCGAAAATAGCCTCGGGCCATCGCGTGGCGTTGCAGCCTCACCAGCATATGTGGCAGGACCGGCGAATCAGATCACTGAATTGCGTGGCTAGTATAAATCGTTATACCGTTCCCGTCGGGGTCCGTTACGCAAAACAGATGATGTCCAAAGAACGTTTCATCAGGGATCTCTCCCGCTGCGATTCCCCTGCTGATTAGCTCCAGCCGATAGAGTTCCAAGTCACTCAGGCCTTTGCCATTAATCATGAGGTCAAATTGCTCAGAAAATCTTTGGTGGAACTGTCCTGTCACACTTTCGGCTAGCCCTTCTCCAGCCAGCTGATCAACTTCTAACAATAGAAGATGAGTGCCTCCACGCAGTTCGATAAGTGCGATCTTTCCGTCAATAGCAAATGGAGGAATGCCGAGATTCGAGTAGAAGTGGCAACTCCTTTTAAGGTCAGCGACCCTAAAAACAAGGTGGGCCACTGCTAATTCTGAGTCAACGAAAGTCTTCATCTCGCTCGATCCTAAACCGGTCATGATTCACCTCACAAGTTGTTCGTCAAAAGGGCCCTACCAAATACGGTCAGCACCGTTCATAGTCGACGGTTGCGGTTCGTTTTGAACGGCGTTCTGATTGAAGATACCATTTGGTATCTTTAAAAGCAAGCAGTTTCTTGTGCCACTGGCTCATCGGATTGGTCGATTGGTCATGCACCGAACAAATAAATGCAGGCCGCAGAGGCATAGAAGGGGATTTTAGATCATGCCTGACACAGTCGTCGTCTTGCCGAATCGCGGCTGCCGTTAAGTTGGCTCCGCGCGGATCACGCGCTACTCGTACAAAACTCGGATTTTGGGCGACGCGAGCCGGAAGTCGCTTTCTGGGAGATGACGAGTTACCGGCGGAAACCACAATTCCCTCGCAGTGGCGTGCCTCAGGATCAATCGGCGATGGCCTCCGAGGGCTATGGGTGCGAGCGGGCGATCTTTCGCGCCCGGACGCGGCAACGCCCTCGCCGATCTCAAGCCCGTTCGGGACCTACATGCATGGGTGGCCCGGCTTGGTTGGGCAGATTGTGGCCGCGGCGCTGTCGTGCCGCTCTTGGGCAGTACCTTTCTAGGAGTAGCCGACGATCCGGACACAAGCATCCGTTGCGTTGTAGTGGCAGGCGTCGTTAGCCACGGATACAGATTGCTTCGTCACGCTTCACAATTACCGCTGGCAATTACTGTTCTAGTTTTTCCCTCAAGCGCTTGAGTTCGTCAGCGGAAATGAACGGCGCTTGTACCGCTGATATAGTGGCTTGCTCGCCTTCGAAAAGCTGGATGGTCTGGCAATGGCTTTGAGCGCTGGGCGTAGCGCGCTAAAGTCCAACGAACTTTGCGGGGTCATCCAGGGCTGAACGCCCACAAAGGTGCAGACAAGATGGCGGCCGGGAGGCAACCCTATCGTCCCGCCGTCGATCATCCTGTCGCTGTGATCGGGGACGACCGGAAACCTTGGGCCATTCGGACCTCCGCCGATCCAAAAGAAGAAAAGAATCCCTTCCGTGGACCGAGGTTCACCGGGAGCCGTCACCCTCAACGACGCGAAATTCGTGCTGGCCACAATCTTGAAAGGAGGTCCCGCCTGGTCGCCAATCTCGACATCGGCCGCTGAGTACTCGCGCTCGCCGCGTGTAACCGACTTGATAAAGGCCCCTGAGGCAGACACGCGCCAGTGGCCGGGAACGACTGAGCCGATCGTGTAAGCTCCGTTGCTGCGTACTTCGGCGGACAACTCGTTCCCCGAGCCCACAGGGTCCAGCACGACTCGCAAATACCCGGGTGGCAACTGGGCTCCTTCTACGGAGATGGTCCCCTCGACCGTCACGAGCTTCCCCACGATTGGCGGCTGAGCAACGAGTGTGTTCAGGAAGGCTAGTCCGAAGGCAGCCAGAAGATTCACAGGTCGCGGTGAGCGCGTGCCGATGGCCGGTGGCATAGGGTAATAATATCCGATTTTAGCCCAAATAATCGGCCAACTTTTGAATCACTCGTACAGAGCAACTCGGGACGGCAGGGAAATGGCTTCCGAGCTCTGTACGAGTCTCCGACCATACGGACGGAGGTACAGTCCACATCCCTGGAGCACTGCTTCTGGAGGCATGGACTTGCCGCTTGGCTATTCAGACGGAAAAGTCGGCTCTGCTGCGGGTCTGGCCGATGCTGGTGACACGCCGGCGATCCTATCAGTTCCCCGCAGGCCTCTCTATGTGGTCGATCACGAACGTTTCAACCGGTCCTTTCGCCGGTTCTAATTTCAGGCCGAGTTCTTCCTGGAGCGCAGCGAATATCGAACCTGTCGGGTCGGATGCCGGGGAGCTGCCGTCGGTGGGCTCCGTCGGCCGAAGAGGGGAAAACCTGGTTCCCTCTCGCGAGAACTCAATACGAATATCGAATCGGCCTGCGATTCCGGTCTTGTTGAATACCGGCCGGCCTAAGATTGCGAAAAGCATTCTGGAAAAGTCATCGAGTGTCGTCCCTTGAGCTTCGATGGAGGCGGGCGACGATGAGACGCTCATAATGTTTTTGCAATAGCTCTGTCCCGGCGGGAGCGGGTCTTGCGGAGCCGTGGCAGGAAGCGTGCAGCTTCCTGCCACGAACGAGTGCAGCTTCGGCCCTCCACGCGCGACCGTTAAGAAAAAAACAGGGCCCTCGGCGATTTGCTGGTGGATCTTCAGGTGAAAATACTCTTCCAGGAGCCCTCGCATCATTGGGCCGTTCATCGTCCTCACGCTCGGACTTCCTTCGGCCCTGGCATTGATCTCATAAGCTGCGGAGTGGATCCAGGATGGACCTCCGTTGATCGGAGTAAATGGGTTCGATGCATATGCGCCCCGTATCAGGCCGCTGCCTCTCGCATTGAGCAAAGGAAAGCAACCAGTCCTGAGATTCCCGGGCGTTGAATTGCCCTCAGGCGCCATATCCGACATGGTGTTCTGCCGAAACTCACAAGGTTTGATCGAGACTACTTCGAATTTCGGCGTAGCCGCAGGCGCGCTTTGAGCGCGGATCGCAGGCGCGTTCAGAACGCCGATAAAAATGGGCGCCGCGACAACTGCCAGACCGATCGCCGTCAGAGTCATCTTTCTCACGGCGCCTAACTCGTCTGCAATGCTTCCCGCAAGGATCGCGCGGAGACGCCTCTTCACATCCGCGCCCGTTACTCCCGAAATGCAGGGTAACGGGGATTCCACGTAGAAGCGGCAGACCTTCAATATGCCTTCCACGTAGTCCGATGGTTCGCAGCCCCTTCGCAGAACTTCTTCGTCACACGCCAGTTCGCGCTCCTCAACCATGCGCGAGCCGATCCACCACACCAGCGGATGGAACCAGAAGATCGCTTCCACCATCATGTGCACGCCGGCGAAGAGATTGTCCCGGCGGTGCACGTGGCAAAGCTCGTGAGTGAGAATCGCGCCAAGCTGCCGAGGATTCAGGTGTTCCAGGAGGTTGGCCGGCAGAACCAGGACCGGACACAGAAAACCCACGACGCCTGGTTCCTCAGCGCCAGGCGTGATCAGAGCCGCTACGGGGATCGGAAGTTCAACGGGCGTGCTGGTTCGCAGTGCTGCTCGAAACTCCAGCCAACTGCGGCATCGTGCCAGCATGATTGCCAAAAACCCGAGGACCCACACGACACCGATCGCAACGGGCGCCCAATCGAGTGGGGTATGCACGGAAACAGTTGGCTTAAGAGTCGGCGAAAACGGTTGCGCAATTTGAACGAGGGCGTTCGGAAAAACAGGAGCCGCAACGGACACCGGGCGCCGAGTTGGACGCGGAACCACACCTCCGAGGCTCACCAGCAACGCGAACGGTATGAGAAATTTTAGCGATGCGCTCAGCCAAACCCAGTAGCGTACCTTTGGCGAATTCTTGCGTAGGACGAACGCTAGCAATCCCGCCAAAAACGCGAAGCATGATGACTGCCACAGATGGTTGATGATAAAAGGTGTAGTCATTTCGATTTCCGCATCCTTTCCGCCTTCCGTTGGCGGTCAGCTTCGGCCGCGGCCTTTTCGAACTCGCGTATGTCGACAATTCTAGCATTTTCCAATCCATAAATGAGCCTGAAATACTCAAGACTACCGAGTTCTCACTAATCTGACAACCGCTCCTCCTTTCACCGCTTTTTGTCCGTTTTCATTCTGAGCTGAGATCGTTCAATCGACAGAGTGATCAATCGGTCGATGAGCTTTCTGAAGCGCTTGAAATTGGAGACCTCGGACTTCACCTGGGCCACGAAGGCATCACG
>JBEKNN010000423.1:0-6355 GCA_049522755.1 Bryobacteraceae bacterium | reverse complement strand
TCCGACCAGGTGATTCTGCTCAGCCACGGGTATGTGGTCGCCGAGGGTCAAATCCAAGGCGTGCGCAGCGAAGTCAAAGAGCAGCCGATGCAGATTGTGGTGCGCTGCGACCGCCCCAATGAGCTGGTCGCGCGACTGTTCCAGCACGGCCACATCGTGGAAGCGAAAATCGCGGCGGACGCGCTGTTGCTTCGCACGACGGACGCCGATAAATTCTACCTGCTGCTGAACCGCGTGATTCTGGAGTCCGGCCTGATTGTGGAATCCGTCGCGCCGGCGGACGACGATGTGAACGCGGTCTATCAATACCTGATTGGCGCCGAAGGAGCCACCGTATGAGCCAGACTCCGCGCCAGATCGCCGGCGTCTTCCGGCTGGAATGGAAGAAGACATTCCTCTCGCGCCGCGGCTGGTGGATCTACTTACTCGCGGCCGCGCCCGTCGCGCTGACGTTGGTCCACTGGCTGTTTATGCTGCGGCCGCAGGTGCGCGGCGGCCACAGCATAGGCGACGACAGCAAGGCCTACGCCGCGCTGTTCCAGTTCTTCTACCTGCGCGGCGCCATCTTTTTCGGATGCGTCGGCATCTTCTGTAATCTATTCCGCGGCGAGATGCTGGAAAAGACGCTGCATTACTACTACATGACTCCCGTGCGGCGCGAGTTATTAGTCGCCGGGAAGTATCTCGCGGGACTTACTGTAGCGGTGGTGGTCTTTGTTACCAGCGCGGCGCTCTCGTTTCTGATGATTGGCCGCCACGCCGGCGCCGCCTATTCCGATTACATCTGGCACGGTCCAGGGGCCGGGCAACTGGGATGGTATATGCTGATCGCCGCGCTGGCCTGCGCAGGCTACGGCGCCGTCTTCCTGATGTGCGGCCTGCGCTACCGCAACCCGATGATCGCCGCCGCGGTGGTTTTCGTCTGGGAAAACATCAACCCGTTCCTGCCCGCGCTGCTTCAAAAGGTGAGCGTGATCTATTACCTGCGCAGCATGATGCCGGTGGAAGTGCCCGTCCCGCCGCCGTTTTCCGTGATGGTGATCGATGCCGATCCGATGTCCACCTGGATTACCATCCCCGGCCTGCTGGCAGTGGCCGCATTGATTCTGGCGTACACGGCGCTATCGGCCCGGCAGTCGGAAATCAACTACGGGGAGTAGCTCCGGATCCCACTGGAACCTGCCCGCAGGAGAACGCGCCGCATTTTTCGCGGCGGTGACCCGCAGAGACACGCGGAGACTCGGGCCCCTTGACAACCTCCGCGATTCATAGCATATTATGCCTAGCTGTCTTGGCTTCATGCCGCGAGGAGTTATTTTTGGGCAAAGGCAAGAACGACGTTTTGCAAGGCACGCTCGACCTACTGGTTTTGAAAACGCTGCAGCGCGGCCCGATGCACGGCTACGGCATCGCGTCGCACATCGAGCGGATCTCGAACGAGCTGCTGCGGGTGGAAGAGGGCTCGCTGTATCCGGCGCTGCATCGCATGGAGCAGGACGGTTGGATCCGCGCCGAATGGAAGCCATCGGAGACAGGCCGGCAGGCGAAGTTCTATCGCATCACGCGGTCGGGCCGGGCGCAATTGGCGAAGGAAGAGGACCGCTGGCAGAATCTGGCGGCAGGGGTGGGAAGGCTCCTCCGGTTGGCATAAATGCGCGCACTGAACTGGTTCAAGCGTCTGGCAGCGTCGCTGCGGGCGCAACGTCTGGAGCAGCGGCTCGACGCGGAGCTACAGTTTCACCTGGAGATGAGAACGCGGGAAAATCACTCGGCCGGCGGGACTCCGGAGCAGGCGCGGTCCGAGGCGCTCCAGCGCTTTGGCAGTCTGACGAGGACGATGGAGGAATGCCGGGATATGGATACGCTGACCTGGATCGGAACCACGAAACAGGATATCCGATATGCGTTTCGGGCCATTCGTAAGGCGCCGGGGGGTTCACCGCGGCGGCCGTGCTGTGCCTGGCGGTCGGCATTGCCGCTAACACCACCGTATTCAGTTTTGTGAATGCGTTTCTGCTGCGGCCGCTGCCGGCGCCGCATCCGGAACAGGTTGTAATTATCGGAAGGGCCGGAGGCGAACCGGCCTCCTATGCGGAGTATCGGGAGTGGAAAAATGCAAGCGCAGTTTTTTCCGGGCTGGCGGGCTACTCTCCCGAAACCCTCACCGTGGGGCGAGGTTCGGCGGCCGAGCCCGCGCTTGGCGAAGTGGTCACGGGGGAGTATTTCGAAACTTTCGAAATCCGTCCACTGATGGGCCGCCTGATTCAGCCCGGAGACGACGATCGGCCGTTGGCTGTAATCGGCGAGGACCTCTGGCGCCGCCGCTTTGCAAGCGATCCCGGAATCTGCGGGCGCGAGATTTCGATCAACCATGCGGCCTTCACTGTGACAGGCGTTGCCCCGCGAAGTTTTCCGGGCATGCTCTCGCCTTGGAGCACGGGCCTCTGGGTCACGGCTGCGATTCATCCGAACGGCCAGCGCGATCAAAATCGCGACCTGCCGATCACCGCCGCACGATTGAAACCTGGCGCGAATGCGGCACAGGCACAGGCTGCGATGGCCAGCCTCGATTCCGAGTGGCGGCGGCTGCATCCCGACCCGGAAGGCCGCAAGCGGGGAAAACTATTGATCCGCAGCAGCGTGGCGCTGGCTAACTCGCCGATGTGGGATACGTTCGCGGCAGTGGCGGCGTTGCTGATGGCGGTGGTCGGAGTGGTGTTTGCGGTGGCATGCGCGAATGTCGCGGGGCTGCTGATGGCCCGCTATCTGGTGCGGCGCCGCGAGATCGCGATCCGCCTTTCGATGGGAGCTAGCCGGAGCCGTTTGATTCGCCAGTTTCTCACCGAGACTGCCCTGTTGAGTCTGATGGGCGGCGCGGCCGGAACCGCGATGGCCTATTTTGCCGGCGAACTGTTGGCGGGGGTGCTGCCGGCCTCGATCAGTGGCGGGTTCCAAGTGCAACACGGAATGGATTGGCGGGTGTTGGCGTTCACGCTGGCGCTATCCTTTGTGAGCGTGCTGCTTTGCGGCATGCTGCCGGCGCTGCGATTTTCCGGGCAGAACCTGGCGCAGCCGGGTAACGCGCGGGCTGGCGCTTTAGGACGGACGCCGCGCCTTCGCCAAATATTGATCGTCGGCCAGGTAGCGCTCTCGGTGCTGGCGCTGGTGGTGGCGGGCCTGTTCGTACGCAGCGTGCAAAAGGCTCAGGAGGTCGATCTGGGCTTCGAGCCGGGGCGCGTGCTGACGGCGAAGATCGATCTGCGCGATCGACAGTTTCCGCCTCAGCGGCGGGCGGAGCTTTACCGTCAACTGAGCGAGCGCGTCGCCGGTCTTCCGGGCGTGGAGAAGGTTTCGGCATCGGACACGTTTCCGCTGGGCAATACGCGGACGCAGATTGTTACCGCGTACGACCTTCCGCCAATGGAGATCGCTAGCTCTTCGGTGGATGCGGGCTACTTTGAGACTATGGGAATCCGCCTGGTTCGCGGGCGCGATTTCCAGTCGCAGGAACGGAACGCCGTGATCGTGAATGAGGCCATGGCGAGGCGCTTCTGGCCCGACGAAGATGCGATCGGAAAGACGATTCTGCTGCGCCGCGGCGGTCCACGGCAGGTGGTGGTGGGAATCGCGAGAGACGGAAAGTATTGGTCGCTGGGCGACGCCGCGCGCCCGTTCCTCTACATGCCCTTCCAGCGAGTGGACGCGCTGAATCTTTATCTATTGATGCGGACGGCGCCTCCTCCCGAAGCGATGATCGCGCGCGTACGCGAGGCGATCCAAAAAGTGGACGGAGATTTGCCGGGGTCGAGCGTGCGGACGGCGAACGACCAGATACAGAGATGGTTGGAGCCCGCGAGGGAAGGCGCGCGGCTGCTCTCGATTCTGGGGACGCTGGCGTTGGCGCTGGCGCTCACGGGCGTCTACGGATTGTTGGCGCAATTGGTGGCGCAGCGAACGCCGGAGATCGCCATCCGCGTGGCGCTGGGGGCGTCGCGGCGCAGCGTCGTCGGACTGGTGTTGCGTCAGAGCGGGCTGCTGCTGGCCGCCGGAGTGGCGTTGGGGATTGCGGGGGCGGCCGCGACAACGGGCCTGTTTGCGAGCCTGATTTCGGGCGTGGGACCTACCGACGTAGTTACGCTGGCGGCTGTGGCGGCAGTGATGACTGTGACGGGGATAGCGGCGACGGTGGTTCCGGCGTATCGGGCAGTGCGGATTGAACCGGCGCAGGTGTTGCGGGCGGAGTGAGGGGGCTTCGTTTAAGCCCGAAGAGCGTTCACACGAGTGTGAACGCTGCGCGCAGGAGTGCGCACGCCACAGATAATCGGATACGATAGCCAGGGAGCCTTTCACCGATGAAAGCTAAACGAATCCTTGGCGTCAGAGTGGGCGCCGCTTTACTATTGGCGGCGGGCGCCGCGGTTATCCTGGTTCCGAACGCCACCACCCAGGGGCGCGGCGCGGCCACCGCGGAACAAATTGCGGCGCGGAATGCCACTGAGGCGGAGCTGGAATCCGTAGCTATTATCGAGCGCAAGGTGATGGTCCCGATGCGCGATGGGAAGCGCATGGCGACGGATATTTATCGGCCGAAGGATACGTCCAAAAAGTACCCCATCGTTTTCGTGCGCACACCGTACAATTTCAACTTCTGGGACGTCCGCGCCGGCGCGCCGCGCTCCATGAACGCCGAACTCGATGCCGTGAAGCGCGGGTATGCTTACGTCGAGATGAACGAGCGCGGACACTTTTTCTCCGAAGGCAATTACGATATTCTGGGCGCGCCGCTGTCGGACGGCACGGACGCGATCTCGTGGATGTCGGCGCAGCCGTGGTCGAACGGTAAGGTGGGGACGATCGGGTGCTCGTCCACGGCCGAGTGGCAGTTGGGCGTGGCGGCGCAGGGAAATCCGGCGTTCGCAGCCATGATCCCGCAAGGCTTCGGCGCGGGCGTGGGGCGCGTGGGTCCCTATTATGAGCAGGGGAACTGGTATCGCGGCGGCGCTGTGCAGATGCTGTTCATCGCGTGGATCTATGGCGAGCAGAACCAGGTGCGGCCGATGTTTCCGCCGAACACGACGCAGGAGGATTTGATTCAGGCATCGAAGATGTTCGACCTGGCGCCGCAGATGCCGCCGGTGGATTGGGCCAAGGCGCTGCAACACCTGCCCGAGAACGAGATCATCAAAGCGGTGGGCGGCCCGCGCGGAATCTTTGCCGACCGCATGGAGGTCTCTACCGGCGGCGCCATGATCAAACGCGCTCCCAACGACCCGGCATGGTATCGCGGTGGATTGTGGCACGACGATATGAAGATCAACGTGCCCGGGTTCTGGTTCATGTCCTGGTACGACGTATCGATCGGACCGAATCTGGCGGCGTACAACTTCGTGAGGAAGACGGCCAGGCCCGAGATTGCCAAAGAGCAGTATGCGGTAATTGCGCCCACGCTGCATTGCGGTTATACACGGGCCACTGAGGACACTGTTGTGGGCGAGCGTCACATGGGCGACGCGCGTCTTGACTATAACTCGCTCACTTACGGTTGGTTCGACCATTTTTTAAAGGGCGAGGATAACAATGTATTACAGACCATGCCGCGCGTCCGCTATTACACCATGGGAATCAATAAGTGGCAGACGGCGGACACGTGGCCTCCGGCGGGCGCTCATCCGATGACTTTCTATCTTACGAGCTCCGGGAAAGCGAATACGCTCCACGGCGATGGCGCGCTGGCAGCGGCGGCTCCGGCGGCGGATGCGCCGGACGGGTTCGCTTACGACCCTATGAACCCGGTGAATTCCTTCGGCGGCAACGTGTGCTGCACGGGCAACGCCGTCACTGGCGGAGCTTTCGACCAACGGAAGATGGAAGAGCGGCCGGATATTCTGGTATACACTTCGGAGCCGCTGAAAGAGGGAGTAGAGGCTAGCGGGCCGATGGATGTGACGCTGTATGTGTCGTCGGACGCGAAGGACACCGATTTTAGCGTGAAGGTGATCGACGTATATCCCGATGGCACGGCTTATAACCTGGATGAGACCATTCAGCGGGCGCGCTATCGCGACGGATATGACCGCCCGCCGGTCTGGATGGAAGGCGGCAAGGTGTATAAGGTGGCGCTACAGCCGATGACTACGAGTAACTACTTTGCGGAGGGCCATCGAATCCGCATCGAAGTATCGAGCAGCAATTTTCCGCGATTCGACCGGAATATGAACACGGGCGGCAACAATTACGACGAAGTAAAGGGCGTGGTGGCGCATAACTCAGTCCACCACTCAAGGCAGTACGCCTCGCAAGTGACAATTACGGCTGTTAAGCGGCCCTGAATCTAACTCCGTTAACATCGACAAGA
>JBEKNN010000422.1:0-6436 GCA_049522755.1 Bryobacteraceae bacterium | reverse complement strand
GGCGCGCTCGCCTGAAAAAGGCAAGGCTGATGAAACCGCGAGCCGTCGTGTTCGATGCTTACGGCACTCTGTTCGATGTGCATTCCGCCGTCCTGCGCGACGGCCACGGCATCACGGGCGATCTTCGGCATTGTCCGAATTGTGGAGGCAGCGGCAACTGGAATACACCTGGCTGCGATCGCTCATGGAGCGATACGAGGATTTCCGAATTTTAACCGGGGCGGCGCTGCGTTCGGCTGTCGGGCAACTCCGGCTTCAGGCGAGTGAAGCTCACCTTGGCGATCTCATGCGGGCTTACCTGTTTCCGTCTGCGTTTTCGGACGTGAAACCGGGCTTGGAATCATTGAAGGGAATTCCGCTGGCGATCCTCTCGAACGGAACGCCCGCAATGTTGGAATCCGCCGTGCGGCACAATGCCCTCGAATCGTCTTTTGACGAGATTATTTCCGTCGACAGGGTGCGGACGTACAAGCCATCGCCCAGTGTTTACGCGCTCGGCGTTGAAACCTTTCGCCTTCGGGCGGCCGAGATGCTATTTGTTTCCTCGAACTGGTGGGATGTCGCAGGAGCAAGTTCTTTTGGTTATATGGTTTGCAGGTGCAACCGGTCCAAAACCGATATCGAGTTCCTGACCGGGGCAACGGACCCGACGGTATCTCGGATTGATCAGATTGCGGATCTTTTTTAAAATTCCCGTGAACGGCGTAACTTGCCTGTCCCTGGTAGCGAACTCGTTTAGGGAGGGCCTAGCCTGCGAGAGAACCCTGAGGTCGGACGGGCTTGTTCGGAATTGGATCGCTGGATGGAGCGTTACCAGCAAGCCGATCCAGAGGCGCCGGCCGTCCTGGTCTCCGCGCTCAGCCCCTCCTTGCTGAGATTCTTTCGGAGCCAATCGGCGACGCTGGGGCAGGCAGAAGACCTGCTGCAAGACACCTGGTTGAGAATTCACCGTGTACGGCACACTTATCGCCCGGACGAGCCCGTGTTGCCGTGGATCTATGCGATTGCCCGCCGCGTCCGCGTAGACGGCTACCGGCGGAGCCGAAGGATCGACAGTCACGAGACGGCGATGGAGGCGCTGCCTGAGTGGCCTGCCGAGGATAAGCCTCGACATGCGCCTCCGGTTTTTGAAGCACTGGTTGCCGCGCTACCCGAGGCGCAGCGGGAAGTCATCACGATGTTGAAGGTGGGAGGATTGAGTTTGGAAGAAGTCGCGCGCGCCACATCATCGACCGCCGGCGCGGTGAAGCAGAAAGCGCACCGGGGATACGACCGACTGCGAAAACTGCTTCGGAGTTATGCGGAAGCGGCGGGAGGTGCTCAATGAATTGCAAGGACATCAATCAGGCGATCATCGAGGGATCGGCTTCGTCGTGGTCACCGGAAGCGGAGGAGCATCTGCGAACCTGTGCCCGATGCCGCGAGTTGGCGGGAACCCTCAAGGTGCCGGTTCCCGCGGACTTGCCTTCGCCGACAGTTTTACGAGAGATCGAAAGAGGGCTCGTTGCGGATCTGCGCCCCGTGCGCCCGATCCCGCCGAAGCGCTACATTTTCGTGTCCATGATGGCGATCTTCATCGCGACCGCTGTTCTGGGTCTTTCCCGCTTCGGAGCCTTCGCCATCGCTGCGATGACGCCGCTTCAGACGGGGGCTATTTTCGGGGCCTTGGCGATCAGCGCGGGACTGCTGGCGTATTCGCTCGTGAATCAGATGGTCCCCGGAAGCCGGTACCGCGTTCCTCCAGGTAGGATGCCCCTCGTCGTTATGATCTTGCTTATGGTTTCGGTCGCAGTCCTGTTCCAGTTTCAGCACGAACGAAGCTTCTGGTTCAGAGCCTGGGTATGCATCCAAGGGGGCACACCTGTTGCAGCCTTCGCGGCGGTCGCCTTATGGCTAGTGCTGCGTCGCGGCGCGATTCTTTCTCCGATCATGACCGGAGGAGCAACCGGACTACTCGCGGGTCTGGCCGGCACCACCGCTCTGGGGATTCACTGCCCGAACCTGGATGCGTGGCACATCCTGGTATCGCACCTCGGCGTCGCGGTGCTGGGCGCCGTCGCTGGTCTTGTTGTGGGGTGGGCAGTCGAAAACCGGAAACTGATCCGGCGACCGTAACTTTCCTCGCCGCGTTCGCGAATCTATTGGTATGGCAAGTACAAAATTAATCGTGGCGTATCCACAACCCAAGGACGCCGAGGCTTTTGATGCGGTCTATGAAAAAGAGCATGTCCCCATGGCGGTTGCCAAGCTGGCTGGAAAGACGAAGATCGTCGCAACCAAAGTGTTACAGGCACCTCAGGGCGCGCCGCCGTTCTATCGCATCGTCGAGGTTCATTTTCCTTCGATGGAAGCGCTTCAGGGATGCGCGGAATCTGCCGGCGGTAAGGAAACCTTGGCCCACGCGGTGAAAATCTCGTCGGGTGGACCTCCGGTAATCATGATCGCTGAAGAAGACACCTTCACATTCTAGGAGCTGATATGAGAAGGAGCAGCGAACTGTTGAAGCGGCTGTGCTTGTTGGCCCTGCCGATCGCCGCACTTCACGCACAGAGCATCAAGACCGGCCCGGAGGTTGGCCAACAGGTGCCCGCGTTTTCCGCGACGGACCAGAACGGTCGGACTCAGGATCTCAAATCGATCATGGGACCCAAAGGCGCCATGCTGGTCTTTTTCCGTTCTGCGGATTGGTGACCGTTCTGTAAAATCCAGCTCGTGGAGCTGCAACAGCATCTCGATGCAATCCGGAAAGAGGGACTCGGCGTCGCGGCGATCAGTTACGATTCCATTGGAGCGCTCAAGAGTTTTGCCGACCGCCAGCACATCACGTATCCGCTTCTCTCGGACCCGGGTTCGAAGATCATCCGCGCCTTCGACATTTTGAACGAGACGGCCAAGCCGGGGACCCTGACTTACGGCATCCCATATCCAGGTATTTACGTTGTGGATGCGCAGAGCAAGGTCTTGTCCAAATACTTCGAAGACGACTACAAAGACCGCGTTTCCACGGCCGACATTCTGGCCCGCCAGTTCGGAGGCCCAGTCTCGGCGGCGCAAAGAGTCAATGAAACCAAGCATCTCAAACTTACGACGTCGGCCAGTAACGACCTCGCACGGCCGGGCCTTCGCATTGCGCTCAGTCTCAAAATCGAGCTGAAACCCGGCATGCATCTCTACGCTCCCGGCGTCCAGGGCTACATTCCGATCGACTGGCAACTGGAGGATGGCGGACCTGCGGCCAAACGACATGCCTTCAAATATCCAGCTTCGGAGATGTTACGGTTGGAAGCGATCGACGAGACCGTTCCCGTTTATCGCGGGCGCATCCAGATCGAGCGGGAGATCACTTTCGGGCAAGAGGCCGCTCTGAAGCCGTTGGTCGATGCCTCCGGCGAGCTGGTCGTGAAGGGATCCTTCCGGTATCAGGCATGCGACGATCGGAAGTGCTACCTGCCGCAAGATGTGCCGCTCGAATGGCACTTCAAATACGAAGGTCTGGATCGGCAGCGCGCTCCGTCTGAGTTCCAGCGCAAGCCGAATTGAGGGGAGGACTCATGTCCGAAGTGGTCTACCGTTCGGAAGTCCGAATCGAGCGAGTGAAAGGGCCGGTGCGCAAGGCGTACCTTCCGGCTGAATCGGAGCCGGTTATTTTTGGTGTCCATGGCGCCGTAGCGGAGCATTATAAGGTCCCGCCCCACGTTGCGGAGCCAAGAGCAACCACACTCGACTACATCGTCGCCGCCGCGGCAGGCTGACTCACCGGAACCTTTGGAGGCGCGCTGGAGGCGCGTCAAATCAACGCGACCGGTGGACGCCTGGTCGGCGAAGCTATCGGTGAGATTGAGTTGGAGGATAACGTCCTTGTGATCCGACGCATTCACGTGCGGATGAGACTCAAAGCCGACGAAAATCAGTGGGAGACCGCTTCGCGTGTGCATGGGATTTTCGCAGACAAGTGTCCGGTTTATTTTATCGAAGTCTGAAGGCGGCGATCACGATTACCACCGAACTCATCCTCGAATCGCCGGCCGCGTAGAGCGCCAACGGTCTCCGGTCTGTGCCAAGACGGACCCACACTCACCTAAGGTGAGTAAGTCCAGAGCCGTTGGTCAGCCTGACCATCACGCTTCCCAAGCCAACACGGCAAATATATGCAGAGAATGCGGCGTGACTTTCGGCTGCGCCGCAAACCGCGTGGGACGGGATCTCCATGGAGTATCCCGCCGCCACCTGTTCCGCACAAGACCAGTAATTTGACGGACGACGGAATCCTGAGACCCTCATAGCTTTCGGATGGAACCATTCCGAGACCGCGTCCTTTTATGGGAGCAACATGGGCCAAGCAGCCGTGGCAGCCGTGGGAATCTTGGCTTGAATAGCGATTTAGAATCTGTAGCTTACAGATTTCACGACGCCCTGGAGGGTTCGACCCCCACATCCAGCACTCTTGTGTTTTCATAAACTTACAATTATTTTAGACTTCGTCGGGCAATATCGGACGCTTTCTGTCAATCCCTTTTTTCTCTTCCAGACCCTTTACAACTCTGTTCGGCTCATTCCCGGACTCGGGGTCGGCGCCGTTTGGCGTTGCATTGTGATATGTTGATCTTGTCGTGAATTGGCAGAGTACAGTCGAGGGCGGTCTTACAGCGGGTCGGAAGTTTACTGTCCGTTTTACTGTCCATTTTGCGATCAGACCCCATGGTTCTGGATGGATTGCATGGACGGTATAGACCTGCCGGGAAACCGGCTAAATCCTTACCGGACAGTTAAGTAGCGGAAAACAAAGGGTTGCGGGAGTAATTCAGTGGTAGAATGCCAGCTTCTACCCACACCCTTTATTTTCTGTCAATTACATCGTTTGCTGTCTTTCCTGCTGTCCGTTAGAATGCGGCTCGCAGGAGAGAAATTGTGTCGCGAGTCAACATCGTCAAACGCATCAAGATTGACGGGCTCTGGAAGATGTTTTCCATCCCCCGCAATGCCAAAGGCAACTACGACTGGAACGCCATCACCGACGGCCGCTACTATGTCGAATGGTATGTGGGCGGCACGCGTCGCCGCGAGGGTGCTGGCGTTACCGCCGCCCAGGCACTCGAGGCGCAACGCCGCAAGCGCCATGAACTCGAAGGGCGCAATCTAGGCGTACCCGGGTTTGAAAAAGCTGGGGAAACTGTCAAGAAACCTCCGTTGCAGGTGGCCGTCAAGACGTATCTGGAGCAGATCGAAGCGCTAAAAAAACCAAATACTCACCGGAAGTATGAGGCCGTGCTCGAACGATTCCTTGATTTCTTCCACGACCGCGCGTCGATCGACGCGATTTCCGGTGACGATCTCACGTGCTTCGTCGTGACCCTCAAGAGAGATCATGGCCTGGGATCCAACACGATCCTGCACAACGCTGTTATCGTCGCGCAATTTCTCAAGCGCCATGGGAGGAGCGGGATCACGCGCGAGCTACAGCTACCCGAGCGCATCACGCCCCTAGTCCTAGTGAAGGTGTACCGCCACGAAGAGCTTGCGAGCTTCTTTGCTGTCTGCTCCGATCAGGAACGCGCCTTGTTCGCCACGTTTCTGCTGACCGGTTTCCGAGAGCAGGAGGTGATGTTCCTGTACTGGAGCGACGTGAATTTCGAATTGCGGACTGTGCGCGCGACCGCGAAACCGGACCTGGGGTTCTACCCGAAGCGATGGGAGGATCGTGAAGTTCCAGCCCCGGCGGAACTTATGGAAGAACTTCGGAAGCATACTCATCGCCAGAACTGCCAACTCGTGTTCCCATCCCCTACAGGGAACCGCGAACAGCACATGCTCGACCACTGCAAATCCATCGCCACGCGTGCCAAACTCGACGCGAAAAAATTTGATCTGAAGACGTTTCGTTCGACCTATGCCACGGGAATGCTGCGAAGGGGGTTCGACGTACGGACCGTTCAGCACTGGATGGGTCACAAGTCTCTTGAAACTACGATGCGCTACTTGGCGCCGGCCACCGATGTTCACGACGAGGTGGATTTAGTGACAATTCCGTCTGTCGGCAAGACCGGCGCGGCACCCCGAAAGGCCGCGGCACGCGAGTCCCGTTCCTCTCGGAAGGCACCGTCGGTACAATCGCGGGCCGCTGGGGAGTGACAGATTCCGCGTTAGCAACGCGGGCAGGTCTGTAAACCACGCAAAATGCCGCTTTTTCAGGCAGGCGTGGCCGAAACCGCCGAGGCTTGAGATAATGGATTGAAGGACGTCACCATGCAGATCACGTTGGAACTGCCGGAAGACATCGCACAGGGGCTCGGATCCAAGTGGAAGGACCTGCTGAGTTTGTCAACTCGATTTGGCCCACTTCGATGCTCTCATTTGGCCCCCCTAAAAGACCAAAATCCCTGCCGACTGCTTTTCTGTTCTCGGTGGCCGCGGCCGAAGCGGAGCCCTGCGCCGCGCT
>JBEKNN010000421.1:0-6442 GCA_049522755.1 Bryobacteraceae bacterium | reverse complement strand
CCAGACGCTTATTCGAGATCCAGCGCGCGCGCCGGATTGATCTTCGACATGCGGGCGATATCCGCCTCCGGAATTCCCTCGCGCATCAGTCCGGCGAAGAACGCGGCGAGTCCATCGGGATGCAGCGGGTTGCCCACCTGCCCCAGGTCGCTCGCCAGAATGCAGGAAGCCGCGCCGACCGCGCGGATGGCCTCCGCATAGTCGCGCATCGACGCCTTATTCGCGCCCAGCAGTCCGTTGTAGACGAACTCGATGTATGCGCCCTCGCCCGCCGCTTCGCGCATCTGCGCCAGCGTCATGCGGACCGGCGCCAGCATGGCGTGCGTTACTACGATGTGCGCGACGCCCTGCCGCCGCGCTTCGCGAACGATCAACAGCCCTTCCGCCGGCGACGAGTGCCCGGTTTCGAGCGTCAACCGATTTTTGGCCGCGAGCGCGACGACCTGTTTCACCTCCGGCAGTAACCGCCCGTTCTTCGCCACGGAAACAAACGGACGATCTTCATGCGAATCGCGCACCTGATTTTCGGCATCGAACGTCGGCATCCAGACCACGCGTCCCCAACCGCCTTTCATGAGGACCATGCGCTCCACCGCGGCCGGATTGACGCCGCCCACGGACCGGTTGAGGTCGATTCCGCCGAAGATCTCGATGCCCGGTACGATCTTGCGCACCATGTAGGCCAGCGCGGCGGTGGATTCGTAGTGGTTCTTCAAGACCAGTCCGCGCATACCGCGCGCCTTGGCGAGCCGCGCCAGATCGATAGCGTCGATCGACCGCGGCATGCTGTCCGGATCGCAGTGCACGTGGAAATCGATCACGCCCGTCAGCGGAGTTTGGGCGGACGCTGCCGCGATGGCGAACAGCGTAGCCGCCAAACATCTGAGTGCAGTCATGCGCGCAGCTTACCCCGCACTGCGGACGCGGCGCAAGTTCGAGTTGGTTATGCGGTTGCCGGCTGCCGAATGGACGGCTTCAACGCCGAAGGCAGCGAAACGCCAATCCCGTCCGACGGGAGTTTACTTTGGGGTAAAGAGAGTAGCGCGCTGAACAGGCTGTTTTTGCAACGGCTCGTGGGCGGTAGCGCTGTGGCAACCCGATTCGGCTCTCTTTCGCCCTCCGGCGGACAGAGCAAAACGAACTGCTGGATCGGCTGTAACTCCTCAAGCCGTTGTTCCACTGAGATCCGGTCCCATGCGGTTTGCTCCCCGCTTATGTACGTTCTGCAAAGAGCGAGATTCCGAGCATTGCGATGGAAAGCATGGACGCGGATGTTGTCCCGAGAACTCGCCCAAGGCCGGGTGACCAGCCCGAGAGTACGCCATCGCAGCCGACACACTCGTCGGTGAAAGAGCGGAAGGAGTCCCAGCGCCGAGTTAAAAAATCCCGCCTCAAAGGAGTCCCGGGATCTGGGGCGCAGCGGCGCCGCCGGATAGGCGATAACATCCCCTTCCGAAACGTGGAGAGAGCCCGATGGAAACTGAGGTATTGGGCGCGGCGAGCATGCTTCTACTCCCCGCTCTGCTGCAGCAGTTTCGCCACCAGTCCCGTCCACCCCGTCTGATGGCTCGCGCCCAATCCCTGCCCAGTCTCGGCGTGGAAATATTCGTAGAACAGAATCAGGTCGCGCCAATGCGGATCGCTCTGGAATAGCGCGTTGCCGCCGTTGACGGGCCGGCGTCCGGCGTCGTCCTGCAGAAAGAGCCGCGAGAGGCGCCGCGAGATCTCCGCAGCCACCTGCCATAACGTCATCATCTGGCCGGACCGCGTCGGGCACTCCACCTTGTAATCCTCGCCCAGATAGTGATGGAACCGCTGCAGCGATTCGATCAGCAGATAGTTCATCGGAAACCATACCGGCCCCCGCCAATTCGAATTGCCTCCGAAGAGCCCAGTGCTGGATTCGCCGGGCTCGTAGTCCACCGTGTGTTCCGCGCCATCGCCCGCGAAGACGTACGGATGGTCGCGATGCGCACGCGACAGGCTGCGGATTCCGAAGGGCGAAAGAAACTCGTCTTCGTCGAGCATGCGCGTCAGGATGCGGCGGAGCTGGTTGGGGTCCACCATGGAGAGCAGCTTGCGCTCGCCTTCGCCGGGAACCGCCATCGACGCCACGTTGTGCGTCAGGTCGGGGCGATGCTTGATGAACCATTCCATGCGGCGCTTGAAGCCGGGGAGCCGATCCACCACGCTCGGCTCCAGCGTCTCCACGGCGAAGAGCGGAATCAGGCCCACCATCGAGCGCACTTTGAGCGGCTCCGAACGCCCGTCCGGCAGGTGCAGCACGTCATAGTAAAAGCCGTCGGTTTCGTCCCACATGCCGCTGCCGCCGCCGCCCAGATTGTTGATGGCGGCGGCGATGTAGAGAAAGTGCTCCCAAAACTTGCTGGCCACATCTTCGTACGCCGGGTCTTCGCGCGCCAGTTCCAGCGCGATGGCCATCAGGTTCAGGCTGTACATAGCCATCCAGCCGGTGCCGTCGGCCTGTTCGACGAAACCGCCGCCGGGAAGCGGGTCGCTGCGGTTGAAAACGCCGATGTTGTCGAGCCCCAGAAATCCGCCTTGAAAGATATTCTTGCCGTCCGCGTCTTTGCGGTTCACCCACCACGTAAAATTCAGCAGCAGCTTGTGGAAGATGCGCACCAGGAACTTGCGGTCGGGTTTATCGCAGCGCTTGGCTTCAATCTTATAGACGCGCCACGCCGCCCAAGCATGCACGGGCGGATTCACGTCGCTGAAGTTCCACTCATAGGCGGGTATCTGCCCGTTGGGGTGCAGATACCACTCGCGCAGCATGAGCACCAGTTGCTCTTTGGCGAATTCGGAATCGATCAGGGCCAGCGGCACGCAATGGAAGCCCAGGTCCCACGCGGCGTACCACGGGTATTCCCATTTATCCGGCATCGAGATCACGTCCGCGTTGAACAGGTGCATCCACTCGTGGTTGCGGCCAAGCTTGCGCACCGCCGGCGGAGGCGGAGTGGCGGGGTCGCCGTTCAGCCAGTCGCGCACCACGTAATGATAAAACTGCTTGGACCACAGCAAACCCGCGAAGGCCTGGCGCATCACGCCGCAGGCGCTGCCGGAAAGCTGGCACGGCGTCACCGACGCGTAGAACTCATCGGTCTCGCGGATGCGATCGGCGAAAGTCTGCGCGAATGCCCCGCCGAATGGATCGTTTTGGACCACATCGGTGAGGCGCAGCTCCAGCACCGCCGCGGCGCCGGGATCGAGCGCAAGCGTGTAGTGCGCGGCCGCCTTGGTTCCACGCATCTCGGGGTTGACAGCGGCGTGGTCGCCGTTGACCACATAGCGGCCAATGCCCGATTTCACATACGGCGACGCATTCGGCGTGCCCCACAGCGCCTGGCTGTCGTTTTCGTTTTCAGTAAAGAGCAGCTCCGGGGCGCCTTCGCCGGAAATGCCGTTGCAATAAAGATATCGGCGTCCGTAATACGGCTCGTCGAGCTCAATCGCCGCGACGCCGGCGGGCGACCCTGCCGCAGGCGCGGATTGACGGAGCGAGGCGCGCTCCTGGTGATAGCCCCATGACCAGCGGTTGCGGAACCAAACCGTAGGCAGCGTGTGGAGCGTCGCGGCGTCCGGTCCCCGATTAGACACGGTAATGCGAATCAGAATGTCGTCCGGCGACGCCTTCGCGTATTCCGTCTCCACATCGAAGTACCGGCTGCCGGCGAACACTCCGGTGTCGAGCAACTCGTACTCCGGATCCTGGCGCGTGCGGCGGCAGTTTTCTTCGAGCAGCGCCTGGTACGGGAATTCGGCCTGAGGGTACTTGTACAGACACTTCATGTAGGAATGCGTGGGCGTGTTCTCGATATAGAAGTACTGCTCTTTGACGTCCTCCCCGTGGTTGCCTTGGTCGCCGCTCAATCCGAAGAGGCGCTCTTTGAGAATGGCGTCGCGGCCGTTCCACAGCGCAATCGCGAAACAGATGCGCTGGTGGCGGTCGCAGATTCCCGCCAAACCGTCTTCGTTCCAGCGGTAGGCGCGCGCGCCCGCCTGCTCGAATGTGAAATATTCCCACGCCTTGCCGTCAGGGCTGTAATCTTCGCGCACCGTACCCCAGGCGCGCTCGGCGAGATATGGGCCCCAGCGGCTCCAGTGGGCGCGGCGCAGTCGCGAATCCTCAAGGCGAGCTTGTTCCTGGCTCATATAAGGTTAGTGGGACAGGCCTCCTGGCCTGTCGTTTCGCCTGTCATTCCCGGCCCTGTTCGTTCCGATCCGGCGCATACGGCTGACAGGCCAGGAGGCCTGTCTTACACCACCATCAGCCGGTGATCGGCGCAGTCGAGCTCAATGGTTCCGTACAGGTGGTCGATGAGATCGAAGCCGTGCTTGGCCAGGAACGGCAGAATCGAATAGAGCCGCTCTTGCAGATGGCGCTCAGGATAGATCAAGCCGTAGAGAGAGGCCGCGTCGTTCACGGCGCGCTGATCGCGGCGCATGGCCTCGCGTCCGGTCTTGCCTTCGATGCGGCTGAACTGGTAGCGGATTTTGCGTTCGCTGTTGCCGAGCGCTTTCACCAGCGTAGGGTCGAAATGCTCCAACTCGCGACGCAGGCGCGCGAGGGCGGATTCCACCGTGCCGGTGGCTTCCCGGATAGTGGCAGCGAGCGTCGGCGGGGTCAGTTTCCGCGCGATGCGCTCGCGCAAGGCATCTTCGCCCTGAAAGAAATCGGGTAGCCCGAGCCCGTACCATTCCATCCGTTTGGCGCTGCGCTGATCGAGAATCGTGAACCCGGCGCGGGGCACAGCGACGGGCATGCGTCCCAAAATCGTCCTGTAGATGGTCTCGGACTGCGCCAGATATGCCGTTTCCGCCGGGCCGCCGATATACGCCACCGTGGGCAGCATGCCATCCTGCACTACCGGCCGCAGCAGCGCGTTGGGCGAAAGATCGGCGGCGCGCGCGGCTAGCTCCTCCGTGGAGAAGCGGCGGCCATTGGCGGTGAAGTCGCGGCCGTTGCGGCGCAGCGTGAGGCGCTTGCCGTTTTCCAGCAGGAAGAAGAGAGAAGTCTGCTCTTCCACGTGCACCTGCGCATGATATCCGGCGGCTGCCAGCTCGCGGTCGCGCTGCAGGATGCCTGCGGTGAGTTGGGGCGATGCTTCCACCGCCGCTTGCAGAGTGGGTGCGGCAAGCTGGCGGAACTGCGGCAGCATCGGGTCCACGTAGAGGATGTCGAAGCGCGCCAACAGCTTTCGCAGCAGCGCGCCGAAAGCCCCCCCCATGGTTTGGCCGGGGCGGTAGGCTTCTTCCACCAGCGCCACAACCTCTTCCGCATAGGGCAGATCGCGCAAGGCTTCGCGGAGTTCCTGGATGGGAACCGCGCCGAGCTCGACATCACCCACGGGCCGCGCGCCGTTGGAGCGCTCCACAGTAAGTTTTACGGGGCGGTGGGCCGCATCGAACACCCAGACGTGGGCCACCTCGGCGAAATCATGATCTTCAGTAGCCAGCCAGAAGACGGGAACCGCGGAAACGCCGTTCTCCGTGAGCCATTGCGCCAGCCGCACCGCATGCAGCGCTTTGTAAATGGTGTATGCGGGTCCGGAAAAGAGGCCAACCTGCTGGCCGGTCATGACGGCGACTGTGCCGGGTTGGGCCAGGCGCTCCAGCGAATGGCTTTTCCGGGAATTACCGGGCGCATTCTGAACTTGCAATGCCGCAATCAGCGCCGCGCGCCGGTCATCGGGAAAGTGGATTTCCGCTGCGGCATCTCGAAACGCAGCGAGGTCGCGGACGGGATGCCGGTAGAACGCCGCGGTGCGGTCGGGATGATACAGCACATCCGCCATGAGCCGTGACGTGTTCGGCAGCGCCGTTTGGCGGATGCAGCTACAGTGCATGCGAGGATCAGCTTAGCAGATGAATGGCCACGGGGGTGAGATTCGCCATTCTTTTTACTTTATCGACGCTATGAGCCGTTCGTGCCTGGCTTGTTGCCTTCCAGCTTTTCGATCCGCCGCGTCAATTCCTCTATGCGCCCGTCGCGCTCCGATAGCATGGCGTCCATTTCATCTGACCAAGCTATCAGCCGTGCGGTCTGACGAGTCCCGCCATTGATGATGCCTCCCTGCCGATCAAGCCTGGCCTCAATGCGTTGTACGCCATCCCTGACGGCGCCGATTTCCCGCGAGAGAGAACCGAACAAATCGTAGAGTGTTCTGTCGTCCATGCCACTAACCCTGCGGCATCATTTTCGCCAGATCGTTATATATGACAAATGCCACCAGCATCATAATGAAAACGAAACCCGCCTTGAACATGGCTTCCTTCACATTGAGGCTGAGGTCGCGGCGCATCACAATCTCGATCAGCAGCATCAGAATGGTCGCGCCGTCCAATATAGGGATGGGCATCAGGTTCAAAATGGCGAGCTGCAGGCTCAGCATCTGCATCAAAGAGAGGTACGCCATCG
>JBEKNN010000420.1:0-6472 GCA_049522755.1 Bryobacteraceae bacterium | reverse complement strand
TTCGGCGCCGATCGGCTTTCCGGAGCCATCTAACGCCGCCGCACTCACCATGGCCGCCCCTTCGATACTGCGAAGAGTGACCGCGCCTGTCACCGGTTCGATCAGCGAGGGGGAGTTACCCTGGTTAGTCAGCCGGGTGCGAGTGTCGTTCCATTTCTGGTCGGTGTTAGCCACGCGCGAGCCCGTGGTCAGCAGCATCTTATCCGATCGCGCGAGCGGCTTGTCATCCATGGAAGCCAGCACAATCGTGGCGAAGTTGTTAGTGATATCGGCGGTCAGATTCTTGAGAACCTTGTGGTTCGCTTTAATGAATCCGATGAGCGCCTGCGTCCGGTCAGTCTCGACGGTGATCAAACCTGTTTTTTCGGCAGACGTATACCAGCTTAGTTCCTTAGTGTCGGAAATAATGGGATTCTCTTCGGGTAACGTGAGTTTCTGCGCCGGAGGCCCGTCGAGCGACTTAATGCGAACACCGTGTTCCAGCGGGAGCGCCAGCGGAAAACCGGGCGTGAAATAGGGCTGCTCGGTACGCGGCAGCAGCCGGTTCTCCACCACTTCCTCCTTGGAGTAGGTCCGCTCCACAGTTTGCCGCGCGGGCTTGACATCGCCGCGCAGAAACATCAGTGCGCCGGTGGCCATCTCAGTCATGCGCACCGGGTCGAGTGAGATATCGAAAGGGTCGCCCACGTACGGCTTCCAGTCCGGCGCGAGTTTGGGCTCGAAAGTGTACATGATGATCATGTCCCAGTCCTGAAAGCCGGCATAGGCGGCGATAGTGGGAATCCCCTCGCTGGCCCACTCATTGGGGAACGGATGGTTGGTCTCACTCACGGTATAAGGCTTGCCGGCGAAGGCAGTGCGCGACAGTTGAACCACGGTAGAGTGCAGCGGGTCGTTCACCATGGGCTGATTGCCGTTCCAATAGATGTGACCGTCCAGAATATCCAGCTTTGAGAGCGACTCCAGCATCGAATAGGGCGCGCTGGTATGGCTGTGATCGGCCGTGCCGATGATGGGCTGTCTCACTCCCAGCTCTTTCCGCAAGTAGCCGCTCATATCCTGATAGAACTGATTTTCGGCACCCATGAAGAATGCCATCTCGGCGTTATACCGCTCCTTGGGAGCCGTTGCAGCCTCATTGCTCTTGAGCCTTGGCACTGGCGCATCAGCCGCCGCGTCACCTGTTAACCCGGCCGCCTCGCGCACCTTCTGTAACTGCTCGGGAGTGAGCTTCTTCTTCAGCCAGTCGTTGTAGAGTTTGGTGAGTTCGTCTTCATAGAAGGGCACTCGCGAAGAGAATCCAAGGTAGAGCGCATTCTCATTCACAATCTCTACCAGGGCGATGGCCGGTTCATTGCGGTACTCGATTTTAGTGTACGGATTGACGTGAGTCAGAAGTTGTTTGGCGTATTCCTTCTCCAACTCGATCAGGCGCGTATCGAACAATGCCAACCCCTTGCCCCATTGGATCTGGTCGAACCCCGCGACGCCGTCGCCCGCTTTGTACGAGCGGCCAACGTTTAGGTTGAGATCCATATAGATGCCGCGCTTTTTCAATTCGGAGACCAGGAAATCCAGGCGGTCGAGTTGCTGCGGGTCGAAGGAGCGGCTGTCATCCTTGGTGGAATCGATAATGCCGCGCGGGGCTGCAAGGTCGAGAAAGTGGAGCCGCACGATGTTGACGCCGAAGCGGGCCAGCGTTGCGGCCCACATCGGGATGTCTTCTTTGGGCGGCAGTTCGACGGAGCCGCGGCTCCAGTCGGTCAGATGGACGCCCCAGAAGCGGATACGCTGGCCGTTGGGCTTGACCAGGTGTCCGCCTTGTATGCGGATGTAGCCATCCTTCCCGGCCGGCGCGTCGTGAAGGAAGGAGAGATCGGCCGGCGAGGAAGTGGCCGCACGGTGATTCATCACGTAAGGCTTCAGCAGTCCGTCGTCAAACTGCGCGAGCGCGGGAAGTACGGCGAGCAAGCCGGCCAGGAGGCGGGGAACAGATTGCGAAATCATGGAAGGTGGCCGATAGTAGTCTATCAGTGCGAATGTGACGCCACAATCCAACTAAGGTTGGATCGTGGAACAGGCCCTCGTCGCTCTGGCGAAACGGGGGTCCAGGGGGCTCGCGGACCGGGGGCGTGGCGGAATAGGTTCCCCCCACGCGGCGAACGCCACGCCGCTTCCCCACGAGAGGGGATTCCAAAACGCTCCACCGCAACTCCCCCTTGCGCGTTCCCCTTGGCCTCGCGCGACTGCGTTATATAATCTGACGCAAGGATATGTTCGAACGTGGCGATATCATTCGCCGGTGAGCAGAGGGCTGAAGCCGGGGCCATCGCCGAATGCCTACAGCGGGCAACGATCAAGGTCTTCTATGACAAGTACGAACAGGCGAACCTGTGGGGAAAAGACCTGTTCGAACATCTCTCCGACGTTTACCAGCAGAAGGCGCGTTTCTGCCTGATGCTAGTCTCAGCCCCCTACGCCGAAAAAGTCTGGACAAGCCACGAGCGCAAGAACGCCCAGGCTCGCGCCCTCGTTCAAAAGGCAGAGTACATTCTTCGCGTCCGCTTCGACGACACCGAAATCCCAGGCCCGCCCTCTACGGTCGGCCATCTGCGATTTCATACAGCGTCGCTGGCCGGACTCTGACGTGGCCGCAGGACGTATTTGGCAGAAGTGATGCGCTTGACCATGATTGCTGGTCGCAAGATGAAAGCTTCACGGTGATCGGGCAGGCATCTGTCGCGGATCTCGAAGCGCGACCGCGTGAACTCGCCCTCGATGCCGTCATCGAAGTCTTCGCAAAATTCGGGTGGCCGGACCCCCCGAAGGACCAATTAGCCGAGGAGCAGCGCAAAGGATTCGGCGCCTGACCACAGATGCCTCTTCGCTTCATGTCTCGGGAAAAAGGGTGGGAAAGAGAACTTCAACCGCGTGCTGCGGAAAACGAAGTGAAACCGGCCCTTTAGGCGTATCGGAGCCGAGGATACCCTCGCTGACAAGGCTGGCGAGTAAATCACGAGCCGATCTTTCCTTGAGACCGGTCACGGGTTCCGCATCGCCGCGCGGCATTTCCCCGCGCTGTAGGGTCTGCTCCAACAACCGAAGAGCGCCGCCTTTTAAGCCGCGCCGCTCGACGTAGAGGCGCAGCCGGTCAATCAGGGTCTCCAGCTCGAACAAACCGCCCATGAACCGAACCTGATCCATACATACTTTCAGAAACCACGTCGTGAACTCCGCGAGCGCGCTCCGCGAGAGATTACCACGCCCGTCCAGGTCTCCCTGCCGAGGTGAGTCCGCATAGTCCATCATCCGCTTGTAGTCCCCTCGGCTCTCAAGCCCGCGCGCAAGTCCGCGTGAGACTGACCATAGGCCGTGCGCGCCGATGCCAGCCCGGAGCGCCATCGCGTGGCTCATCAGTCTGCTGACGCGGCCGTTACCGTCAAGAAAAGGGTGAATGTAGTTTAGGCGGTGATGCGCGGCAGCCATCGCCATAATCCGCGAACCCATACCCATGGTCTCGAAGCGGTAGCGCGTTGCAAAGTGGTGCATGAACGCGTCGAGGTGAGCAGGCGACGGCGGTATGTGCCGCCCCACGCTGACCTCCTGATCGGCTCCCGTGCGAAACGCACCCGGTATCATTCGGATCGTCCGCTCGTTCGCGGAAATGACCAGCATCGCCTCGGGAACATTGTCATAGAAAGACCGGTGCAGCCAGCGGATGAATTCAACCGAGGCAGGCTCTGGCAAACCGTCAGCGGCGTATAGCCGGTCGATCTCGCGTTGCAGGCGGATATGCGCGCTCGCCTCACGCTGGAGATTGCGGCGGTCTTCGGTTGGCTCCAGCCGATTTTCCAGCGCCCGCTCAATCTCCCGTGGCGTTGTATTGTGCCCTTCGATAAGATTCGAGTAGTAACAATTCATGACGCGCACCAGTTCGGCGAGACTGGCTGCTGAACGTGGATGCAGGCGAGCACCGAGCGTTTGCGAGGCAGCGGAAAGGCCGGCAACAAGATCGAGGATCTCGGCCCCGGCTTCCTCCAGGAGGCACGGCTCGATTCGGCTGGGGCTTTCGATGGCCGTCATGGGTGGAAGCCTATGCCGATCTTGATTTCTTGGAACCTATTGAAAATATACCAGAAACCTCCACAAAGGACCACCGTTTTGCCGATCTTGATGCCGATCTTCGATTCTCCGGCAACACACTGAACTGAAAGATAATATCGGCATTCAGGGGTTGATCGCCTGCCGATCATTGGTTCGTGAACGATATGGCGCTCATCTCTGTGCTCTGCCAGAGATTATAACGAGAGGCGCCGTCCCGGGCTTCCGCCCTACTTAACGCGATTCGTACGTCTTAGTGAAGCCAGTCCGCGGGTTGGTCAAGGTATAGCGCCCGTTCGAGTCAACCGAAGCCTTTAGCCAATTTCCCTTGCACTCCGCGCTAGGCTCCAGATTCGCGATCATTTTCTCGTCGGTATTGACCTCTTTGGGAGTGCCCAACGCCAGATGCCCCTGCCAGATATCCTCCAGCCCGGGCGAGTGGCGAAGTATATCGAACACGCTGGCCGGTCCGCCTTTTCGCGGGCCGTTGTTCATCACCGCGACCTTGGGTTGGATCGCCCAGACGAACTGCGGCGAATTAGACCGCTCCAGACCATGGTGGGTTGTCTGGAAGAGGTCCACAGTCCCAATCAGATTGACCGGGCAGACCAGTTTCTGCTCGTAGTTCCAGGTCAGGTCTCCCATATCGATAAAGCGGAACTTGCCGAACTGTAGAACGATGCCGACGCTCTGATCGTTGTCGGGGTCGGGCTCCACGCCGTGCGGTTTGAAATCCGCGCAAGTGGGGTTTGGCGCACCGCCGCCCTTCAGCGGCTTCGTGATCGCCTGGCCGGCCGACGCGATCACCTCAATGTCGACTCCCTTGAGTGGGATGCGATCGCCGGCTTTGAGGATTCTGCGCTTGCCGGCGCTCAGTTCCTCGTAGGCCTTGTAGGCTGCTGCCACTTGGGGGCGGTCTAACTCCACCGAAGGGCCATGATCCATGTACATGTCGATCGGTATCATTTTTGCGAGCGCCGGCATGGCGCCGATGTGATCGCTGTGGAAGTGCGTGGTGAGCAGGATGTCGATCTTGTGGAGGCCGGCCAGTTGCGTGGCGGCGAAGATGCGCTTGGCGTCGCGGTCGTCCGGCGTGCGGTTCGCGGTATCCACTAACAACGCCTCGCCGCTGGGCGAAACAATCAGCGTGGCCGCGCCACCCTCGGCGTCAATCCAATAGATATCCAGATTCTGCGAGGCTGCCAGGAGACACCCTGCGCAGACAAGTCCAAGCAAAACTGCGGTCAAAATTTTCGGCATGGCTGCTCCCTAGCGTATCAATCTGCGTCAAGCAAAGTATAGCTCCCGCGGCTAGTCGCGTCACTTGCAGCCGGGCAGCACAAACGATCCGATGCGCGTCGTCGAAGTAGCGGCGCCCTTTTTGAGGTAGTTCCCCGTGTACCAGAAGGTACAGTCGTCGGAGGGATCGACGATGATGTTGGTGAAATCCTCCCAACGCAAGCTGCCCGTCTGCGAGCCTTGCCCTTCAGCCAGCACCGACTCGTGAAAGGTAAGCTGGCCCTTCGGGTCTTTAGCCATGCGCGCCGCGAAGCGCTGGCCGGGATAGTTGGGATCGCCGCCGAACGAATAGCCGATGCCGATGCCGCCTTTGCGATCCATGGCCATGCTGCCCAGCCAGCGGTAAAATCCGCCGGGAGCATACGTCGCCTGCTGGTACAACACGGGGTCGCGCTGCTTGTTCAGGCGGAACTCATACCAGCGCACGCCGCCGCCGTGCGCGGCCGTAGCCACGGAATGCTCCGCCAGAATCGATTCATGGTCGCCCAAGTTGCGGTATGCGAGCCGCTGGATCAGCTTGTCGCCTTGCGAATCGAGGCGGCGTTCCGTGCCCGGCTGCGAGACGCAGTTGCTCAACTGGCCGTCGCAGAGATAGTGATAGGGCGCCACCGCGATCTTTTGCGGCGGCGAGACGGTGGTCTTGGAGGCGTCGCTAAAATCTACGTGGACCTTGTAGAAGTAGATGCCGTCGTCCTCGAAGATCTTCATGAGCTGCGTGCCGCCCGTCGACATCATGATGTTGGGCGCGCCCGCCGGCGGCAGCCGCTTGCCATCCACGTCGGCGTTCAACATGAAAACGCCGCCGTCGATCACCACGCACTGCTCGGTCGCCGGCAGACCCTTGAGCATGTTGTTGCGGTCGGCGATGCAGTCGTGCTTCTGCGTGATCACCTCAGGCAGCAGGTTGTCGCTGGTGCTGGTGGGGTTGTAATAGCCGTCGGGCCAGACTGCCGGACGGGGATAATCCGGAAACAGCGGCCGTTGGAACTCATAACGGTAGTACGGCCCCAGTGGGTCCGGCGTGGCGCTGACGGCATAGCACATGGCGTAGGGGCCTTGCGGATTGTCGGGC
>JBEKNN010000419.1:0-6481 GCA_049522755.1 Bryobacteraceae bacterium | reverse complement strand
CATGAGGCGGACCGGCGCGGGAGGGTCTTGAAGGTTAAGCGTGGACGCCACTGGCGCGGTGGCTAACAGCGTTTGTCGGATTAACGCGGGCGCCGACGTTTGGAAACGCTTGGCGTTTGGGCGGCTTTCGGCGACCACGCGGAGCGCGCGATTGACCGCCTCGCTATCCGGAAACATGCTGGCGAGGTCGGGCTCAATCAGCACCAGGTTCGTCCCAGCGGTCGCCCGGCGATAGTATTTGCCTCGAACCCCGCCCGCCAATTTCGAAAGATCATATTCCTTTCGCATCTTATCGCCGCCCTTAGCTGCCGATTCCTTCTTCATATTGTCTTCGCTCGGTCCGCGTTGCAGGGCGCGCTAATGATCCTAATCCGTTCCCCGCGCTCACAGTGTGAAACAAAAACCATTTCCTTTTTCATCGTATAGCCCAGGGTGATCTCACGGCGCTCGTCCGACGAATGGTCAGGGTCCGGATACGTGATCGCAAGCCGATCAAAGAAGACTGACGCCCCCCCTCAAAGGTTACGCGTGCTTCTTGAAGTTCGCCGCGGCTTTTCGAGGGTCCCACTCAAACGTCACGCACTAGGTTACCGTGCTGCTCCGGCACGTGCCCCGGCAAACCGCTGGGCTGCTCCATATGCCCGAGCCGCCGCCGCAGACTCACGAGGGAGGATCTTGAAGATTAAGCGGGACCGCCGCCGGGGCGGCGAATGCCATGCAACTGGGGGCTGTAAAGTCAAGCTCAAGGCGAGCCGGATGCGCGCGCCTTCCGGCGAAATCCGATGGTGTGAAGCGGGGGCCGAACAGGACACTCACAATTCAACAGAGGGTTATTGCCCGCATTGTAGATCGAGCAGAAAATCGCCGCTTCCTCCACAGCGAACGTCGCGCGCCGCCAACAGAAGAAGGATCCGCTATTGCGCCCGCTTCACCGCGGCTACCAGGAAAGGATATGGATCGACGGCCTTCCCCTTCCACCACTCCTTTTCCGGGCCCAACTCGGTGATCGCAAAATGCAGGTGCGGGGTGCGCGCATCCGCATTTCCCGTCGATCCCACAAAGCCGATGACGTCCCCACGCTCGACCCGCATCCCCTCATGCAACCCTTCCGCGTATCCGTCCAAATGCGCGTAGTAGTAGCAATATACTCCCGGTTCGTCGAACTGGTATATCGTGTTGCCACCCGGTTTGCTGAGGAACAGTTTGCGGACGGTCCCGGATACCACCGCATGAACCGGAGTTCCTCGCGGCTCCAAAATGTCGATTGCCTCATGCGCATGCCCGTTGTGAACTTCGGCGAACATATCCCGCAGATTCGCGAGGGCGAGTCCACGGATGGGCGGGATTATCTCATCAACGGAAGATGCCGCGCCAGCGGCGAGAAACACTGGCAACAGCCCGGCAATGCAAACCCGGAGCCGCAACGCTATTCCTCCAGGACGACCGGCGTGCCCCGTCGAACCATGCGCGACAACTGATCCACATCCCAATTCGTCATCCGGACGCACCCGGCGGATTCGCCGTGCCGGACCTTCCCCGGATCTGGCGTCCCATGGATTCCATAATGTTCTTTCGACAGGCCGATCCACGCTGCACCCGCGGGATTGTTCGGACCGGGCGGGAGCACTGCTTTTGCCTGTTTCGGGTCCGCGTTCCAGAAGTGCTCGGGGTCGTAGTTGTACCACGGATAATGCACAACGCCCGTAATGGTCCAATGCCCGATCGGCAGCGGATCGTGCGTGTCGCCAATCGTAGCCGGATACTGCGCCAACTGCTTGTCGCCGGCGCCATAGGCGATTACCGTGCGCTTTGACTTCGACACCACCAAACGCAGGGCCAGGCGCACAACGGCGCCGCGCACATTCGGTACGGTGATCCGCAACCCGGCCGTGTCCAGTTTCTCGTTCGGATTCAACTCGGCCAGAAGCTTCGGCGAACTATGAAACTTCTCGCCCAGGCCTTCCTCGGGCGTTTCGAAACCAAGCCACTTCATCTTGGCCTTTTCCTGAGTGTCTTGCGGCAGCGGCAGGAACGGGCCTTTCTCATCCGCCGGGGTAATTGCGTAGGTCAAGAGAAGAGGGCCGGCGTCGCTATTGAGCAGACGCCACATCTCGGCGTCAATTGTGCCGGTTGGCTTTCGATCGTGGCTTTCCTGATATCCCTTGACCGCGATCCCGAAATCGTCGCCGTAGACGCCGTCGATTTCTCCCGGCGAGAACCGCGCGCGGTCGAGAAGAATCTGCGCCCGCACCACCCTTGAACCCGTGGCTCCCGGACCAACCTCGGCGGTCTTTGTCGAGTCCTCTATTTCGCTGGCGGCAAGACTCCGCGCGGCCGGCGGTCCAGCGCGTTTTTTCGCTGGTTCGGCCGCGCCCGCGCCGACCCAGGCCAGAATCGAGGCAGTTACTGCTAGTAGATAAATTAGGCGCACACCGAAGAGCAAGCACTTTGCGGGCCGTTCCTGGACCGTGGCTGCTTTCGGCCCGCGATCCGCGCGCGCAAGCCCATATCCGCGCTGGGCGTTGAAGAGGAACCGGAAAGCTCCGTGAGGCTGCCGCGAAAAGTGATTTCCGGCGCACTAAGATATGCCGGCATCGGCCTTCTGACTACTCACTTTTTTCGATGGCGAAACCGACACTCTCCACAGTGAGGTTGTCGGCGCCGGGAGAGACGTTGGCGAACTGGCGCCTGTTAGGCGGCCGCAGCGACCGGCAGACTCGACCTCCGCTTGACACGGCTTTCCAGGGGTTCGTATGATCCACTTAACGCATGTGATGTCCTGTGGCGCGATGAGAGGGCTTTCATGAGCGCGGCGGCCCACAATATGGCAAACGCACACGATCACAATCACGATCACGACCATCAAGCCATTCCGTCCGACCCCGCATTGCGTGTGAAGGCGTTGGAATCGCTGCTGGTTGAAAAGGGACTGGTGGATCCGACCGCGCTCGATGCTTTAGTTGACACATTCGAAAACAAAGTGGGTCCGCGCAATGGAGCGCGCGTGGTGGCGCGCGCCTGGGTGAATCCCGCGTACAAGAAGCGCCTGCTGGAGGACGCCCCTGCGGCCATTGCGGAGCTGGGTTACACCAGCGGGCAGGGTGAACACATGGTGGCCATCGAGAACGGTCCGAAGGTTCACAACCTGGTGGTGTGCACGCTGTGTTCGTGTTATCCGTGGCCGGTGCTTGGACTGCCGCCGGTCTGGTACAAGTCGGCGGCGTACCGGTCGCGCGCGGTGATCGACCCGCGCGGAGTGCTGCGCGAATTCGGCGCCCAAATCGACGAAGACGTTGAAGTGCGCGTCTGGGACAGCACTGCGGAGCTCCGCTACCTGGTGATTCCGGAGCGTCCGGCGGGCACGGAGAATTGGAACGAAGCGGAGCTCGCCGCGCTGGTCACGCGCGATGCCATGGTCGGTGTGGCCAAAGTGCCGGCTCCTGGAGAAAAGGCATGAACGGGGTCCACGATATGGGCGGCATGCAGGATATGGGCCCCATTCGCTATGAGCAAGACGAGCCGGTGTTCCATGCGGCGTGGGAAGGGCGCATATATGGGATCAACGCGTCGCTGCGGGCCAGGGGCGAGTGGAACCTGGATGCGTGGCGCCATCAAATCGAACTGCTTCCTCCCGCCGACTACTTGCAGATGACCTACTACGAGCGCTGGCTGCGAATCAACGAGCAACTGGTTGTGAAGCACGGCCTGGCGACGCCCGCGGAACTTGCGGCCGGCTCCGCGAATCCCGGATCCGCCAAAGCGACGCCGGCCTTGACCCAAGGCATGACCCAAGACATGACCCATGCGGGTGTCGCTCGCCATCTTGGTCGCGGTATTCCTTCCAGTCACGACCCCAAGACGCCGCCTCACTTCCAGGTTGGTCAAACTGTGCGCGCCCGAAACATTCATCCAATAGGGCACACGCGACTGCCCCGTTATGCACGAGGCAAGGTCGGCGCCATTGTGCGCGATCATGGCGTCTACACGTTTCCCGATACCAACGCGCACTTTCAGGGAGAGAAGCGACAGCACGTCTACTCCGTACGCTTTCCGGCCCGCGAACTTTGGGGCGGGCAGGCGCCACCCCAAGACTCTGTTCACCTAGACATGTGGGACGACTACCTTGAGCGCGTCTGACCTCAATTTGCCGGGCGCGCCGCGCGATCGGGAAGGCCCAGGGGAAGTACCCGGGGAAGGCCCCGTGTTCGCCGAACCCTGGCAGGCGCAGGCATTCGCCCTCGCGGTCAGGCTCTCTGAAGAAGGCCACTTCACCTGGAAGGAATGGGCGGCGGCGCTTGCCGACGAATTGAAGGCCGCCGCGGATCGCGGAGAACCCGACGACGGCTCGCGCTACTACGAACATTGGCTGGCCGCGCTCGAACGATTGGTCATCGCGCAGGGGTTGTCGAATCGGGCCGCCATGTTGGAACGCAAGCAGGCTTGGGCCGACGCCTATCGCCACACGCCGCACGGTAAACCGGTTGAGCTTCGAAACTTGTTTCGATGAGGCGACTGCCAGGGCTTCCTGTGCTGGCGTTGAGGCACGCCGTCGATGTTGGTAGGTACGCTGCCCATTTGCACTAAGCCCGCCGATGTAGCAGATCGCGTCATCCACCGGCGCTTGGCGCTCCCGGATAACGGCCTTGCAAACGGCGGCGAAGACATCGGGGCTCTGGTATAGAAGAGGGTTGTGCTGTCGGCGGATTCGTATGCCACGCCGCCGCCCTCTTTGGTAAGCTGTTCCGCTGTGCCGGCAAACGCGAATCTTCGCGAGCCGGGGCGGTTTTCGCCTCTTGGATGAAACGGGCCTGGCGCTCCGGAGTGGCGGCGGCCTTCTCGGAAAGTACTTTGATGGCGACCAGGCGATCCAGGCGGTGGTCGCGAGCTTTGTAGACCGCGCCCATGCCTCCCTCGCCCAGTTTTTCGAGGATATCGAAATGCGAATTCCTACCGCGGAGTGGAGTCGCCGACACGTCTTATAAAGCATACAGCAAGCGGCGTAAGTCTCCTCCGCTTTGTGGGGCAGGCAATCCTGCCTGCAGCCGCTTTTTAGGCGGCTTGTTGGGCTATGCGCGAACCTTCGCACACGGTAAGAGCCGGCTGAAAGCCGGCTGCAGCCAGGGTTGGCTGCCCCACAAGCTCATGCTACCCTGACACTCTATGCAGATTTCGGATCTATTCCGCGGGCTGGGCGAGGAGACATTCGGCAAGATCGTCCGCGGCATTTCCATCGGGAAGCTCAAGACATACCAGATTTACGAAGGCTTCAAGGTACGGGCCCATTTGCACAAAGTCAATACGGAGGCGCTGCGCAAATCCACGCCGAAGTTCTGGGCGCGAATCATGGAAGGCGACGAGGATTTCGGCAAAGACCTGGCGCAATCGGTGCTGGTATCGCACCTGGACATGATCGCGGCGGCTCTCGATTGCCTGGGCGTCCCCCACGAAAACGGTTTCTTCGCCAAGGATATGGACCCCAAACCCTACTTCACCGAAGGCTGGGAAGACCGCGTCTTCGGACAGCTCAAAGGCGCGTATTCGGAGACGATTTTAATCTTTTATATCAATCATTTACGGTGGGAACTACTCGCCGCCGAAAGCATCTATCAACCAGTTGCGGTATAATGTAATTACCTAAATGCAGTTCCCTGGCTGAACGGGCCAGTCTCAAGTTCTCTTGAGAATACTTGCAGTGCGCGGAACTGAATCGACATAGCTAAGGTACAGCAAATGAGTCATTGCGATTTTCACTATTCCCATCTGTTGCCTAAGAAACCAGGGATTCTTCCGCTAGAAGAAACCATGACGAAACAGTGCCGCCGCTGCGGCGCGCAATTCGTCACCAAGTCCCGCATTCGGAAGCGCTGCGATACTTGCCAGACCCTGGTCTCGGCCGAGAAGCAAAAGAAGGCGAACGAGCGGCTCAAACTGCGCCGCGCCGCGCGCCGATTGTGCGTGGCCAACTAACTCGCTTCCTAAGCACACCCCGGTTCCCGGCCGCTTACCCCGAGGAACGGTGATCATACGGTTTCCCCCCGTGGCTCACGCACTGATGCGCGCAGCGTTCCGACTCGTGGGAACGCGGTTTGCTTAGGATGCCCGCCGTGTCGGTCACAGCACTTGAAAATAAATCCGGGCCTCGCCACACGCGACTCCACGGACGGCTCGCCCTCCCCATCGACATCCGTCGGCAGCCGGTCAGAAATCGCTCTAACCTCTAGTTACAATTGCACTTCCGCAAAATTGGCTTCGTTCCGCACTTTCTCCGCGTCCGCTAAAATCGCCGGGTTAGCAGCAAGCTCCTCTTAGCGTTCCGCCATCCATCCTCCCTGTTCCACGAATCCCGCGCGCTATACTGAAGTCGGGTCGCAAGCCCGCATCGCTTTTTATTTGCGCGGCCGCGGCGAAATCAGCGTGCGCTTTAGCGCATACCGTGGCAGCGCGACGGATCTCACTCACCGATCGTTGTCCGCAGTCGAGA
>JBEKNN010000418.1:0-6485 GCA_049522755.1 Bryobacteraceae bacterium | reverse complement strand
ACAGAGGCCAATTATGGTCACTCCCTAACACTCGCAACCTACCGCCAAGCCGCATCCGCTAACTCCCCCACCTACAGCGACCTCAGAAAATTCAGTAAATCCTGCTTCTGACTCACCGACAGTCCCTGATAATTCAGAGTCGCCTGATGAGCCTCCGACCCCTGACTGTCATGCAGCAGAATCGCCTGCACCAGATCCTTCGTCCGCCCGTCGTGCAGCATGAAAAGCCTGTCGCCTAAGCCCCAGAGCGGCGCGCTACGCCATTCCTGGCCGTTGGCCTGTCCCTGGGTCACTCCATCATTCAGTGTCTGTCCCATATTATGTATCGCCAGATCCGAATACAGATTGACCGCCTGATTATTCAGCCCGTCGAATGAGGAATCGCCGCTCTGCAGCGTCGGGGTATGGCACATAGTGCAGCCCGTGGAATCGAACAGCGCGCGCCCGTTGTTGATCGATTGAGTCGCAGGCGATGGCTGCGGCGGGGCGAGAAATCGCATGAAGATTGCGAACATCTGAATGTCCGAGGGCGCTCCCGTCGCCGGATTCATATGGTCTTCGGGCAGCGAATTCGTCGCGCACGCCGGATTCTCCTCGCGCTCCTGCGGGAATAGCTCGTTAGTTACGCCCATTTCCACGTTATAGGCTTCCCCCGCGAACATCATCAGCGACTTATTCTGCGCCTTCCATCCGTACCGGGTGATCGTGCCATCGTTGGCGCTGGTATTAAAGCTCCCCTGGATGCCGAGCGCCTGCTTGCGCGCCGCATTCGCCGCCAGATTGTTTTTCAGCGTCGTGTCAGTGATCGATTCAATCAAGCCCAGCCCGAAAAGCGGCGTCGGAATGCGCAGAGAGAGGTTGTTCGCATTAGAGAAATCGGGCTGCGCGATGCTACAACCGGCGGGCGCATCGCTGCGTCCCGCGATCACAAATAGGTCGTGCACGCCGCCGTCGGGCTGTCCGTTTGGCGCCTGCTTGAACCGCACCACGTGAACCGGTCCGGTGGATTGAACAAATGGCGGAACCTGATTCTTCGCTCCGTTCTTGACGGCCGCGGCGATCTGCGGATTCACCGCCGGACTGGCGCCGCCCGCTGCCGGGTACGCGTGGCATCCGGCGCACGTATCCATATTGAAGCGCGGACCCAGGCCGGTAGCCACGGTTTCCACCTCGCTGAAAGTATTCTTCCCTGTCAGGAACGCCTGCATGTCCGCAGCGCTAAGTCCGCGGATCGCTGGCCCGGCGGGCGGCGGAGCTGGACCGCCCTGCGCCTGACGCGGGCCTGGATCGGTCTGTGCACCCAGAATAGCGGCGCATGCCAGCGCCAGGGCGCCCGCAAGAATCTTCGAAGGGAACATCGTTTCTCCTCTACAGTCTTCATTCCAGCCGCTGCGTGTTAGCGGCAAGTGTTCTTATCGGCCAAAATTGTTAGGCAAGTGTAAAGTTTGGTTAAGGGCCGTCGAAACTGACTTACTCTGTAGGTACCCGATGCATCCCTCGCCGCCGCGCCTGCTGCTGATCGAAGACGACGTGCGGCTCTGCCGCCTGGTCAAGGACTATCTCGAAACCATGGGATACTCCCTGTCCATGGCCCACACCGGCCCGTCCGGTTTAGCGCTGGCGCTGGCCGGGAAGTTCCACGCAATCCTGCTCGACGTCATGCTGCCCGGCATGGACGGCTTCGAAGTCCTGCGCCAGATCCGCGCGCAATCGAGCGTCCCGGTCCTGATGCTCACCGGCCGCGGCGAAGAGGCCGACCGCATCGTGGGCCTCGAAATGGGCGCCGACGATTATCTGCCCAAGACGTTCTCCACGCGCGAGCTCCTCGCCCGCCTGCGCGCCGTGCTGCGGCGCTCCCTCATCACCGAAGCGGCCACGGCGGACAAGCGCAATACGCCGCTCGCCATCGGCGGTCTCTTTATCGACCCGGGCTCGCACAGCGCGTCGATGAACGCTCAGCCGCTGCTTCTCACGCGCCAGGAATTCGATCTGTTGCTCTCGCTGGTGCGCGCCTCCGGCCGTGTGAAGACGCGCGAGCAGCTGCTGCTCGAAACCGCCGAGCGCGATTTCGAAAGCTTCGACCGTTCCATCGACGTTCATATCTCGTCGCTGCGTAAGAAGCTGGGGGACGATGCGAAGTCCCCGCGCTGGATCGATACCATTCGCGGCGTGGGCTACATGCTCAAACAACCGGGGAGCGAGTGATGCGCGGCGCGTCCCTTTCCAGAAAGATTCTGGTTTTGGCGCTGCTCAACCTCACGCTGCTGGGCGCCGTTCTGGTAATCTTCGCGCGCTCGCAATTCCAGCTCGGCCCGGAATCGCTGCTGCTCGGCCCGGCGCGCGACCGCATCGTGGCCATCGCCGATTCCTTCAGCCTGGCGCTCGAAACCACGCCCGCAAACGCCCGCGACGCGCTATTCGCCGCCTATGCGCAACGCTACAGCGCGGATATCTTCCTCACCAGTCCGCAGGGCGAAGCGATCGTCGGGCCCAGCATCGCTTTCTCGCGCGAGCTGCGCGACAAGCTGGAACGGGTAGCTGCTCCGGCGCGACGTCCGGAACCCAGGCCTCCGCCGCCTGCTCCTCCGCCGCCTCGCAAAGGCGACGACGACGAAGACCGGCCCCCGCCTCCCCCGCCTCAGCAGCGGCCTCCATCTCCATCCGAAACGGCATTTCTGGTAATCACCCACGATCCGGTCTTGTATTGGGCCGGCGCGCGCATTCCGGTGCGCCTGCCGGACTTCGACGATCAGCATCCCGGGATTCTGCTGCTGCGCTCGTCGTCGCTCTTCAACAGCAGCCTGTTCTTCGATTGGCGCTTATGGATCGCCGTGGCGTTGAGCGTAGCGGGCGTGTCGGTGCTCTGCTGGCTGCCGTTCGTGCGCGGATTGACGCAGTCGATTAGCGAGATGGATCGCGTCACCCGGCAGATTGCCGAAGGGCGCTTTGACGTCCAGGTGGCCAGCCGGCGCGGCGACGAACTGGGCGATCTTGGCCGGCAGATCAACCAGATGGCGGCCCGTCTGCAAAGCTTCGTGAAAAACCAGAAGCGCTTCCTCGGCGACATTGCGCACGAGCTTTGCGCGCCCATCGCGCGGGTCCAGTTCGCGCTCGGCATTCTCGAGCGGAAAGCCGCCGAAGCGCAGCAGGCCGACGTCGCCACGCTGCACGACGAAATCCAGGAGATGTCCGCCCTGGTGAACGAGCTGCTTTCGTTCTCGAAGGCGGGGATGAATCCGGAGGCGGCGCGAGTGACCGTTGTGCCTTTGGCGCTGGTGGTGCAGCGGGCCATCGCGCGCGAGGCGTTTTCCGGCGCGCAGATCGAGACCCACGTGCCGCCGGAACTGGTCGCCATCGCCAACGAGGCGCACCTGGTGCGCGCGCTCTCGAACATCTTGCGCAACGCGATTCGCTATGCCGGCTCGGCGGGCCCGATCACCATTGGCGCCCGGCGCGACGGGCTGGCGGTGACGCTGACGGTGGCCGACTGCGGCCCCGGATTGCCCGAAGCCGAGCTGGAAGAAGTGTTCGCGCCGTTTTACCGGCCGGAGGCGTCCCGCACGCGCGAAAGCGGGGGCGCCGGGCTGGGGCTGGCCATTGTGAAGAGCTGCGTGGAATTGTGCCGCGGCGCCGTAACGTGCCGCAACCGGCAGCCATCGGGCCTGGAAGTCACCATCCGCCTGGCCGCCGCCGAGCCTATTACATAGTTATGTCGGACCCCCTGGTCTGCCATAGGCGTCAAGAGAAGACCGGCCAACACGATTAGGCGCGTGCCTGTCAACTCGCATGTATCGCAGAACGCTGCTTGGCAAGCCTCCGCGATAAATCGGACGATCTGTTTTTAGCCAGGCCTAACCACTTGGCCGACATGGACGTGCGACGGCCAAGTACTGGTGCGGGGAACGGTCGGGCAAGTTTCCGAAAAGCCACCTATCGGGAGCAATAGCCGACACGGACCCTGTAGGGAGCCGCCTGCGTCAGACGCGGGGCTCACGGATGGGCCGGAATCGCAAAGGGCTTTCGCGGGGTGGGGGACCGGCGATCAAAAACTCCAGCTGATTCCGGTGCGCCCGCTAAGTACTTCGAGGTAGTATACTGCCTCAAAGGAGGGGTAATATGCGGACGCTACTCCCTTTCGCAATCGCGCTTTGGCTCATGAGCTTTTCTCCGGGCGTCTCCCAGATTACAATCAGGAAGAGCGAGACTCGCCCGCGCGGAGCTGCCGACCCCATCCAGATCCATCAGCTCTTCTTTGAGCGAGTGTCACACTCCAATCCCCGAACACCTTTCACCTTCCAGAGCGACCTGACGGACGCGGAGATGGCCATCCTGAACAGCGTAGCCGCCGATTGCGATTCCAGGTTGCAGCCCCTTAACGACAGGCCGGTGGTGTTGGAGGCGCGCATGCGTTTCGTGGAATCGGGCGAGGAGCAGGAAGATTGGATGGACCAACGCCTGACCGAGCTGAAAGCGCGCCGCGATCGCGTGATTGTGGAGCACGTTGAGGCCTTGCGCACCTCGCTCGGTGAGCCGCGATTTCAGGCCCTCGAAACCTTTGTACAGGACTGGTACAACAGCCTCACCGTCGTCACCGCGACCGGCACTGGCGCCGCACCCGCAGCCGCCAAGAAGTAATAATCGCGCGGATCTTGCGTATAGTGCCGTCTGGTTCCTCATGCGGCGTTCTTCCCATAGCGGCTGTGAAACGGGCTTTCTGGAAACTACACGGCAACGGTTTGGCGGGCGCAAGTTTCAGAAAGCCTCACTTTCCTGCCGTTGACAGAGCGCGGTCCTGGGCTATGGAAATCCTAGCAGCGTGCCAGAGCCGCACTGAGTTTTCATTGGCCGCCTACGAACAGCGTCACGCCGGATTGCGTTTGCACCCCGCCGATGGACGCTTGTACCACTGGCGTGCCAGTGGGCGCGTTGGCGGGAAGTTGCACGGTGATCTGATACAGGCCCGCGGTCCCGCTCGTCATCACGGAACTGATCGCTCGTGCCTGCGTGCCTCCGATGGTGACGATGGGTAGCGTCGCAGTCGCGGGTGCACCGCTGACGATGGCGCCCACGGGAGCAACCGGACTGGTCGGGCCGAGTCCCGTACACCAGAGCACCACTAGGTCGCCCGCTTGCGCTGGCGCCGTCGATGTGACGGGCGTGTAATTCGGCAGCTCGGAAGCGATCGCATTGGATTGCGGCGTCATGAAGAGCGCCGGCGCGTACGTCTGCAACTGCGCGGTCGCGCTCGCGCTCGATTGGCCGTTGTTGGTGACCACCACGTTCACGCTGCCCGTTGTCGTATCGGCGGGGGCGAGCACATTGATCTGCGTGGGGCTAATATACTCCACGTAGGCGGGGATGCCGTCGATGGTGGCACTCGTGCCGTCGAGCTGCGTAGGCAGATTGTTGCCGTTGAAGTCGGACGATTGCCAGAGGCGCGTATCTTTGGCGAGGTCGGTCCCCTGGATCGTCACCCACGACCCCGCCTCGATCGGCGCTGTGAAACTGGCGGCGTTCAGGACCTTGGTGATGGCCACAGGTCCTTGCGCGGCAGTCTGGCCGAGCAAGATACTGACCCCCGCGGAGGTGTCGTCGTCGAAGAAACTTGCCAGGTCCGTGCGGCCATCGTCGTTAAAGTCGGCAGCGATGATCGCTTGCTCGAGCGGAGGCGTCGATTCGGGCACGGGGCCCTGCAGGGTGCCGTCGCCGTTACCGTACAACAGAAGGATGCTCTCGGTACTCTGGCCCGAGGAATACAGAGCGGCAAGATCGGTATGACCGTCGCCGTTGAAATCGCCGGCAGCGATGCCCGCAACTGTACCGGAAATCGAAGAGTTCAGGACCGCCTGGAACGTGCCGTCGGGATTGCTCAGCAGGATGCTAGCCGTCGTGCTGCCGCCAAGTGCCAGGTCGTCGCGGCCATCGCCGTTGAAATCGGCAACCGCGATCGAACTCGCGGCGGAGTTGGTATACACGGAGGGCGTCTGAAATGTGCCGTCACCCTTGCCGAGCAGTATGGTCGCGGAACTGGGCTGACCCGGCCCGCTCAGCATGGCGAGATCGGCGCGGCCATCGGCATTGAAGTCGCCCAGTGCGAGCACTCCGCCGCTTGTCAGACTGACATTGAGTGTGGATTGGAAAGTGCCATCGCCGTTGCCGGGGACGACGCCGACCACCCCTGCCAGCGACCCATCGATGAAGCCGGACCAAGCGACATCGGCGCGGCCGTCGCCGTTGAAGTCGGCCGCAATGAGGGAAACGAGATTGCCGTTGAAGTTCGAGACGGGCGAGGCCAGCGGACTCTGAAAAGTGCCGTCGCCGTTGCCGAGGTAGATGCCGGTAAAGGTGGCGATATCGGGGATGCCGTCGCCATTGAAATCGGCGATGGCCGGCGTCATGGTCGTGTATACGTTCTGACTGAGCTGTGCGGTTGTGCGGAAGGTCCCGTCGCCGTTGCCGAGCAGGACGGTGAGGCTGGCTAGTGC
>JBEKNN010000417.1:0-6493 GCA_049522755.1 Bryobacteraceae bacterium | reverse complement strand
TGTCGTTTGGGACAGATCGATGGTTTGGACGATATCCCGAGGGAAGAACAGCTCGATCAACCAATCGCTCAGTACCCTGATTTTACGCTCCAGGCCGGGCAATTTTCCTAAATAAATGCCGCGCCACAGCAGCCATGCAAGAAGTCCGCGGAAGCGTATGGACTTCCCACGCGCGAAGGGGACCGTCAGTTCCGCACAAGCCGTATGATGCCCCACCACGCACAGCGCGCCCAGCGAATCGAAGTGAAATGGCTCGGCCGCGTGGTTTCGGAGAACAGCGCGAATATTCCGGGCTAACACGCGGGCCTCACGCAACGCGAACTGCGCAGTGGGAGGACATGGACTCCCTGTCTTGCCATCCTTAAGTGCGGCGCAATCGCCTAAAGCCCACAGTCCGGAGTGGCCGGGGACAGCCATGGTGCTGTCGACCACCACGGCGCCCCGTTGATCGGTCTCTATCGGCAGTGTCCGCAGCAACTGATTTGGCGCGGTCCCAGCCGTCCAGACCAGCGTTCGCGCCCGAAGTTCACCATCGCTCAGGATCACGCTGCCGGGCCGACAATCGTTCAGCCGGCAGTTGAGCCGGAACGTGACGCCGCGCATCGCCATGCTCTCTTGCGCATACCTTGCCAGCGATTCGCTAAGCTCCGGCAAGATGCGGTCTCGCGTGTGAACCAAGACGATCTGCAAGTCTTTAGAGCTGATATTCGGGTAGTCCGCCAAAATTCCCCGCGAAAAGTCGTTCAGAGCGCCAGCCAATTCGACACCCGCGAATCCACCACCCGCGATGACGAACGTGAGTTTCTCTCGGCGAAGTTCGGGATCTGTTTCCCGATCCGCTTGCTCGAACATGTCGATCACGCGATTGCGAATGCGAATGGCGTCCAGCAGCGACTTGAAGTCGAACGCAAGTTCCTGAACGTTCTTCAATCCAAGGTAATTCGAAACAGCGCCCAACGCGAAGACCACTTGGTCGTAAACTAACTCGCGGACACCGCCACCCTCCACGGTTACTTGAATCCGGCGGCCTTCGAGGTCCACCTTGCTCACGCGTCCGCGAATCACTTGCGTGCGGCGCAAGCTGGTCCGCAATGGTGTGCTGATGTGGCTCGGTTCCAGGCTGCTGCCGGCTACCTCGGCGAGCATTGGCGTGAACAATAGAGCGTTCGTCTCGCTCACCAAGGTAAAAGCAACGGATCGGTCTGGTCCGAACAACTCTTCCAGGTTTTGCGCGGTCGTCATGCCGGCGAATCCACCGCCTAGAATCACGATGTGTTTTGGCTCGGGCTCAGGCGCTTTCGGCGGCTCCGGTTCCGGCCCGAGTCTGGCGAGTGCGATATCGTTCAGCGCCTGTGTCACCAGTCCGAGCGCGCCTCCATAAAGGACCCATCCGATTAACTCGGGAAACAGAGCGCGCATCTCTCCATTCGTCCACTCCGGCATCTCGCCTCCGAACAGCGGGAAAAGGATGACGCCGAAGAAGACCCAGGCCGGAACGCCAAGCGCCGCCGCTGTCATGGCGCTGTCGGCATATGCGCGCGGCGTTGGGCGGAAAGCGATCGTATAGACGATTCCAACCAAGACGCCCAACAGGACTGCGACTGCCTCCCTCTCTTGCGTCATCACCAAAGGGTAGCTAGCCGCCAAGCCGGCCAGCGCGCCCATCAGTGTGCGTCTGAGGCGCCTGTTCATTGGGAGGGATAGTCAGACCTTCCCGCTAAGCAACATTGCGGGAAACTTGGCTCGCAGAGACCCGCTGCTGAGAGCCGCGCGCTTGAAAGCGCTTCGCCAATAGCGCATCCAGGCTGAACTTGCCGGCTCCGAAGATCAACACCAGCAGAGAAGCGATCAGAAAAGTGTAGGGAGCCGCCGCATAGAATTTGTCCGGGTCTGAGAAGATGGAAAACAATGCTTCACGGTCGCCCGTAATGAATGCGACAGTCATGTTGCAGGTAAGCAAAAACGCGATCAGCCGCGAAGCCAGCCCCGCCGCGAGGAGTATCCCTCCCACGAATTCCAGGGTGCTGATAAAAGGTGCGTTCAGCCCGGGAAACGGAATGCCGAGTTCGCCAAAATAAGCCGTCACTTTGTCCAGGTGAGTCAAATGGCCCCATCCCGTCTGGATGAATTGCCATCCCCAGTAAAGCCGCACCGCAAGCAGAAATGGCGATTCCAGGCTTGAGCTTAAGTGGATCAACATACCATAGAGCCGCTGAACACGGTCGATCATGACGTTTCTTCCTCTCCGTTTACCGGCTGGCACAACCAGCCCAACTGGGACCATGACGCAAACCAGGTCTCGATCATGTTAGGGGACCCTTCCATCAAGGCGATCGCTTCTCCAATGGGGCTTCCGTGGCGAAGCGCATTGAGAATGCGCAACTCCTCGGTGTCAAGCCGGCGATAGAAGACAGTCGATTCCACCCGGTGGACGGCCAAAGCGATCGGCGCCGGTTTTGGCGCGCCGCTTCGACGCAACGCCGCGCGCACTCGTCCTCTCGATGCCTGCGCTTGAATCCGGATATCGTCGGCCGGGTACTGCAGTTCAAGCAGACGCAGATGCGGCTGGAATCCGAACCTCATTTCCGGACCAAGTTCGAGCAGATCCTCGGGGCCGAGGGGCTTTCTTGTTCCTCCGTCAAACGCTTCGATATGCGCCCACTCCAGCCGCACCATATCCAACGCCACGGCAAGGTTTTCGCCTCCAAAAGCCGGATGATCGCGTAACCACGCTTCGAGCCGCGAGCCAAGGTCTCGCAGCGTGAAGGAGCACGAAGGAAGTTCCGATAAATAGGCCTTCGACAGCCGGTCGAAACCACGCCGCCCCAGGACCGCGCACAAACCCGGGAAATCGTCGAGCAGCGAATCGAGCACTCGAGCCCAATAAGAGCGGCGGTAGATTTCGAGCCGTTCTAGCGGCGTCATGCGGCAATTCGGCTTGATGAATGTGCGGGCTTCACCGCGCGCCGGCGCCAGGGGAGCCATAACGGCCGCCGCAAATTGCCGCTGCAATCCCAGAAGATTCATGGCGCAATCGCCGTTAGCGCATGCAGGAATCGATTCGCTTTCAGGGCTTCGGCGTGGACCCTTTGAAAGGAGGGGATACGGTCGTCCCACTCAAGCAAGGTCGGGGTTGGGCCCACCCTGGAAATTGCATGCGCATAGAGTTTCCAAACCGGGTCGATCACCGGATGATCGTGGGTATCCAGAATGTACTTCTCGAACTTGGAATGGCCGGCGATATGGATCTGAGCAACTCGCTCCGGAATCACGCTATTGAGGTACTCGTAAGGATCGAAATCATGGTTCCTGGACGAAACATAGATGTTGTTAACGTCCAGTAGAATGCCGCAATCGGTCTGTTCGACAACCTCATTCAGAAACTCCCACTCGGTCATTTCCGATTCGTGGAACTCGGCGTAACTGCTGACGTTCTCGACGGCGATCGGGACTTCTAAGAAGTTGGATGCCTCGCGAATCTTGCCGGCGGTAACCTTGGCGGCCTCGAATGTGTATGGCATGGGGAGCAAGTCGTGCGTGTATTTTCGTCCACGCTGCCCCAGCATAGATGGTCGGTTAGCCACGGGGTCTTGGTGCGCTTCACCAGGGTTTTCAGCCGCCGAAGATGCTCGCGGTTCAGCGGCTCGGCGGATCCGAAATACATCGAGACGCCATGTTGCACTACGTGGTACTGTTCCAGAATCTGGTCGAGCATCGCGAGCGGGCTTCCCCCATCCACCATGTAGTTTTCGGAGATGATCTCGAACCACCCTACTACGGGCTTCCTTTTCAGGATGTGCTGGTAATGAGGAATCCTTAGTCCCATGCCGACCCCATAGTCGGTGAATGCATTAAATCGATTTGCCGGCATTGTCGTCGAAACCGATAGTCCTAAAGTTAGAGAAATAAAGGAGCTGGAGGAGAATGCCAGCTCCTGAGTGGTTTGAACCTACTGCTATTTTTTCTTGTCGGTGGCGCAGCCGCCATTGCCTTTACAGGAGTTCTGTCCAGCGCAGGCATGCTTCTCTGAGACGTTGGCCGCCTTAGCTTTGTTCTTCTTGGATCCGTCGGTTGCGCAACCGCCCGTCCCTTTGCACGCATTCTTGCCGGCGCAGGCATGCTTGGGGTTTGGCGCAGCATCCTGAGTTTGAGCAGTCTTCCCGTTATCCCGAGGGGCCGCATTGACGCGGTTCATAGTGCCGCCGAGTAGGCCGGCCAACGCCGCCGTGAGTACCACCGAATTTTTAGACAGTTTCATAAGCTTTTCCTTTCACCTTACGCCTGAAATGGCCCAATCCAGCGCTTTCGCCGCTTTTGTAGCGCACTGAACCGGGCAGTAAATTGATACTGCTAGCGTATATATGACGGGCTGGGCCCGCCATATTCCCGGAGCATCGTTAATTTCTAGTCATGATCGGGAAAACGCTCAACTCACGTGTTGCGGCGTACACCCATAAATGCGGCTAGAATGCTAGTGCTCCTGCAATGTTGGAATAAATTGCCTCGGATCCGGCTTCTACTGTCTATAATCGGTGGAAAAGCGGGGAGGTCCGGGCGGTCTCCAGCGCCAACACGTCGGCCGACCAGATGCATCTACGTGAATCGAGAAAACGTCCGGCCTCGTGGGCGGAATACAAGCGGTCGATTGGTCATCGGTGGTCCACGCCGTGGTACGGAGTCGAACTGGTTTTCGAATGGATTGCTTATTTCCTCGGCAGGTGGGCATTTCTGGAAGTGTTGGAGTACTCTGGGACCTTTTCGGTGTTGATCGCCGTCGTCTTCTACTGCGCCGACACGGGTAACCGCAGGAAGCAAAAACACTATCAGGCCTGGCAAGTGATCAATACGGCGCAGGGCAAAGGCGGCAACGGTGGAAGGATCGACGCGCTTCAGGAACTGAATGCAGACAGGGTTTCTCTAACGGGGGTAGACATCGCCGGAGCCTTTCTTCAGGGCCTTCAACTGCGGCGCGCCAACCTCGTCCGCGCCAAAATGGCGTCCGCTGACGTCCGCGGAAGCGACTTGGAAGCGTGCGATCTCCAGTTTGCGGATCTGCAGTCGGCCAACTTCCGCAATGGAAGTCTTCAATTCGCCGACTTGCGCGACGCCGATCTCGAGGGCGCCGACCTGATTGGCGCAACTCTGAAAGCAGCCAATCTCGCAAACACCAACCTCAGCAACGCCGACTTGAGAAATTCAGATCTGGAAGGGATGAAATGGCAAGGCATCCGTACCATCGATTCAGCGAATATATACGGAGTGAGGCACGCCCCTGCGGGATTCGTGGCCTGGGCGCTGCAGCATGGAGCCATTTCGGATCGAGACGATGACCAGTAAACCGATGCGGATTCTGTCTCGCCGGCAGGCCATCGCCGCTGCGCTCGTGGCCTCCCGGTCTTTGACGATTCCAGCTAAGGGTCTCGACGGTCTCCAACTGGCTGTCGGCGGAGGGCGCATTGATGTTAACTTTCCTTCCGGAAGCTTCGGCGGGGGAAGCGATGCCATCCGCCAGTGGATTTTGGACGCCGCTCAATCCGTCGCCGGATATTTTGGCCGCTTCCCTGTCCCGAGAGCCGTCATTGAGGTCGATCTACAGGTAGGCAGGAAAGGGGTTTTCGGCGGAGTGACGTATGGCGACGTTCCGGCCAGGACGAAGATAGCGGTCGGCGAGCGCACCAGCGCAGAAGACCTACGGAACGACTGGACAATGACTCACGAATTGACGCACATGGCTTTCCCCAACGTGCCAAGACAGCACCATTGGATTGAGGAAGGCATCGCGACCTATGTAGAGCCGGTGGCGCGCGCTCAGGCTGGCTTGCTCCCTGCGGAGGAGATTTGGGAAGAGATGCTGCGAGATATGCCCAAAGGCTTGCCGGGCCCGGATGCACGCGGCTTGGACCAGACTCATTCCTGGGCTAGCACTTATTGGGGCGGCGCTTTGTTTTGTCTACTCGCTGATGTGCAGTTCCGCGAACGTACTAGCAACCGGCGCGGTCTGCAGCATGCACTGCGTGGAATCCTAAAAGCCGGCGGTAACATTCAGGTAGAGTGGCCGCTTGTCCGCGCTCTTCAAATTGGCGACGATTCGGTGGGGGTCCCGGTCCTCATGGAGTTGTACGGCCGAATGAAGGATACGCCGTTTTCGACCGACCTACCCGGCCTGTGGAAGCGTTTGGGCGTATCCGCTACAGGACAAGGTGTAGCGTTTCTCCCGGACGCGGAACTCTCGGCGATTCGTACGGCGATCACCGCCAAACTTGATTAATCTCAAGCGTATCTGCCTTGTTGGGCAGCTTGTTAAGCTGCGGCCGATTGGCAATCGGCCTCCTCTGACTTGCTGTACAGTCACTCCTGGCGAGGCGGTTGGCAACCGCCGCGCCGAAGCCGTCCTGCCCCGCAAGCACGCAATTCCGGATCAATTCAGTGGTTAGATTTTGCTGAAACGATGTCCTGGCTACTCACGGCATCTTCTGTCCCGTTGCCAGGCATC
>JBEKNN010000416.1:0-6539 GCA_049522755.1 Bryobacteraceae bacterium | reverse complement strand
ATCCGGGCCGCGAAGCGATCTTCTCAGCGGCAGCGCCGCACAGAGTTCCACCATTGAAGCGCTGCAACGCCTGGAAGAGGTTTTCGAGGAACTCTGGGGTGAGAGGGTGTTTCCGCTCCGCCGGTTCCCAATCGAAGGCTTCTGATTTGGAATCGCACTTGCCCACGCTGTCGAGGCAGGCGACCGCGGACTGAGCAACGTCGAGAAAACAAGGAGAAGGATTTTCGCTGAGCGCCAACAGAAGCTCCGTGCACTCGTTCGGCCGCTCCGGCATTCGCGCAGAGACCAGAGAGGAAACAACCGCGCCGGCCTGCACGTCTCCAAGCACGTTTACCGAAGCAAGCAAGGCTGCGTTCTCAGCTCCGTCATAGCTCAAAGAGACAACTTCCCTAAGAAATCGTTCGAGCAGGTCCGGCGCGTTCAACTTCGTGAGCGCGGCGATCATCTGAATCCGCTCAGCCGGCCCTGGCCATTCTCTACCAATCGAGTAACTGTCCCATTTTGGAGCGACAGGCCAGGCTCCCAATATTCGTTCCGCGACCGCAATCGCTTCTGGGCGAGCTCTGGCGCTACCGTCCGCCAACTGCTTCAAATAAGGCAGAGCGGCAACAACGCCAGCCTGAAGCAGCACGTCTGCCGTCCGGTCCTGGCGCCAGAGAACGAGCACCGCGCGACGATACGACCGTTCGTATGAGGCGCCTTCGTTGCCAGATGCCTCGGTTAGACGCTTCTCGTCTGGAGGTTCGCCGTCGAGCGCGCCTGCAGGCAGCAACTCGCCGCCCGCAATTGGAATGCGGCCAAACTCCGCGACACGATCTTCGGTGTCCCGCCACTCGTCTACGTATCGCCAGGCGTCATCAACTGTGGCGGCGCCAAAGCCCGCGTCCTCATCGGCCTCTTCGTCACCTCCGTCTTCGTCGTACTCGTAACGATTCCGGCGCGATCTGTAGAAGTAATCGTCTTCCGGCTCGGCCGCGCCGGACTCTCCGATATGCACGACCCCCAGATACGCGGTGCATTGCGTGCGGGCTGCCGCTTGGACAAGGACTCGCGCCTTTGCCGCATCGCTGCCCTTCAAGGCTGAAAACGAAAGCCCTGCCGGGCTGTACTGGTGATCCAGGAGCCATGCGATTTTCGGCGGAGCGTCCGGCGCCTTCAGAAATCGGCCGAGGATCGCGGCAGCTTCCGTGATCGGGTGCTCATACTCGGGCGCCTTCAGAATCCCACGTCGGCCCTTCGATCGTTTGTGGATGAGATTATAAATCAGGCAAACGCGATTACCTTGGCGCACAGGCAAAACTTCATGTTCGCAGTCGGCATAGAAGGCCGCGTAGGAAAGCTCGGACGGATCGGTGGCCTTGGTATCAAGAGTCACTTCGCGGCCGGCATGACGGATCCGGAGCGCGCCGCCGCGATACCTCGACGGGAGCGTCAGGACCAGTGTGGCGAACATCCCGGCTGCTTTTTCGGTGTCCCGGTGTGCAAGGAAGAAGCCGCCACGGTCGTACACAAGCAGCTTGTACAACTCGGCGGTGACGATTGCGTCGTCACAGCCCAGACCTGTCTTCACTTTCGAAAGGATGTTCTCGAAACTTGCGTTCCAGGATTTTCCGCCGATCTTGACGTGGCCGGCGGAGATCTGCCACACCTTGCGCACGGACGTATCTACGATGGTGGCTTCACCCTTGCCGTAAGGGGCTCGATCGGCCCGCCTGACAATTGCTGCGATCTGGGCGTCAGGAACGGGAAACGACAGTGTTCCAGCGCCCTCGACATCCACCCTGGGCATCGGCATCTCGATCGCGCCGCAGACTAAAAAGTCGCCCGGCTGCCTCACGCCCGATAGTACGGTTTCAAGCGGCTTCAACTTCTGGTTGTATTCGATTTCAATGTATTGCAATGCGCCCTCCGCAGCAGGTAATACACGCCCAGACTGTGATTATGAGACGAATCGAGTGATAACGCTAGCTGGCGAGGTTTGTTCTGCGGTCGTGGAGGAATTGGCAGACGCGCATGCTTGATGTGCATGGGCCCTTCCCGGAGCTTCCAGTGCTCTCGACAGCATCAATCTGCTTCCATTCTGCCCCAGTCTGGTGAGGTCGCTGTCCTTGAATCACGGGCGCTTTCCCCATTATCAGGAGCTCGTTGGCGCATGGGAATTGAACAGCCCTCTTCACTCCGCGGGATACCTGTAGCGCTCGATCTGGATGCCGGCCTCGTCGTCTTCGAGCGTCACCTCCAGAATCTGATTAGTCAGGTCCCCGCCGGTGTCGAGTTCGTTCAGCACCTCAGAGAAGAGTTCCTTCTGAAGGGCGAGGTCCATACCAGCCGGCGCATTAAGGCAGACCAAGCCGGCATGGATCAACACATGGGAATACTGCCCCTTCGAGCCTGGGGTTTCACGAGGTCCACGGAAGTCCTCACTATTCCTGGTCACCAGTACCCAGTCCTCGGCGAGCACGATTTGCTTCAATTTCCAGTCCTTCCAGCCGGACTTGCCGATCCAAACCACGTGAGATGCCTCGTGGTGACCCCGTTCGCGAGCTATCAGAGCGAGCTCTGAACTCAGACACTCATCGATTAGGAGTTTCGTCACCGCGCTACGGGCCGCGGTTTGCGTTGAGACGAGATGGCCTTCAAGCCTGATGGAGGACCAGTATGCTGCCTGGGTCTTCCCCGCTGTGGATTCGCTTCCGCAAAAAGGGCGGCGAGTTCAACTTGTTCCCGGTTAAGACTGGGATAGGCGGAAAGAATCCTCTCGATCGGGTAACCGGCTGCAACGGACGCGGCGACGTCATAGACGGGCACACGCGTTCCGCCAATTACCGGGGTCCCGCCGAGAATGCCGTCGTCCATGGATACCTGATCGCGAGCAGCGTTCAGACGCTTGAGGCGCTTGTCCACATTAGTCCAGAACGGTGCGAAGTCGACGGTCAGAAATCCATCATGGACGATCTTCGTGGACTTCTCTCCTCGAGAATGCAGGCTCGCCATGGCGATCACCCGCTGCCGCTCCTCGGAAGTCAGCCGGCTGGCTGCTTCAAAGTAGAAAGCGATAAACACACAGGCATCGCTTCGGAATGATCTGGCGCCTCGGACGTCGTATAGGCATTCCGGCAGAATGTGCTCGTCGATCACTCGGTGCACGTCGCGCATTGACACTCCGGCAACGACAGCCGCTTCGGCGGGTGTCAAACTGTTGATCGCAGCATTCATAGTGCCTCCACAGACCTATTGTAAATCTTCCGACGCATCGGAATGAACCAGCAACGCAGGGACTTCGCGGGACGTCCGATCCGGTTGTCCGCGGCTAGTTTCGGCGTCCCTCCCAAAGCCCTCCGCAAACAAAACGCGGGTTTATTTAGCCGCCGGTACGACGGATCTGCACAAGAGCTTCGAAGGACTGCACAAGCTGACTCCTTTCCAATTGCAGTTTTCGGCCGTGAATCGGGCCACCGGCGCCCGTCGGTCACTTTGGTCATTGTCGCGGGCGTGAACTGACCGCAGAATGCCAAAGGTGCTCAAGAATCGAAACCGGTATTGCCGAAAATGCAATTAATGTTAGCCGGAGTTACCCCATTGGCAACAGGCGGATAATTGATCCTCATCGTCTACACGGACCGTGCCGAACCAGACTTCACCCTCGCATTGTGGTTATTGGGCCACCATTGGTGCGGGCACCTTTGGACCCTATTTGGACCTTACGCTCCGGACCGCCAGGGGCCGCTGCGGACCGTCCTCTCACGGCCAATCAACGATTTAGGCCGCTCGAGACCGTCCCGGACCGCCTATGATCAGCTTGAGGTGCTAGCGGGAGCAATCTCGTGGGGGTTCAAGTCCCCCTCTCCGCACCACAGAAAATAAAGAAGTTATGGGCCACTCGAAAGCGAGTGTCCCAACGTATTTTGGCGACTGTAGTGGTTTTTGTAGCGGTTTAAGAATTCTACATAGTGGATATCCCCGCAGGGTCGCTCGCTTCGACGTGGGGTTTCCAACTCAATAATGCTGACCACTCCGGCCTGATTTCCCGCCGCCTACGGACAAGCAACCTCGCGGGCGGCGGCACGCTCTTCGGAGCCCCCCGCTGGTTCTCCCAGCTTTGCAAGGCTCGGATCGTAAGCCCCCACGGGACCATTTCACGATTTGTGGTATTTCAGACTCAAAGTAGGATGATAATGAAGGCGGGCCCCTGAGCGAACGCCCAGTAGGGGGATTGATTGGCAGTGGGACATAGCGAAAAAAAGGGCCATCAATCGCCTGGACACCCCCCTACATCGCCTCCAGCATTAAGTTCTTCGGCCGAGTCCGTGACACCACCAGCGCCGCAGGTGCCGCCGACCCTGGAAGAGCACGCATACGATCTCTACATTGAGCATCAGAAACAAGCTTGGTCGGACTGCCAAAGCGGCTCCGATGAATTCGACAAGAGCATTCTGACCTACTCAAGTGCTGGTCTTGGAATTTCGCTAGTTTTTATCAAGGATATAGTGCCCCTAGTTCGCGTGATCGACCTACCCCTCTTATACGCCTCCTGGATCGCGTTCGGTGTCGCCATAGTGGTCACGATTTTTTCCTTCCAGCTAAGCGTCAAGGCTCAAGAGAAGCATGTCGAGCACCTGCGCTTGTATTATTTAAATAGGCAACCTCAGTACCTCAACGCAGCGAATCCGGCAGCATCATGGGTTGGCCGCTTCAAGTGGATTTCCGGCGGAGCATTTTCCAATCCATAAATGAGCCTGAAATAGAGAATGGATTCTAATACGGGATGAGCCTGAAACGGGACTTTGATTCCAACGCGGCATGAGCCTGAAAATGAGAACGTCCAGGTTGCCGGGAGAGATCTCCTTTCTTGATGTTTGGCAGGCTTTGACGGGGCGGAGGGCGAAGCCCGCCCGTCTTAGTTTTCTTTGGTTTTCCCAATATATCCTCGTGGCGGTGGGAAAGTGAAAAACCTGTTTTTGGTTTTCCACTTTTCCATCCGCCCTCGTCGCCGGCGCTGTGGGAATGTGGGAATCTCGCCTGCCGTTGGCGAGATTTCCAAGGGGCTCGTGGAAAGAGGGGGAAGCCTGCTTTTGGCTTTCCACGCTTTCCACAGCCCCGGCATTTCCACGGCGCTTTGGTTTCATCGTGGTTTCCGGCAGCACGCCAATAAGCTCAACTTGGCTTTTTGCATCCGCCGTGCGGCCTCGGTATCGCTCATCGCTTCGGCCTGCCGTTTCAGCATCCCCGCCGTGATTCCTGGCTTTAAGGATTCGGTCCATTTCTCCAGCGAGGTGAGCTTCTCGTAAGGCGTTCGATAGTCCTTGTGGCGGTAGCTCCGTTGGCGTTTCCCCCGCGGGTTGGTCGCGACGGTAGCGTATCCACAGGGTCGGTGGAAGTTCAGATACGGGTTGAAGTAAGCCGCGTAAAATTTCTGCAACGCTTCGGCATGCTCGGCGCCAATCGGGCCGTAGCCGATCTGCTTGCGCACCACCGCTCCGTTCTTGCCTTCCACCAGGGCGTTGTCGGTGGTGCGATAAGCGCGCGATTTGGTGAACTCCTCCACCAGCAGTTTGTTCAACAGCTTCACCACATTGTGGTTGAGAAACTCCGACCCGTTGTCGCAGTGGAAGCCCAGAATCCGGAAGGGAAATTGATGCAGCATCGCTTCCAGGACCGGAATCAGATGCCGCTCGCTGATGGTTTCCGTGCCGCCCACTACCTGCCACTGCGTCACCGTGTCGACTGCATTGAGGTGATATAGTCCCGGCTCGCCGTCGTGCTGCCCCTGATGCACCGTATCCACGCGAAGATAACCCGGCCGCCCTTTCGGCTCCGGCTGGCGGCGTTCTCCAATCGATACTTTGCTCCCCTGGGTGTGTTGCACCCGCACGCGAATCTTCCGGTAAGCCGCCGAGCGCCGCAGGTTGTAGATATGCGAGGCCGAGATGCTTGCCAGCTGTTTGAACGTCTGGTCGCCAAACACCTCCCAGGCTCGCTGGCATAGGTGGCGCACTGCCGGCCCCGAAAGATCCTCGTGCGCCGCATCGACCTCCGCCAGCGACGCGATGTCGGCGTCGCTGTAGCGCCGGTGGAAGCTCGGGCGCCGCGCCGGCTTTCTCTCGATCCGCCGCGTCTCCATCCAGCGCTGGATCAGTCGCGTCAGTTGGGCTCGGCTCAATGCGGTGACCTTGTTCAGAAAGCGCCTCACGATTCCTCGTTGGCCTTTGCTCAGTCGGCGGTACTGTTGCGCCTTCAGCACCCGCTCGATCAGTTTGTAGACGGACCCGGGTTCTACCGCCGACCACGTCACTTGCCGGCTGGTCGTCACGAATTCTTCCATCTCGGCGAGCGTCAGCCGTTCCAAATTGCCCATGCGAATTGTCATTCATCCGCAGCATCCTACAGTTTGGTTTTCAGGCTCATCTCGCGTTGTGAGTTTGTCAACTCGATTTGGCCCACTTCGATGCTCTCATTTGGCCCCCCTAAAAGACCAAAATCCCTGCCGACTGCTTTTCTGTTCTCGGTGGCCGCGGCCGAAGCGGAGCCCTGCGCCGCGC
>JBEKNN010000415.1:0-6566 GCA_049522755.1 Bryobacteraceae bacterium | reverse complement strand
ATCAATATGGCCGTCGAGAGCCTTAAGCGTCGTCCGGAACTGAGGATGATTGCGCAGCCACGGATGCAAAATACTGGCGAACCATCCTCGAAGTTTCATGGCCCTGCTTCTAGGTTACTGTTACTCAATGGAATAGACATTACCCATCAAGCTGTTTGCCCGGCCCAAGCTAAGACGATACTCTGACTGAGCTTTTATGTCAAGATCATTTTGTGATGCAAAGTAGGAAGGTGCCCGGCAAGGGTGTTTTTGGGGAATTCCGGCTTTCGAGTGGACGCAAGGAGTTACTGGCGGTTGTTTGCCGGGGTGAATTCTCGGTGTGATGCGTAAGCAAACTGCCTGTGGCAGCTTGTCACCGCCAATCCGGCAGCCATCCCGAACAGACAGACACGAGCTCGACAGATTGTCATAGTGCACGGAGTCTAACATATTGATCTTCTCTTTGAAATAGCGCGGTTGGCACGGCAAATGGCGTTTGGTACTGTACTGATAGTTCCATGCTTTTGGCGACCCTCAGTACCAGGGTGTTGATAACGTTTATCTGAGATCCTTGCAGGCAGAGAGGAGTTAGCCAGCCATCCGTCGGCCAGCGCGCCGCTGCCTTGCAGCGACGGGAGAATAATTGAAATCACCACGGGCCTTGGGATCGGCTCGCGCCGCCGGACAGCGACTGCCTCGCTACCGATATCACGCCTTAACGCCGCCGCAACCGCTGCGACCTCGGTCGCTGATCAGGTCGCCAAGCCTTCTATCGGGTAACCGAAACGGCAAGCATCGACGTTTCCGAGGTGGTAGACTATCCAGGTTGAAAGTAAGCTGAGGGACTTTATGGGACAGATTACGATTTTTCGAAAATACAAATTTCGAGGGCCGGTCCGATACGTTTGACGCCGCCACTGGTAATCTCACGGGTTGGGAGTACCGTAGTGCCTCCAGCCGCGGAGTGGAAGGTTTCGGCGATGGGGATTGGAACGCCTTCTTTGAAACGGCTGATGATTACGGCGATGACCAACTCTATCTGCAGGGCAATGGAGAGCTAGCCAATCTTCCTGGCGTAGCCAGGCCACACGGAAACAACAATTGGAACGATCGAATCGCGCAGGTGAAATTTGGTGTCGCTCCGCCGCAGCAAATTGATAATTGCACAGTACTTTCTCATGGGAGTCGTCGTTACAAAATGGGTAGCGATGACTGGGACGAATTGGACAGCAGCAATCCAGGTTGGGGCGCATCTGCCTCAAAAAGGCGTTAACGTTTGGGATCTTCGTCCAGGTTCACGCTCTGGCCCTTGGTAGGACTTGCAAATCGGCCACACGGCGCGTCCGCCAGACGCGGCTTTCACGCCCCATTACAGGCAGCGCGAAGCGAAAAGCAACTTGCGGAGGCGGAATTCGCCAACGCGGTCTTTTGCGACCGCCTTAAATCGCTACCGATATTAGTAGATATCGTTCCCGTTTTCTGAGTGCCCGACGATCCGGACAGCGTGCCGGCCTTAAGCCAGCCGAGCGAGGATCTGCTGGGGGGTGGCGCGTGCCCATGTCTCGTTGACCAAGACAGAGAAACGGTCGTTCCTTGGGGCCGAGAGGATGAAGCCGGCGTCGCTGGCCCGCCGCTGAAAGGCCAGGGCATCACCTTTGACGCGAAGGGAAAAGATATTGGTGCCATTGGGGACGCGGGTCACTTCGAAGCGAGAGTCGGCTGAAAGGGCGGTGATGACTTTCTCGGATGTGGCGACGGCTTGGGAATAGCGCTCAGGGAATCCGTCGAAGAAGTGGAGGGCAACAGCAGCAAAGGGCCACACCTGGCTGAGTCCGTTGCCGAACATGCGGCGCGGATGAAACAGATTTTCGAGGAGGCTCTTGGGACCGGCGAGGATGGCCCCGCTGGCAGCGTTGAAGTATTTGTACATAGAGATGTAGACGGTGTCGAACAAAGCGGCGTACTCGCGCACCGGAACGCCACTATACGCCGCGGCCAGATAGAGTCTCGCGCCATCGAGGTGGAGACCGATGCCGTGGCCGCGCGCCCATTGCGAAACGCGCTTCATTTCGCCGAGGTCGAAGGCCTCGCCGGATTTGCGGCGGACGGGCGTTTCGATCTGGATGGCTCCAATGGGGACGGAGACGCGGCCGGAAGCGCCGCGGTCGGCTTCGCGCTCGATGTCGTCAACGGTGAAGGTGGATTTACCGGGCGCGAGTGGGACAAGATGGAGGCCGCTGAGTGTTTGGCAGCAATCGCCACAGTCGTTGAACAGGTGACACTCCTGCTGAACCAGCACGCGCCGCCTTTCGCCCGCCAGGAGGCGGACCGCGAGGTGATTGGCGAGGGTGCCAGTGGAGAGCCACACTGCGGTTTCCTTGCCGAGGGCGGCGGCGACCGACTGTTCGAGGGTGGCGACCACTCCTCCCCGCGAATAATCGTCGGGCTCAATGGTGGGGGAGAGTCTTTGCAAAAGAGCGGCGTACTCCGCGGGCGTGTGATGCACGCCGTCGCCATTGGCTTGGACAGGAAGCGAGTCAGTAACGGCGGATGCGGTGCCCGCCGCGGCGGCGAAAATGGGGGCGGCGAGGAATGTTCGGCGGTGCATACGATATAAGGCCGAGCGTATCATAATTCAGCGCGCGCGCCGTGGTCCAATTCATGAGCGACGCGGAAACAGGTCGGATGCCAGAGCGCTAACGATATCGGGTCTTAACGCTCCTCGCAGGCTCGGCTCAGCCTCGAAACGAAGGTTCCGGGGAAGCTCCGACGCGAGTTCCTCCAGACGACGGATCATTGGGGACTGGCTTCCTTGCCGGCGGCAAAACGATACCACTCCACCCCAAGCGCCCATCGCGGTTGAAAACCTTTCCACACCTGATTGCCCGCCGGCGATTTCACGGGAAGCGTGAGGTACTCACGGCGGGATGAGTCCCCTTTGAGGTAAAGATCCAGAAAGGCCGTAATGAAATGCTGATTGATCGCAGAGATTCGATCTTTGCGCCAAACGGGCTCATCGAAGAACGCCCGACTTGTGAAGTTGCTGAGAGCTTCTGGAGGTGGCGGGTTGCCTCCCACGTTGTGTCGGGCATTTTGGAACACCAACAGGTACCGCTCCGAATTCACCGCGCCGTTAAAGGCCTTGCGAGTTCCTTGTTCAAACCCCGAAACGTCGTCCTGGTCTCCCGCAATGAACAACGAAGGAATGCGAACGCCGGCCAGTCCCTGGACATCCCAGTTATTCTGCGGCGGTTGATTGCCCCAAGGTGCGATTGCCACGACCGCCTTGATCTGTTCCCGGCTGCGCGACTGGAACTCCTTGTTATCGGCGAGCCAACGGTCGAAGTATCCGCCTGGGATTGCCTGGGCGGCGCCGCCCTGCCGGCTGTAGCCAGCTCCGGCGGTGGCGAGCGCGCCGTAGCCTCCCATGGAGTAACCCACCACGGCCACACGAGAGGGATCGATTAGGTTGTGAAGAAAGTTGCCGGGCTCGCGTGATCGATCCGCCAGCGTGTCAATCGTAAAAGTCTGATCCGCTGCCCGATTGAGCAGAGTGCTGGCGAAAGCGCGCTGCTGGCCGAAGACGGAATCCGTATGATCAATCGCCGCAACCACGTAACCTTTGGACGCCAGATTCTCGGTAAGCCAGGTCATGAATGTCCGAGAGCCCGGATAGCCATGGGAAACCACCACTAACGGAAAGGCTTGGCCGTTCACGGGGGGAGCATCGCGGAGTGCCTTACCCGAGATTTGAAAGGTGTTTGGAACGCCCGGCCGTGGGGTCCCGGGCATGGCGCTTTCATAGATGACGCGCTCTTCCGTACCGGGCGGAATGTTGGCAGGGTACCAGATCTCAATGGTGAGAGGTCGATCATATATGGGTGCCTTGCCGGTAGCTTTGTCGAAGCGAAGAATATCCGGCTGATGCGGATTAACAACCTCAACGGTGCGGACTCCCACCGCCCAAATCCCGCGCGGCGCCAGTTCCGGCGCGTCCACTGGCGGTACGCTGAAGTAGGTTGCGGTATCCTGTTGAGCGAAGCAGCAGGAGCACACGAACAGGATGCTCAGGAGTTTCATTTCCCCATGGTGCCACTGAATCAAGCAGCCTCGCGAGGCTTCCGATTGTTTTCTTAGGGGGAGCATCGTTTCCCTAAATAGATCCCGCGCGATTTGGAAGTTTGGCCTTCTTCGGCAGTAGGTTGATGGCGAACGCGCGAACCGGGCGGATCTGCCCGCCCGTCACGAAGGCCCGCGGCGATAATACGAATAACACCGTCAACAATTCCGGTGGTCGGCTCACGCCACGTCGCCCAAGATCTCCTTCAATTCGGTTTTGAGCGCCATATCGGCGGGCCAATTCGCTGAATGAGGGGATTACAATGGCAACGGGCAGCAAACGAATTTTCATTTCAGTGCGGATTTCACACGACAGCCAGAGGCCAACGCAAATGGCAACAAAGTTGAAAACCGGCCAGCTCTTGGCGAGATCAGTGCGCCTCGCGGTTATGCTCGCAATCGTGTGTGCAATGGGTTCTGCGCAGCGCCCGCAGCCGGCTCCAATAACGATCACCTTGGCGGGGCAGTCGATGATCCGGTCAGATATCCGGGCGACCGCTCCGGCAGCCGTACCGGTGATTCAGGGGCTGCTGAAGGGCGACGTGGTGTTCACCAACTTTGAAGCCGCAGTCGCCGAACCAGGCGAGACGGTCCACGAAGGCAGGGGATTTCTCACTCCTCCTGAAGCTCTCGATGCGCTAACAGCTTTCGGTTTTAACTTGGTGTCCTTGTCCGGCAATCATGCATTCGACCTCAAAGTGACGGGCATTCAGAACACGATCCGGGAGGCGGACCGCCGGAAGATCGCTCATGCCGGAACTGGAAATAACCTGGCCGAAGCAACTGCACCAGCCTATTTGCACACCTCGAAGGGCACGATTGCCCTGATAGCCAGCGCGTCAGGGCTGATTGCGCCTGGAGCAAGCGCCGCCGCGGACCGGCCAGGCGTGAATGAGCTTCGCATCGAAGCCGGCGGCAGGGAAAATGAGGCGACGGCCGATCTTCCCGGCGCGCCCGGAAACACGCCGAATCCGGAGGATTCGCAGCGCATACTGCAAAGTATCCGTGACGCCCGCCAGCACGCGGACCTCGTGATCGTCTACCAACATAACCACGTATTCGGCAATCACTCGTTCGCAACGATTTTCACGGAAGGGATGCCGGAGCGGCTCGCTCCCAATGACTGGCTCAAGAAGTGGACGCATGCGGAGGTGAACGCGGGCGCGGACATCATCGTGATGCATGGCGCGCCTCTGCTGCACGGGGTGGAGATTTATCACGGTCGGCCCATTTTTTACGACCTGGGCAACTTCATTTACAACGTGCCACCGACGTTGACGTACATCGACGAACCGATGAATTGGGAGAGCGTGGTAGCATACGTCCAATTTCAGGGGAAGAACCTGGGATCGATTTCCTTCCAGCCGATTGCCTTGAACAACGTGGGCGACGGCCAGCCCGATATCCACAATGAATATGCCAACAATCAGTTTCTCGACACGCGCGGCTTGCCCTCGTTGGCGAAGGGCGCCAGAGCGGGTTATATTCTCCAGCGCCTGGCCGATGCGTCAAAGCCCTTTGGCACGGTGGTTGAAATCAAGGGCGACCGGGCGGAAATCAAGCCGAAAGCCAGGAATTAAACTCAACTGGAGTGCCTATGACCTGCCCGGTGCGGACTGGCTCAGCGTGATTACACCGGCTGGCTCCGCACCCGCCGCGACACCGAAGAATACCGATATTGCATATCATTTCCCTTCCGTCGCGAGCAGACCGCTCACGGCATGGCTGCCACCCATTTCTTGCGACAGGGCTTGATCTAAAGAACGTCGGTTCCGTGAACACGTAGGGACAATTGAAAGCGAGAAGCCTTCCGGTGTCCAACTCGGAGGTCAAGCAAGCTTATGTGGATGGCTATCCGCGTCAGCTAGAACCAAGTTGACGCCTTGTAGCGCCAGGAGGCCCTCACGGAGCAACTGATCTCGGTGGGGTGCCACTGAAGCGCTCATCTCATCGGTGACACGCGAGAATCCAATAAGCCGGCATACGGCGTTCGGTACATCCGTCGGAACAATGGCGTATGATTCCTGCACCACGATGAGGATCGCTCGCCGGATTTCCTCGGGCGTAACAAATTCCAGCTTGCGCGATGCCGCCGGAAGGGCGCTTCGATCCCGCACGGGCGGCTGTTGCATCGCGGAGCCCCAGAGGAACTCCCCACGCTTGTTGAAGAGCGAGCGGGACACCCCCAACCGCACGGCTTCTTCGAGTGCTAGCTGAATCCGGACACCGAGACGCTGAACACCGGCTCCGCTTAAGATGCGGCGAGACGCCTCCGTAACGTGCACGGGGCTTTCCACGGTGACTACCTGAGCGAAAAGATCCGCAAGTTGATTGCGGTTGACCAAGTGCAAATCGACGTCACCGAGTTGGAGGCGAACCTGAGCGCATTCGTAGGGAGTCGCCGTCAGGCTCTGAGCGCGGGGTCGTACAGTCGACGGTTGTACCGGCACAGGCGGAATGGCTGGTTG
>JBEKNN010000414.1:0-6583 GCA_049522755.1 Bryobacteraceae bacterium | reverse complement strand
GCCACTTAGCGAGAAGAATATGACTATAAGCGATCGGGCGAGTCGGCTAGATAGCCCGCAGTGGAAACGCCTTTCGCGCTCATATATTCAAGTATTCAAAACAAATTGCACGAAGTTGATATCGGGCGTTGATACCGCCGTCCCGAACGGTTCGGCGGTATCAGCGATGGGTTGGAATTAAGTCTTGGGTTCCGCCCAGGATTCGTCCCAGGGTTTGTCATTTGTGGTATCGGGCTTCTTTTTCTTGGTATCGGGTTCCCAGGCTTCGGTTTTGGAGCCCGGATCTTTCTCAGTCCATGTTGAATCCGTCGTGTAGTCGTCTGGCATTCTAGCGTTTCCCTTCGGCATTTCTAATGCACGTGACTGGCCAAGACATGCGCTAAGTCGGACGGCGGGGTATTAGTAGGTGTTTGTATAACAAGTGTATTTTTAAGTTCTTCGCTAACAATTGTAGGGAATACGGCGGAATGATTTGGTTACTCACCTGCCTCACTTTAAAAACAATGTCTTCGATTAACGGGTTCTATATTGTGCGGGTCCCAAAAGAGATTTTGAAAATCAACTTCCTGGTCAATTCACTTTTCTGGCGTGACGGGTTCGCGCCTTTCTGTGCGCCGTCCATCGAGACTTTGGAGTCGGCAGCGGTACCGGTTGAACGAAAGAGCTCATTATGATGAGGTTGGTGTTCTACCGTGGCCCGGGCGATCTGATAACCAGGATAATCCGGCTGCTGACAAATGGGCCCTACAGCCACGTGGAATTACAGTTCACCAATGGCAACAGGTTTTTTTCTTCGGGTCATGGCGAATTCCAGGGAGTTCACATCGTGGGTGATAAAAAGGCCTACGGTCCGCTGTGGGACAGTATCGTAATTCCGGCCACGCAAGAACAAGAGCGGGCGGCCGAACAATTCACTTCTCATCTGGCCGGTCGACCATTTGATATGAAATGCATGGTCGAATTCGTACTTCCGTGGCGCTCTTGCCCGAAACCCGGGTATTGCAGCGCGATCATTCTAGACGTGTTGCAAAACGGTTTGCATATGTTTCCCAAGGTTGACTTTAAGATTTCGCCAAATGGGCTCTACCGGATCTTTCTCTCTTGTCATTCTACGTTGGTTTACTCCTCTATGCCGGACGATGCGATCGAATTCAAGGAAACTCACATCCTGGGAGCGTTATCTGGCCTATGCTCGACAGCCTCAGTCCCTTCCGTGACAACCCCGTAGGTTAAGTTAACGAGGCGACGCACAGTCTTTGCGCCTCAGAAATCCCCAGTTGCGCGGAGGCAAACGTAGGGATCGAGTGGGTCCTGCCGCCGAATTAACGGTTATGCATCCATGTCCTACGGAACTGAAGCCCAGGATCCGCAAGGGGATGGCCGAGACATCTAAAGCCTGTGTAGCCGAAACAGAACGGTGATCCTGCGAAAGCGGCAACAGGAGAGAACATCGACAATCGAATCGGCTTAGTCAGTCCTCACTCAGAGATCGTTGCGAGAGATGCCGAGCTTTCGCATCATGGCGTTGAGCGTGGTCCGGTGCAGTCCCAGACGGGTGGCGGCCGTGGTGACCACGCCGCCGCACTCCCGCAGCACCCGCACTACATGCTCCCGCTCCACTTGCTCCAGCGTGGCGCCGCTGGACGATTCCAGGGCATCTTGCCGTATTTCGGCTAATGGAGCGCGAAGGCTGGGTCCCCGGGAAAGAATGACCGCGCGCTCAATGAAGTTTTCCAGCTCACGTATATTGCCCGGCCAATTCCAGCTCACCAGGGCGCGCATCGTCTCCGAAGGGATGTTTTCGATTTGCCGGTCCATCTTCGCCGCATACTTCTTCGTGAAATGCCGCGCCAGTATCGGTATGTCGTCGGGACGATCGCGCAGCGCAGGCGTCGTGATGGGAAAGACTTTCAACCGATAGTAAAGATCGCTTCGGAAAAGTTTATCCCCCATCATCTGGGCCAGATTCCGGTTGGTTGCCGCCACCAGCCGGACGTCGATGGGAATTGTCTTGGTGCCCCCCAACCTCTCAAACGACTTCTCCTGCAGAGCGCGCAGCAGCTTCGGCTGCAGGTCGAGCGGGATATCGCCCACCTCGTCCAGAAAGAGAGTGCCCCGATGGGCCATCTCGAAGCGGCCGATCTTTTGCGTCAAGGCGCCGGTAAAGGCGCCTCTCTCATAGCCGAACAACTCGCTCTCAAGCAGCCCGGTGGGAATCGCCGCACAGTTCAATGTGATGAAGGGAAGATTCTTGCGCGGACTCAAGCGGTGGACGGCGCGCGCGATCAGTTCCTTCCCGGTGCCGGTCTCCCCCAGAATCAAAACCGTCGCATCCGTCGGCGCAACCATCTCCGCCTGCTGCAGAACCCGCTTCAGGGCCGCGCTGTTGCCTACGATCTCCTCGTAGTCTTGTTTGAGCTCGGGCTCGTCGTCATCGACGCTCTCGAGCCGGTCCCTTTCCCGGAGGTCCTGCACAAACGTGATCCATCGGAAGGGAGAGAGCTTCAAAACCGCCGTGGCAATCAGCACCGGGACCCGCGTTCCATCTTTTCGAATCAACTTCTTTTCATACGGCGTGCAGGCTCCGAACCGGAGGCCTTCTTCATGCGCCAGCTCATCGAGGGCTGCGTATTCCGGCGGAGTGAGATCGGGCCACTGCATCCGGCCGGACGCCAGGTCTTCGCGGCTGTAGCCGACTAAGTCGAGAAACGCATCGTTCACTTCGGGGATATGGTCATACTCGCCGGAAACGATGCCGGCGATGGTCGCTTGCAACGGGATTGGACGAAGGCGCGCGCGACTGCGCCGCAGCTTCTCGTCCCTCTCGTGACGATCGCTAAAGTCGCGCACTACTCTCGCAAAGCCCTGCAATTCTCCGCTGGCATCTTTGAGCGCCATCGTAATGGCATTCGCCCAGAATCGCGACCCATCCTTTTTGACCTGCCATCCTTCAGTTCCCATATGGCCTTCGAGTGCGATCCTATCGAACTCCTCCTGCATTTTGGCCGGCGGACCACCCTCGCCAGGATAGAGAAAAGAAACCTGCTGGCCAATGGCCTCATCGGGCTGATAACCGTAAATGCGCGCCGCTCCCGAATACCACGCGGCGAGACGTCCCCCGGTATCCATCAGGTAAAGCGCATAATCCTGCACCCACGACGGGGCAACATTTTCGGCATCCGCGGATTCAGTCTTATCGCGCAGCACCAGCACATGGCGTACGGGCAGCACGTTCCCTTTGGCGATGTATTCAACCTCCCGCTGTGTTCCATCGGCGGCAATCAGCCGGAGCGTGCCCACCTGTTCGCCGCGCTCCAGAAAGGCCTGCCATAGTTGCGACACCCTTGGCCTGAAGGCTGGCGGGGCAAAGTCGTCAATTTGGCGTCCGATGATTTTTTCCCTGGGGAGGCCTAACAGCTTCCCGGCGCCAGCGCTGGCTTCACAGTACTTGCGGTCGCTGTCGGCGATCAGGATCGGCGCAGCAGGGTGGTAAATAATCGCCCGAAAGAGCAACTCTAGTTCTTTCGGACCGTTCTCCACAAGCCAACTTGCGGCTGGTGACTGTGAGCCTTTGGGGGACATGGCGCTTCAAATCTTCCTGCCGTCGATCCGAACACCTCAGTGCCACCAAAAACGAAATCGGTGTGCAAATATCCCTCAAAAAGCCAGGAGCGCTCTAAAGAACGGCAGGTAAGAAACAATTTTTCCTAAGGCTCTATTTTACCACCAGCCCCAATGCCGACGCCGTATGTTCCATGTGATTTGGTATCACAACGGACTGTCTCGCACAATTTTGGCCGCTTAATTGCTAGAGTGCGGACCTATCTTGAGATATTCATCGTATTTGCGTGGCCGCACGCACTCTTGCGACCAGCGCTCACAATCGTGCGAAGGCATTTTGGGGACATTGAGCCAGGCATAAAATGTCTGGTTCGCGGCCTCGTAGCGGGCAGCGCATGGCCGGCGCACATTGCTCCGCAGCCGCAGGATGCTCTGGACTATACGCGATTCGGATGCGGGGGCGCTCACCGCGGCAGGTTCTCCCGTAACAAAGGATAAAGACTCTGCGCAAAGCCGGATGCCGCGGCGATAGCCGCCTGATCGCCGCCGTCGCCAGACTGCGCCACCACGCGAACCAAAGCCGTATCCGTGCGCTTGTCGCGAAGCGCGTCGGCTACCAACCAGAACTTGGCCGCCCATTCGTCCGCCGTGACGCGGCGCGGGCCCTCATACCAGTACAGAACTACATCGCGCTGTGCGTGGTTGACTACGATGTATCGGTTGACGGTGATGGCTCCGGCTGCAGTGGCGAGCGTGATCTCGCCCGTCACCGCAGGTATCCAGCCCGAAGCCGGCAGGCACACCTTAGGCGAATGGGGCTGGCTGGCGCCGGCGCGTTGCGATTGAAACCACGCTACGAATAAGCCGACAACCGGAACGGTCGAATGCAGTGTCGATGTCTTCGCGGCTGTATTCACAGCTGTATTCACAGCTGTATTCACATAAGTCCGGCTCAATAACTGGTCGGCCCGAAGCTCGCCCGCAACATCTGCCGCGATCGGGTCCTCGCTCATCTGCCGCCATTCGCCGAACGCAGACGGAAAGGCGCCCAGCACCGGCGGGGCAGGCGCCCGCTCCCGGCCGGTCGCCCAGTGAACCAGCGCAGCTTGCGCCAGCAGGAATACCGGCACGAGAATGGTTCGCGTGTCAGGCATGGTAACGGGCATAGGCGGCATTCAACAACTGGCGCACAACTGCGAGCATCGCCATGCACAACACAAAGACCAGGCAGCCGGCGAACGCGTGCAGCGCGCCCGCATCCAGCGCCGGCACGGAAGCACTGGCCGCGACTCTGATGGCGTTGGCGAGAATCGCGACCGGGACGGCGGCCGCCAGCAGCGCCACTCGCATCCATGGTTTTGCGTCGGACAAATAGGCGAGCAGCACCGCCACAAACCCGAGTGAGAGAAGGTAGCGGATACCGCTGCACGCCTCCGCCACCGCGACTCTGTGGCCGCCGGCGTCAATGATATTTCCTTCCCTGATTACGGAAGCCCCGCCAGCCAGCAACATGACCTCAGCCATGCGGCTGGCGAGGAGTTGCAGGGGCAGCGTCACCTGGTTATAGACAATCGCCAGTTTGGGGAGCATGAAGAGCGCCAGCAGCAACGGGAAAGCCCAGGTGCGGAGAAACGCCGGGCCGCCGAGACAGAGCACCGCGCCGGCGACTGACAGTAAAAAGGCCACCGAGCCCGCGAACAGACCCGCGCCCATGACCGACATCAACTGGACGCATCCCGCTAATGCCAGGAGAGCTAAGCCCCACCAACTCGGCCGTGCGGGCAGAGTCATCCAACGCTTACGTTCCCTCCAGACAATCCAGAAGATCACAACCGGTACGACTAACCCGTGGCTCATATCCTCGTCGTTCCACCATTGGTCGAACATGCCTCGCAGGACAGGAGCGTAACAGACCACTAGGGTTAGAGCTGTAACCAAAACCACGATCCGGCGCATCATCTTGTTGTAGGCGTTGTTACGCGGGCTTCGGCCCGGCGAGTCCGGCAGGGCCTGTAGCCGTTGCCAGCCTGCCTTTCAGCTCCTGCCGGCCAATCGCATGATCCACTCTCGCGAACCGTAAAGCGCGGCGCAGGCAAGCCCGATAAGAACCAGAATCAACGATGACGGAATGGGCACTGTCGGTGGTGTGGCGGAAGTGGTAATCGTACAACTCAGGCTCGCGGTAGTCGGCGCGGAATCCGTCACGTTGGCGGTAAAGGTGTTGGCTCCCGCGGCAGTCGGGGTCCCAGTGACGGCTCCCGTGGAAGAGCTCAGGGCTAAACCCGCCGGCAGCACTCCCGGGGTGATGGAGTATAACGTGTAGGGCGTCGTGCCGCCAGTGGCGATCACAGCAGAGTTGTAGGAGAAGCCAACGCTGGCGGTACTCGCAGGACAGACGACGGTCAGTGCAGGTGGCACGCCGCCAGTCACGGCCGGTCCAGGCTCAGCAATCGGATTGGATAGCATCGTGACCGCCGCTTTTGCCAAAGCCCTGCCAGCCAGCGTTGCGCCGGTCCCAAGACTGATGGATGCTCCGGCCATGATGGTTCCTACCATGACGGCTCCCGAACCGATAGTTGCCGACTGATTCACCGCCCAAAACACGTTGGATGCCTGTGCGCCGCCCGTCATAACCACTGAACCGAGGACGGTGAGGCTGGACCCAACCTGAAAGACCCAAACACTATTCGCGGTCCCGTTGAGCGTGAGAGTTTCGCCTACACCCACCGACATTGTAGTACTAGGCGCAACGTACAGGCCGGGCGCCAGGACTAATCCGCCTAGATCGCCGACTTGGGTGATGGGTGGGCTGCCAGCGCGGCTGGGCGTCGCCGCATTGAGGTAGGCAGTAGTCAGATCCGCTTGCGCCTGGTTAGCAGCGTTGTTATTGATGTCTATCGTATACGGAGGCGAGACGACTCCCGGGGGAAATCCGGTGACAGAGGAGAGAGGGCTTAACCCGAGGTTGCCATTTACTACCGTAAAACCGCTGTTAGTCACAGTCGTGCCGCCTAAAATAGCG
>JBEKNN010000413.1:0-6609 GCA_049522755.1 Bryobacteraceae bacterium | reverse complement strand
TCCGAACTCACGCGAAACAGCGGCAAAGAAGCTGCAACAGGCGATGTTTACAGGAAGGAAGAAGGGGTTTGGTAGCAGTTTGGTAGCAAAACCCCGAAAACACGGGAAAAAGGCAGAGCCACATGGAAATGAAAGCTGAACCTATGTCTTTCGTTTTGTGGGAGGTACGGGCAGAAAAGATTGGTTGCGGGGGAAGGATTTGAACCTTCGACCTTTGGGTTATGAGCCCAACGAGCTACCAGACTGCTCCACCCCGCATTTATATGTTACCCCACCCTTCGCCCTCGGTCAAATTTCGCGCCCCAATTTCTCGAAAAAAGCCAGCCCCCGCTACTTCGCAACCCGCAGCCCATGCGCGCGTCTACAATGGAATGGTGCCCCGTTTTGTAGTCCCGGCGGTTCTTGCCCTTTCCGCAGCTTTGTCGGCGCCTGCGCAAACGCAATTCCTCCCGCTCAAATCCATCCACCCCGGAATGCACGGCACGGGACGCACCGTCTTCACCGGCAACCGCATCGATGAGTTCCAAGTCGAGGTCCTCGGCGTCCTCGAAAATATCGGCCCCAAGGAATCGCTCATCATCGCGCGCCTCTCCGGCGGCCCGCTGGAGCACACCGGCGTCATGCAAGGCATGAGCGGCAGCCCCGTCTATATCGATGGCAAACTGATCGGCGCCGTCGCCATGGCATTCCCTTTTTCCAAGGACCCCATCGCCGGCATTCGTCCCATTGAGGACATGCTGCGCGTCTCCGCCGCGCTCGCCCAAATCCCCGCCCCGCGTCCCCTGCTCGCCCTCGCCGAGCGCGACGTCACCCGCGGTTTACCCAAGATCCAATCCGCGCCAGCCGGTGAATCGCGCCTCCTCGATATCGCCACGCCCATCTCCTTCGGCGGATTCACCCGCGCCACGCTCGACGCCTTCGCGCCCCAGCTCCACGCCCTCGGCCTCGAACCGAGCCAGGGAATTTCAGCCGGCGGCGACATTCCGCCCGCCATGGGCAACCCCGCCGATCTCAAACCCGGCTCTATGATCTCCGTGCAGCTCATGTCCGGCGATATGGGCGTGGGCGCCGACGGCACCGTCACCTATATTGATGGCTCGCGCATCTATGCCTTCGGCCACCGCTTCCTCGATATCGGCGCCACCGCGCTGCCCTTCGCCCGCGCCGAAGTCATCACCCTGATGCCGAACGTCAACACCTCCTTCAAGCTCTCGAGCGCCCGCGAATGGATGGGGACCATCTCCCAGGATCGCGACACCGCCGTTTCCGGCGAGCTTGGCAAGCGCCCCTCCATGGCGCCGATGTCGTTTTCCGTATCGCGCGGCGGGAAGCCCATCGAGTCCTATCGAATGCAGATCGTGGACGACCCGCTGCTCTCGCCGCTGCTGCTTCAGATGGCCGTCTTCTCCGTCATCGACCGCACTGAGCGCACGCTCGGCGCCGCAACCCTGCGCGTCACCGGGGAAATGGAATTCCTGAACGCGCCCGCGCCCGTTCGCCTCGATAATCTCTACTCGGCCGATAACGGCGCCGCCACCCAGGTGTCGCTCAACGCCGCCATCCCCGCCGCCTATATCATGCAGAGCGGCTTCAACTCGCTCAAGCTCAAGAAGGTGTCCATCAACATCGAAGCCTTCGATGAAAAGAAGCAGCTCAACATCGATGGCATCACGCTCTCCCGCCGCGAGGTCCGCCCCGGTGAGAAGCTTAAGTTGAGCGTGCTGCTCACCGGCGACGATGGCGCCGAGACCACGCGCACGGTCGATTATCAAGTGCCTATCGGCGCTCAACCCGGGCCGCTTTATTTCACCGTCTCCGATGCCATGGCCGCGAACCTCACCGACTTCCACCAGATACTCAACTCCAGTCCGCGCAGCCCGCGCCAGTTGATCGACACGGTCAACGATCTGCACCAGAACACCAAGGCGTACGTCCGGGTCTGGCGAACCGACCCCGCCTATCAAGTGGAAGGCGCAGACATGCCCGCCCCGCCGGCATCGGTGGCGCTCATCCTGGACGGCTCGCCGTCCACGCGCAATTCCAAGGTCGCCGAAATGGAAATCGACGGCGGCGGCGCCGTAATCGCCGGCATCAAAACCGTCCAGGTGGAAGTGAAAGAATGAGCTCGAATTTGGCATGGCCAGCAAGGTGGATCTCGACGCTGAGACGCGGAGACGCAGAGATCGGAGGAGAAAACATTAAAACTGTCTTCTCCGCGTTGCCTCCGCGTCTCCGCGTCTCTGCGTCGAAACTCTCTCTTCTCCTTTTACTCTCTTCCCCCGCTTTTCCCAGCGGCTCCACCGCCTGGGAGATGACCTCTTATAGCGATTTCATCCGCGGCCGCTTCGACGGCATCTCTCTCAGCCGCGATGGCCGCCTCACGCTTGGTCCCAAGCTTGACACCGTCTTCACCTCCGATCAGCCCGTAATCTGGTCCGTCGCCGAAGCCCCCGATGGAACGCTCTACGCTGCCACCGGCAACCGGGGCCGCATTTATAAGATCGATCGCGCCGGCAAATCCTCGCTCTATTGGACCGCCTCCGAACCCGAAGTCTTCGCCATCGCCGCCGGCCGCGACGGAGCCATCTACGCCGGAACCTCGCCCAACGGCAAGGTCTATCGCATTGAAAACGGCGCCGCTACCGAGTACTTCGCGCCCCAGGCTCGCTACATCTGGTCGCTCGCAGTCGCGCCCGACGGCGTGCTCTACGTCGGCACCGGCGATGAAGGCAAAGTCTTCCGCGTGGTGGCGTCCGGTAACGGCGCCGGTAAGGGCGCCGGCAAAGGCGAGCTTTATTACGATACCGGCCAATCCCACATCACCGGCCTCGCCATCGATTCGCAAGGCCGCCTCCTCGCCGGCACCGATCCCAACGGCATCCTCTACCGCATCTCCGCCAAGGACAAGGCCTTCGTCCTCTACGACGCCAATCTGCCCGAAATCCGCGCCATCGTTCCCATGCCGGATGGCACTGTCTACGCCGCCGCGCTCGGCGGCTCCGTGGCCAAGCAGGCGCAGGCCGCCGCACAAGCCGCGCAGGCTAACGGCGTTGCAGGTACGGCGCCTTCCACCACCATCACCGTCTCGGTGGACGCTCAGGCCAATCCCGGCGCCGAGATTAAACCGCAGGAGGCTAAGCTTCAGCCGCCCGCCGCAGCCGGGGCCCCGCAAGTCAGCAGCAGCTTCACGCCCCTGGTGGATACCAGCGGCATTGAGAAATCGGCCGTCTACCGCATCAATCCGGATAACACGGTCGAAACTCTCTGGAGTTCCAAAGAGGAGAACGTTTACGATCTGCTGGCTTTGGAAAAGCAGATCCTCTTTTCCACCGACCAGAACGGCCGCATTTATGGCCTCTCGCCCGATCGCCGCGTCACTCTGGTCACTCAGACCAACGAAGGCGAAACCGTCCGCCTGCTGCCCGCCGACCGCTCCATCCTCGCCGCTACCGGCAATTTGGGCCGCATCTTCCGCCTGGGCGAAACCCCCGGCGCCACCGGTTCCTATGAGGCGCCCGTTCACGATTCCGGCACCGCGTCGCAATGGGGCAGCATGAGCTGGCGCGCCGATCTCCCCGCCGCCTGCAAGGTCGTTTTCCGCACCCGCTCCGGCAACTCCGCCAAGCCCGACCGCACCTGGAGCGACTGGTCGCCGCCCCTCACCGCCGCCACCAGCTCGCAAATCTCCAGCCCCAACGCGCGTTACATCCAGTGGAAAATGGAAATGACCGGCGTCAACGGCGCGACGCCCATACTCGACGACGTAACCTTGGCGTATCTGCCGCGCAACTCGCCACCCGTGATCCACGGCGTCAACATTGTCTCGCAAGCCGTCGCTACGCCAGGCCGCCAGGCCGCTTCATCTTCCAATTACTCCGTCACCGTCACCGACACGGGCGACTTCAGCTCGAACTCCACCGGCACCGCCACGCAGACTCTGCCGCGGGCCTTCACCCAGCAGGTCACCATCTCCTGGCAAGCCGACGACCCCGACGGCGACCGCCTCGTCTACAACGTGGATTTTCGCGGCGAAGGCGAGACGCAGTGGAAGGTGCTCAAGACCGCCACGCACGAGACTTCCCTCAGCTTCGACGCCTCCATCCTGGCCGACGGCAAATACTATTTCCGCGTCCTCGCCTCCGACCGCGAATCCAATCCCCCCTCCACCGCGCGCGATGCCATCCTCGATAGCAACCCGGTGATGATCGATAACACTCCGCCCATCGTTACCATGGGCGCCAACCACTTCGCCAACGGCTCCGCGCACGTCGAATGGGAAGCCGCCGACGCCACTTCCGCCCTGCGCCGCTGCGAATACTCGCTGGACGCCGGCGACTGGATTCCCGTGGAGGCCGCCGACGGCGTCATCGATTCCCTGCGCGAAAAGTTCTCGCTCGATCTGGCAAACCTCAAACCCGGCGAGCATCTCCTGGTGGTCCGCGCGTCCGATAGCGCCAACAACACCGGCGTCGCGAAGGTGGTCCTGAAGTAGCCTCGTGCGCCTTACGCCCAGGACACTTCTATGGCTCGTGCAGCGTAGCGTGATCGCGGCCTTCGACGATAATTGTCTGGGCATCGCCAAGGGCGCCGCATATTCCGCGCTGCTCTCTTTCTTCCCGGTGCTCACCTCCGCCGCTGCGATCCTGGTGCAAACCCGCGCCCGCTTCGTCTCCGGGTTGCTCCAAAGCGCGCTTTCGGAAATTGTGCCGCCTGGCTCCGAAGATCTGGTGGTGCAGCAGTTCCGCGCCACCGGCGCACGCCCTCTACTTCTGCTGATCGTGGCGGCGGCCATCTCTTTGTGGGCCGCATCCGGCGTGATCAAGAGCCTGACCGAAGGTTTTCACGCCGCGTATCGCGTTCCCCGCGACCGCGGCATTGTTCGCGGCAGCGCCGTCGCCATCGCTTTGGTTCTGCTCGCCTCCGTTCCATTGCTTGCCGCGTCGGTGCTGGTGCTTTTCGGCGGCCAAATCGAGAGTGCGGCGATGAACTGGTTCAAGGGCGATTCCCTCTTGACGCCGCTAACCGGCGTGTGGGAAATCCTCAGCCGCATTGCGCGCTACGGTCTTGCCTTCGTGACCACGGTGACGGTCACGGCGCTGCTCTACTATTACGCCCCCTACCGCCCGCAGCGTTGGCGCTACGTCTGGCCCGGCGCGATTCTGGCCACGCTGCTCTGGTTAGGCGCCACCTCCGGCTTTGCCTGGTACGTGCGCAACATCGGCCACTACAACGTGATGTACGGCTCCGTGGGCGCCGGCATCGCGCTGCTCGTGTGGATGTACGTCCTCGCCATCATCGCCCTGATCGGCTGCGAATTTAACGCCGAGTTCGAGCGGGCTTCCATGCGGCCGTGATGCATGCGGCCAGGATGCCGGGATCTCCTCTGAGAAGCTGGAACACCCGCTGGGCTGTCGAGGCTCAGGCGGGTCCGCTCCCGGAATCTGACGCACCCTCGCCGTGCGGTTGCGCCCGACCGGCGAGTTCTCGGGCGTGATTAATCTGCGGCGGTGTCAATTTCCGTTTACCCCGAACTTAACGCCTCGACCTTTGCGGCTTGGCGACTTTGCGTGATCATCGTCTTCAAGCCCATTTATTATTAGTGCGATGCAGTCTTCGATCGGCTCTCGCCAAGTCGCCAAGAACGCAACCACAACGCCATAGCCTGGCTGATTCGACTGGTCGCCAAGACATAACTGAGGGCTCGCCCTTGAATTGAGTTCCCACGGCAGAGTCCCTGCGGCAACGTCAAGCGCGTACGTTACACACTCTGAACCCGCCTTAACCCGTCAACGATTCTGAGGATCGCCCAACCAAAAGAGCCGAGCGGGAGACACGCCCAAGGGAAATTCTCACTATCCTTGGTCGAGACTTTCATGCGCGCCTTGGAGGTGAAGCGGGATGCGCCAGCATCGGGATCGAAGCGGAATTGCGGAACCCGCTACCCAATTGGGACGTGGCGATAGGCAATCCCAGCGCGCTCGCCATGTTCGAAATGCTGCCGGCCCTGGCGCCGCTTACGCCCGCGCTTCGCACCCGGATAGTAAGTAAGTAAAGCGCGGAGCATCTTGGACACGCAGCGCGGTTGGACCGGAGCGGCGGACCGCATCGATTTTGCGCCCTTGGCCTCGTTACCGCAGGGGCTTATATAGATCTCCGCCCCGGTAATGCACCTACCCCTGGTGGCTCAGGATAAAATCCACCACCGGCTTCGGATCCTTGCGCGACACCGGGAAGTGACCCTCACCCTCGGTCACCAGCACCGTTATCTTCCCGCCGAGTTGCTTGTACCGCTTCTCCACCACCCGTGTCTGGTCCTTCAGCCACGGGTCAAGGCTCCCGCAGTCGTGCAGAATCGGCACTCCGGCCTTGGCCAGCGGCGCCAGGTTGTCGATCGGCGGCGTCTTCGACATCAGGCTGCGCATGAGCGGATTCCGGGCATAAATCGCCGTCACCTTGTCCGGGTTCGCGATCGCCCATGCGTACGATTCGCCCGCCTTCGCCCCGGTCCCCTCCATCGCCACCTTCTTCGCAAATCCGTTATCGACCATCCGCCGATAGACCTCGTCCCATTCCTTTTGCACGGCCCCCGCCGAGGAGATTGGCGGCAGC
>JBEKNN010000412.1:0-6620 GCA_049522755.1 Bryobacteraceae bacterium | reverse complement strand
TCCAATCATGAGAGAAGCCAAGCGCAAGCGTCTGGACGCCGAAGGATTGTGGCAGTACGCACTGAAAGTCCTCGGCGGACGCGCGCAATCCACCGGTGAGCTGCGCGAAAAGCTGCGCCTTCGCGCCGAGCGCGCCGACGATGTGGATGACGCCATGGCGCGTCTCAAGGACCTCGGCTACCTGGACGACAAGCGCTTCGCCGAAGGCTTCGCCGCCGCGCGCCTCAGCAACGACAGACTCGGAAGCACCCGCGTGATTCAGGACTTGCGCCGCCGCCGCGTGGCGCCTTCGCTGGCCGAAGCTACCGTGCAGAAAACCTACGAGAACGTCGACGAAATCGCCCTCATTGAAGATTGGATTCGCCGCAAGTATCGCATGACTCAGCGCGAAGGCCTGTTCCGCGAAGAGAAGGACCTGGCCGCGGCCTATCGGCGTTTGGCGCGCGCCGGGTTCCGTTCCGGCGAAATCATTCAGGTGTTGAAACGTTTTGCGAAGAATCCGGAGCTTCTCGATTCGTTCGAGCCTCCGGAGGAGCCGCCGGTGGACTAGCCGAAGGCGGTGTAGGTAGCGTAGCCGGAGGCTGTGCAGGCAGCGTACCGCCATCGCATAACGGGCCGGTCGCAAACGCCAGATCTTCCACCACGCGCCCGCCAATCAGGTGTTCCTGGATGATCCGCTCCAGCGCCTCCGGCCCCGCCGAGTGGTACCACACGCCCTCCGGATAAACCAGCGCGATGGGCCCCCGATCGCAGATGCGGAGGCAGTTGGCGCGCGTTCGATAGACCCGGTCGAGCAATCCAAGCTCGCCCAGCCGCCGCTTCAGATAGTCCCACGCCTCCAGACCCGCCTCGCGCGTACAGCACTTCGGTTTGGTCTGGTCGGCGCACAGAAAGATATGACGGCATACGCCGGCGATGTTCAGCTCGGCGGCGCGTTCGAGAATGCGTTCGGTATCGGCCATGTTTTCCTAGCGGACGTCCTGTTCCGTAATCACGTAAGCGTCGATGCGCGAAAAGCCCGAGATCCTGGCGACGAGGTTATCCGGGAACCGCCGCAGCTGTGCATTGTAATGCTCGAGCAGCTCATTGTACTTGCGCCGCTCGATGGCGACGGCATTCTCGGCTTCCTTGATCTCCTCGCCGATCCTCCGGTAATCCCGGCCGGCGCTTAGCTTCGGATACCGTTCGGTTAGAAGAAACAGGCGCGCGCACGCCTGCATCAACCGCGCATTAGCTTGAATCTGCAGCTGCGCCGTAGGCCCGCTGGAAAGATCCGCGCGCGCGGCCGTGATGTCGGCGAAAACGGGGTTCTCCGGCCCAGCCACGCCCTTGACGGTCTCCGCGAGATTCGCCACCAGCTCCGCGCGCCGCTGCAGCGCTCCGGCGACCCTCGGCCACTCGGCTTGAATGGCCTCGCGCTGCGCCGAGAGGCCGCTGCGGGCGCTCACCCAGCCGCCGGCCGCCACGGCGGCCAGCGCAAGTACGGCGATCGCGATCAGCGCGCGCGTCAAAGCAGACTCCTACCTTTCCATCCGGCCGATCACCGCGCCGACGCCTTCCAGATACGGACCAAGCAGCGCCACCGGGTCCGCTTCCCGCGGCTTGATGCGGCCCTCGCGCACGTCGAGCAGCTTCTCGAACGGCGCGGCGTCGATCTGGAAATGCTCGCGCGCCAGCGCCATCACCGCGCGCTTCTTTTGCGGCGCATCCACTCCGCGCAGCGCCAGCGCATGCCCAAACAGCACGCAGAACGTCGAGACCGAATCGAGCAACAGGCGGCGGAGCAGATCGGGCCGGGACATCATGCCGGCCGCCTTCTGCCGTAGACGCAGCAATTTTGCGCGCAGCTCGCGCTCCACCTGCGCGCGGTAAAACTGGCGGCCGATCGTGAGAATGGATACCACGTCCTTACCGTACAACAACCGGTGGCTGCGCTGGATACCGGTGAACTCCACGGCGAAGCAGTCTGCGGATTCGGACACTTCGCGCTCCGTGATCAGCAGCAGCGCGGAGTTTCCGCGCTCTCTCCACCAGCGGGATATCTCATCGCAAGCCGCCAGCTCGCGCGGCGCGATTGCCCCCAAAACGCACAGAACGTTGATATCGGAAAACTTCGGCTGGTGGTCGCCGCAAGCGGCCGATCCGTAGAGCACCACCGAAATCAGGCGCTCGCCGTAGGCCTTTTGCAGCTTCTCCACCAATTGGCTTAGCAGTTTTTCCATTGGGATGTTACCAGCGCGGCCTCACCAGCCGCCGGTTTCGCCGCCGCCGAAGCCGCCGCCGGCCGGGCGGATGTGCCGCGCCGGAGGTCCAAGCACGCGGAACAGCCAGAAGAATAACAGCAAAGCGCCGGCCGCCAACAGCCATGGAATCGACTCCGCCAGCGACCTCCGCTCGCGCCGCGGCAGACGCACCGCAATGGTTTTGCGCTGCGCCGCCGCGATGCGCGATCCCATCTCATCGGCCGCCGCCATCAGCGCCAGCGCATACTGCTGCCGCGCCAAAGCGGGCCGCGCCTGGCGAAGAATGGCGGCCATTTCGCCACTGGTCAGAATGGTTGCGAGTCCGGGGCCCGCTTCCATCCAGTCGCGGCGGTTCTCGACGGCCACCAGCCAGATTACGGCGTTCTTTTGCGGCTTCTGGTCCAAGTTCCAGGCGCGAAAGATGGCGTGCGTAACATCCTCGATGGGCTCACGCTGCAATGACGCGATGGTTACGAGGGCGATCTGAGCGCCGGTAGCTTGCTCCACAGCCGCGCAGTAGGCATCCAATTGCCTCTTGCCGCCAGCATCCACGACGCCCGCAAAGTCGCTCACATATCCTTGCGGCCTGAAGGCGGCCCAATCCACCGCCCGCGCCGTCGGGGCGCACCACAATGCGCACCACCACACGGCGGCCGCCAGCCGCATTCGCCGGTTCATGTCGAAGCCTCAGTGTACTACGCGCGCGGGCGCGGATTTGCCACACGGGGCGCTGCATTTGCTAAAATGGACGACAGTTGGGACGTCGTCTAACGGTAAGACTGCAGCCTCTGGAGCTGCGTATCGGGGTTCGAATCCCTGCGTCCCAGCCAGATACCAGAAAGCCCGCCGCCGACCCCGAAGTCCCGTTGGACACCTGAGCTACCGGGTTCGAAACGCGTTATCGCCTTGGCCGCGATATACTCGAAAATACGAGGTAAAGCCGTGGCCGAATTGACCCGCCCGCGTCGGGATTCCGGTGAAGACGAGCGGTCGGGGTGCGTCCAGCATTCCGTCGCGGGACATCCGTCCATCGAGCAACTCACCGCGGAACAAGGCACTGGTCCGATCACGGACGTTTCCGTTCTTCACGGTGATTTCTGGCCCGAGGAGGAGTCCATCGAGGAGTTTCTCGCAACCCTCCATGAGTGGCGCGGCCATGCACGTACCAATCCCGCCGCATGAATCGCGTTGTCGCCGATACCGACGTTGTTTCGTTCCTCTTTAAGAACCACCCGATCGGCAAAGCGCTACGATCCGGAGCTCGCGGGCCGTGTCGCCCTGATTTCCTTCATGACTGTTGCCGAGGTCGAACGTTGGGCGATTCAGTATCGCTGGAGTGAACATCGCGTCCACTGGCTGCACTCGTATCTCAGGCGGTTCACTGTGGTTCCTTCCAGCCCGGACCTTTGCCGCAAATGGGCCGAGGTGATGGTCGCCGCTCAGGCAGTCGGACGGCGAATTGAGTGCGCCGAGGCTTGGATCGCCGCGACGGCGCTACTGTACGACGCGCCACTGGTCACCCACAACCGCGGCGACTACCTCGGTGTTCCGGGCTTGAACCTGGTCTCACACGGGGACCCACCCAGCTAGGTTCTCCACTCTCGCTGCCTCGGAATACGCATACGACAGGCCGGGAGGCCTGTCCCACTTATCCCCACAATTGGCGTTTCGCCACCTTGCGGGTGAGGCCGCGAATCACGCGCTCCGTGTAGTCGCCGAAGGGCATGTCGGTAGTAAGATACGTCCACGTGGCGCCGCGTTGTGACGGGTCGATCCCGCTCGCGCGAGCCTCCTCCAGTCGCGCCACGGTTTCCGGCTCTATGCGCTCGTCCAACTCGCGATACAACGCGTCCACTTTCGTCAGATAAGCGTATAGCGGATCGTGCCCCGTGTACCCCTGCCAGTGAATCCCCGCGCGCAGCTCGGTTACGGTTTCCAGATACACCGACCACAGATCGTCGATGGTGCGCAGCGCTACCAGCCGCTCCAGCTCCGGCTCGTCCGACTGCAGAATCGCCTGCCGCCGCTCCTGAATGCGCTGGCGCTGGCCTTCCATCACCGACTCGTACTTATTCAGGAACAAACGGATCTCCAGGTTCTGCCCCTCCACCAACCGCTGGATGCTCTCCGCGTCGTGATGATGCTCCGGATGATCGATGCCGTACTGCGCCATCAATTCGTCTTCCATGGAAACGAAAAAGCGCGAGCGGCCCGGATCGCCCTGACGGCCCGAGCGGCCGCGAAGCTGATGATCGATGCGGCGGCTCTCATGCCGGTTCATGCCGATCACGTAAAGGCCGCCCAGCTCCGCAACGCCTTCGCCCAGGCGGATATCGACGCCGCGCCCGGCCATGTTCGTCGATATCGTCACCACGCCGCACTCGCCGGCCCGCGCCACAATGCCGGCTTCTTCCTCTTCGTTGCGCGCGTTCAGCACGGCGTGCGGAATCCCGCTGAGCCGGGCGCTGAGCCGCTCGGATTCCTCCACGCTCGCCGTGCCCACCAGAATCGGCTGGCCGGTCGAATGAATGTTGCGGATCTCTTCGATCACGGTCTCTTCCTTGTCGCGCTTGGTGGGAAAGACCGCGTCGGGCTCGTCGACGCGGATCACGGGGCGGTTGGTCGGAATCACGGCGACGTCCATGCCGTAGAAGCGCTGGAACTGGTCGGCCTGCGTGGCGGCAGTGCCGGTCATGCCGCAGGCTTGCGGATAAAGCGCTACCAGATTCTGCAGCGTGACGGAGGCCAGCACGCGCCCCTGCTTGCGGAACGGCAGCCCCTCTTTGGCTTCGAGCGCCGTGTGCAATCCCGCCGGCCAGCGCCGGTCTGGCGCGATGCGCCCTTTGAACTGATCCACCGATTCAATAACGCGGCCCTTCACCACATAGTCCACATCGCGGCGCAGCAGCGCGTGCGCGTGGATGGCATTGTGCACCGCGGTATACGCGGCCAGATTCTCTTCCGCGTAGAGATTGCCAGTGCGAAAATAACTTTCGGCGGCGCGCGCGCCCGCGTCGGTGAGCGCGATGTTGCGGCCATACTCGTCCAGCGTGAAATCGAGGCCCCGGCGGAAGCGGCGCACCAGCGGATCCGCGCGCCGCGCCAGGGCTTCTTCATCCTCTTCGCCGCCCGCCAGTACCAGCGGGATGCGCGCTTCATCGATCAGGATGGAATCGGCCTCGTCGATCACCGCCGCTTGAAACGGCCGGTGGACCTGATCCTCCAGCCGCAGCGCCAACTGATCGCGCAGAAAATCGAAGCCAATCTCATTGGCCGTCGCGTACGTGATGTCGCATGCATACGCGCGGCGGCGTTCATCCGCGCTCATGGTCTGCTGAATGCAACCCACCGTGAGGCCGAGGGATTCGTAAATCGCGCCCATCCACCGGGCGTCGCGGCGGGCCAGGTAGTCGTTGACGGTCATCACGTGGACGCCGCGGCCTTCGCGCGCATACCACGCCACGGCGGGCGTGCAGGCCAATGTCTTGCCCTCGCCGGTCTGCATCTCAGCCACGCGGCCGCGCCCCAATGCGAGCGCGCCTTGCAACTGGACGTCGAACATTTCCATGCCCACGGTGCGCGCCGCGACTAGGGCGACAATGGCGACGGTCTCAGCGAGGTCTTTCGACTGGCGAAAGGCGTCGCGCAAGGCTTCACGCGATCCAACTATACCCGCCCTCACCAGCTCCGCGCGGCGGCGATTGATATGCGCGATCTCCGCGGCCGGCGAGGGGCCGCCGAACCACGAACGCAGCCGGCCCATCGCCGATATGCTCATGGCCATGCACTCATCGCGGTATCCTCATATGCACTCGACGGTCACGCGCGCCCAGTCTTAGCTGCGCAGTAATCGAAGAGCAGTTGCCACTCGGCGCGCTGCGTCTCGCGCGCCATACGCTCGGCATCGGAACCAGGCTGCTGCCGTGCGCGCTCGCACATTTCGATGAAGGCGATGGGGTCCCAGCGCGGGCCGAAATCCACGCCGATCTGCGCGGCCTGTTCCCGCAACGCGGGAAAGATGGCGTGCGCTCCCACCTGGTGGAACCAGTAGCCGGCATTCCCCGCGTCCGGCTCCTGCCGATGCACGATGGCGTGCCAGTAACTGCCCTCGGGCGTAGAGATGTTCTGCGCGATTTCGTGGGCCTCGTGCCAGCAGGAGAAGTAGAGATACAGGCCGGCCAGCGCGGCCTCGGGCAGCAACTTGCGCCGCGCCAAAGTTTCGATCGCCGCTTTCGCCTCGCCCGCAGAGCGCGGACCGTGGGCCGCAATGATGTGGACCAGCGGCATCAGCCGCTCGCCGTCGCCATCGAGCGTGAGAATCCCGGCCACTTCCGGGCCATAAGCTTTCGGATCGAATAGCATGTCTCAATGGTATCG
>JBEKNN010000411.1:0-6620 GCA_049522755.1 Bryobacteraceae bacterium | reverse complement strand
ATTCCAGATCGCTCTCAGGCACGCGCGGATGTGATGTCCGCGCCTTTCACCCAAACAGCAATCCGTTCAGTCTCGAGACGGAAGCAGGGCGCTGACGACGGTAGCGATCAGCGCGCCGACCGCGGCGGAGATCAGAATAGTCGTGACCGGATTGTCCCGGGTATACGAGACCACGCTATCGCCAGCTCTGTTGGCAGTGTCCTTGGCATTGCGGATACCGCTTTGAAGCTTGTCAGCCGTCTTGTCGACGAACTCCTGTCCGTGCTTGCCGAAATTGTCATCGCCTGTTACTGATTCCATAGCAAATCTCCTTGAGACGGTGAGATGAACTCTGACGCATCAGGACTTCGGTGCCACCGTTAGATCATTGACGACGTGTCCCGGGCCCACGACCCATACTGCCTTCACCTCGACGGCGCTTTTTTCGTCCTCGGATGGTACGACCCCGCTCAGCGTGACGGTACCGTTGATGGATACGATTTTGACTTTGTGAGCGCACGTCGAAAGAGATTTGTCGGTCACCAGATTCTTGCGGATCCGTTGCGTGATCGTGCGATCGTCGGCGTTGTCCGCGGTTCCGGTGCTGGCCGCCGTGCTCGACTGGCTTACGGCGGCCGCGCGCTCCGCCTGCTCGGCGGTGGGGTAAGTTCCAAAAACTGCAGTGTTTTTGCCAGTCATAATTCGTACTCTCGAAGGGAGCTGCCATGGTGAGAACATACAGCTGCAAATTCAACGGAGATACGGCCCCTGCCCTTGTAGGCCGGTAGTTTGAATGGCGGCCGGCGTATGACCTACGTGCGCTCGGAGCGATGGCGCGGATAATGCGAAAGAGGGTAATGATGCCGATGGCATCCAGGCGCACCGATTGTCTCGCACGGATTCAGGGCGGTGCCGCGTTCAACCGAAATAAGCCCCGTCGGCCAGGATTTCCCTGTCATACGGACACGCTGAGACGACGATGTCTGACCGGGAAAGACGATTCCTTCTGGCTATCAAGGTAGAGGCCCGATGAAAGAATTGCCATCCAGCAATTCCGCTGGTTCAACGCAGAAAGGCAGATCTCATGGCAACCGAGAAACAAAGTGGAAGTCAGCAGGGCGGATCGGGCAACTTCGCAAACGATCCTGAAAGGGCGAGTGAGGCGGGCAAAAAAGGCGGTGAGCATTCGCACGGCGGTGGTTCGCAACAAAGTGGATCTCATTCCGGGGGATCTTCCCACCAGGGTGGCTCGCAGAGTGAGACAGGCGGATCCCGCGGCGGCTCCGGCAACTTTGCAAACGACCCGGAGAAGGCCAGCGAGGCGGGAAAGAAAGGCGGTCAACAATCCCACACCGGTAAATAGCGCTTTTCGTGTGGTTCGAGCGGGACCGGCCCCGTCTGGCCCCACTCTTTTTACATCCGAACGTTGCGCGCCGCGGAGGCTCGGGGCGAGCAGATTCCGCCTTGGCTCTTACGGCGTTTGAAGCACTGCGTCGATCCGAATATACCGCGTGCACCCCAACGGCGTGCGCATCTCGGGTGAGTGGAAGGTATGAAGCCGCCTCACGCGCGGTGAGCCGGGCATCGGCGGCCCTTCTAAAATTCGGCGGACTGGCAGAACTATAGAAGGCGCAGGGCCCAACCGGCGTAGCCGGCGGCAGCCGCCAGCGGATTCGGCTGCCGAATCAGCGTATAAAAAGCTTAATATTCAATTAGTTAACAGACAACGGACGGCCAGCGGCTGCCATCTTGTGGGACGTCGAAGAACTCACCGAGCAAGCCGTAATTGATATGGTAATATTCGCGCCCCTGACGGAGTCGGACCGAGCATTCGAGCCGAACCAGCATCGTGCCGCCACCAACGGCCAAAAGCGTGGCCGTCAGTTTGTCCGTTGCGCCCGTAGCTCAGTTGGATAGAGCGCCTGGCTACGAACCAGGAGGTCGGGAGTTCGAATCTCTCCGGGCGCGCCAATTTTCCCTTGTTAGATCAGAAGCTTGAGCCTGGTACGTGGCTCTTTCCGCTGGTACGCGGTTGCCTGAATGCAATGGTTGCGTACCAAGCGTACCAACGAATCTGAATGCATACCATCAGCAGGCTTTTTCGCTCAACGACTGGACGAGCCAGCGAGAAGCGACGCAGGCACTTCATATGGACCGCGGACTAGCGTAACACTGGTCGCTAGTGCAGCTATCTATCGAGAAGGGTCCTATGAAAAAGTTCGGAAGCATTCTGGCGATACCGGTCAGATTTGTTGCGTTCTTTGTACTGATAATGACCGGCGTCGGTGCCCATTCGGCTGGGCCCAAGGATGCCGAATGGCTGAACGAGGAGGTTGTCATCCGCGGCGACTACTTCCGGGCGGCTCTCGTGGCTTACGAGGACTTCTCGAAGAAGCTGCTCAACGAGCAGCACCCGAACGGCAAAGCCGAGGATTTCACGGAGTACATGTCAAAAATCGAAAACTATAACCTCAAGGTGGCAGATGGCCGAACACGATACGTCGTGTGGATCAGCCCACGGGCGTCTGGTGATTTCCCGGTCATCTTCGGAGGTTCCGCAAACTACATTCTCGATGCCCGAACATTTAAAATAATCGAGAAGAATTACTCCAAGTGAAGTCGACGCGATGGAACGCGTACCAGCGGCCGGCCGTCAACGCGTGGTACGCGGCGCTAAGTCATTGACGGGGCACGGGCGCCGCTAGATCGAATCTCTCCGGGCGCGCTTTCTTATCAAAAACTTACGCGCGCTCAATGTACCGACCGTAGCGAAAACGTAGCTTTTTTTGCTACGTTTTTCACATGCGCCGCCTCCCCGAGGAGTTTCGATGCCTGCCGTTCAATGCGTCCGGCCACGAAGGAGAGTTTCTCCGGGGCCAGGTGCGCATAGCGCAGCACCATCTCGTACGACTTCCATCCGCCCAGTTCCATCAGCTCCGGCAACGAAGTGCCGCTCTGCACGTGCCACGAGGCCCAGGTGTGCCTCAAGTCGTGGAAGCGGAAGTCCTCGATGCCAGCGCGCTGCTTCGCCTTGTCCCACGCGGTGGAGCTTTGCTGGATGCGTTTACCTGCGAAGGTGAAGCACCGGCGCGGGTGCTGTCCCCGCGTCGCTTCGAGCGCTGCCACGGCGTCCGCATTCAAGGGAATGCCGCGACCGTCACCCGATTTCGTCGTACCGTGATCGAGCCAGGCCACCCTCCGGGTTAGATCCACGCGGCTCCATTCAAGCCCCAGGATCGCGCCCGCTCGACAGCCGGTCGAGAGCGCAAACTCCACGATCGGCTTCATATGCTCAGGCAATGCCTCGATCAATCGGTCAGCCTCCTCGCGTCTCAAGAACCGCACGCGCCGCCGGGGTTCCTTCAGCATCCGAATCCTCGGCACCCCTTTGAGCCATCGCCAGTCCTGATGCGCGACATTCAATATCCGCCGAACCACCTCGAGTGCGCGATTGACCCTCGCGTTCGAGACACCATCCTTCGACTTGCGATCGCGAATGAACGGCTGCAACACCGTCATGTCGATCGCATCCATCTTCAGGGACCGAAGATAAGGATCGAGCTTTTTCAGATGATCCTTATCATCCGAGAGGCTCCTCTTATCCGCGACCTCCTCAAGATATCGCACGACCGCTTGCTGCCATACGAAAATGCCGAGAAGCCCCTGCTGCTTCGCTTCAATCGCTTCGTTCTTCAGGCGGACGACGTAGCTTTCGGCATCGGTGCGATTGATACACCCAGTGCTTTGGCATACGCGACGTCCATCCGGGAGAACGAGGCCAATCCATCAGAACCGCGAGTCCTTGCGGCGGTAGAGTCCACGTTCACGGGCCATAAAGTCTCCTTCCAGGCCCGCCCTCGGCACTTATCCTGCTGCATCCGAGCGTCGAGATCAATGCGGTCGTAGACCTTGCAGCGGCCCTTGCGGATGAAGGGCAGTTCCATGCCATCCAAGAATCGCAGACTGCAGCGGACATAGGCGGCGGCTTCACGACGGGTGAGATAGCGAGACGGTGTGGCGGGGAGCGGAGCTTCGTGGATGTCCGCGGAAGACTTTGGACGAGATAACGGTGACGGCGGCGGCGGCGTCGAGAAATCGAGCGGCAACTGCCCCCAAGGTGCAGAGGAATCTTGTCGTAACTGCGAAATGTTCGTGCGCGTGCAGGGTATTCACGGTACGCTTTTCTATCAACTCACTTTTAAAAAGCGTTACTTCCCCACCAAACGAGAATCTGAGATGGTTCCGCTAGGCACTGACACCTAATGAGTAGGATGCCAATGAGCGGTCAATGGCCAATGCCCGCCTCGGGTCGATAACTGACTTCTCAGAAGAGTCAAACCGTGCCAAATGAAATGAAGCTAGACACGCCCCAAAAGATGGATCTCTTGAAGCTGTTATCAGGACGACGACTTCACGCGGTGACCTTTATTCTGGACTATGTGCAGTTCCAGTTCGAGCCTCCGCTCACAATTAATGCATTTACGCGAGTATCGGTGCGTCCTAACGACGGAAAGATCCCGGCCAACGACGAAGTCCAACTCCGGAATCTACTATGCGCGCAGATTTCAAAAGTAGTGGGGTTGGTCATTGTTCGTTACCAGAAATCATTCGATCTAACCTTTGATGGTGGCTCCGGGATCTCCATTTCACTCAGACCGGAGGATTACGTTGGTCCGGAAGCGGTGACCGTTAGCACGGACAGCTATTTCCTGGTTTTTTAGGGCGAAATAGTCTTCGCATATTGATCCCGCGAGACGAGAGCAGAGAAAGGAAATTAGGTAGGCGCATTTGCCATGACACGGACGAAAAAAACTAGATACTCGCCTTGCAGGATCACAACTTTCGCCGAGACGGCGCATCTGGTGCGACAAGTGGCCGATGCTCTGGGCGTTGACTATGACGAGACTCGGATCCCCGAGAAGAATCACATCGATTTTTCGTTCAAGAAACTAGATGGAGCCGCCACTTACAAGTTAGTCTCTGCGATGCCAAAGGAAGTGTTTGTAAAGCGAGCCATTGGAGGGCTCGACCACTTAGACGCGAAGTCGGCGAAAGAAGTTATGTTGCGCATCGCGACGCTGAAAGGCACGGAATTCAACGCTGAGAACGTTAAGGCTGAGAACGTTAAGAAAATAATAAAAGAAGTCGAGGCATGCGCCAAAATGCACTAGAGTGATTTTGGCCGCCTCGAACCGGGTCGTTGGCAACGGACGGTAACGGGTCGAGATCAGCGACCGTGGATTGCCGTCTTATCTCCGAGCTTGCTGACGTCAACGTCCACGATCGCCCAGGTCCGGCCGCGATAGCTGCGCTTGCCGCGCAACTGTTCGATTGTAGACGGCCTTGGAGAGAGTTGGCCGTCCTCGAGTAGACCTTCTATATGAGAAGCAGGATGGCTTCCCGCGCGTTGGTCAACGCCTCGTCCAAGGTATCGCCTGCCGAAAAGCAGCCCGGCAAATCGGGCACCACCACGCCGTACGTGTGTTCGGCATCGCCCGTCTCAATTGCAATGGGAAATCTCATTAATTGGAATCCTCACCTCAGACCGGCCTTCTTTCGGATCGCCGACTCTCCTGCGCGGAGCGCTTCCTCTAGTCAGTACGGGCGCCACTAGAGCATCAAGCCGCCTTCCGCAAACTTAATTTCACGCGCAGACCTGCCGCCGCCGCCATGTTCACAAGCGCATCCAAACCGAACACGTCGATTTTCCCGCGCATCAAATCTGAGACACGTGGTTGGGTAACGCCGAAGAGCTTGGCGATCTGCGCCTGACTGAGGCCAGAGCCGGTCATATGCTCCTTCAGGGCGATCATGAGCGATGACCGCAGCTTCATATTCTCGGCTTTCTCTGGCGTGTCCTCAATCGCATCCCACACGCTGGCGAATCGCTTCTTGGTCACTTGCCTAGCTCCTTTGTCAGTTCACGATAACGTCTGGCGGCCAGATCAAGATCCGCCTTGCTGGTTTTCCGAGTGGTCTTCCTGAAACAGTGCAGGACATAAACCGCATCGGCAAACTTCGCGACGTAAATGACACGGAACGCACCAGCGGCATCCCGAATCCTAATCTCCTGTACACCGGCGCCGATGCTTTGCATCGGCTTCCAATCGTCAGCCTGGTACCCTTGCTGTACCAGATCGATTTGATGACCTGACTCGTGCCGCGCTGAGTCCGGGAAGGCTCGTAGATCGTGAAGCGAACTTCCCCGAAACTCGACAGGTTTGCGAGCGGCCATCGCTGTTCCTTATACAATATTTTGTATATTCGAGCAAATCCGTTCGATCACATGGTCTTAGGTGCCTTCAGTATCTATGACTGGCGGCACCTGGCACCGTAGCGAAAACGTAGCGTTGGATGCCTTTTCGTGCGCTACGGTGCCTGTTTTGGGTGAGGGCGGGCCCGCTAAGTGGTTGAAAAATAAGAACCTAGAAAATTACCTTTGCGACTACGAACGTAAGCACTCCAGGATCCCCGTTGGATGAGATGAACGCCGGCACCACGGGCATCGCCCGGGTGTGGTCACCCCATGGGGCTCGATTAACCCCGTACTGGTATTTTTCTCGAGATAGCGGTCGGCGGGCGCCGCGTCAGGCGGCGGACGGGTGCGAGGGCTGCTGAGATTTCTGGTGCTGCGCGTCCAG
>JBEKNN010000410.1:0-6629 GCA_049522755.1 Bryobacteraceae bacterium | reverse complement strand
CGTTTATGGCACAGGCAACCCAGCGCTCCCATGCGGATTTGTATTTGCCGCGCAACCTCATGTCGGTGAGCGTAGTGTGCACACCATCGCGGACAATCCGGCCATTCCGAAGCCGCAGTTCGTTGACTCCTTGCGGGCCGGTTTGACCGGGGCGCGACGACCGCAGGCTGTCGATTACATAGGTTTTGGCGCCGGAGATCGTCTGTAGGATTTCGCGTGCAGTCTTGAGCAGTATCTGAGCGGGAACGATGAAGAGGCAGGCGTACGGGCGTCCTGATGCGACAACGTGAGCGAGAGCGACCGCCATGAGAGTCTTGCCAGTTCCCATTTCGGCAATGATGGCAACCGAATCGGCTTGCTGAAGCTTCTTCGCGGCGCCGGATATCGCGACAGCTTGGGCAGCAAATGGCTTTCGCAGAAGTGATCCCAGGATTGGAGAAACTGGGTCGCCCGGCGCGTGCAGGGCGGGAAAACTCGTTAAGATGCGGTCTCCGATTTCGACCGAGAATTCTCTTAGGTACTCTTCGAGTGTTGTGATTGCCATAGGTCTGACTCCAAAGGATGGAAGTAGACCCACAGCATTGCCGCGCCGGTCTACGGTGGAGGGATTTGGATCTGGCCGTCCTTGAGGCCGGCCCCGATCCATTCAAGAAACTCATTCTTTGTGCCCTGGATTGCCACGGGGGCACAATTCAAGCCGGACAGTGGGCGGATACGGCCCGCTCTTTGGAGGCGAGCACAGAGCCACTCGCTCCAATCGGACAGAAGGGGTAGACCGTGGAGGTTAGCAACGGCTCGCAGAATCAGATCGGGAGAGTTGCTCTTCGCGATGATGCGGGCTTGGTCACCTTCGGCGCGGAGCTGCGTGGAGACCACCACCAGGTGTCGAACCGGGCGTCTTCGGCCCGGTATCGTCAACGTTCCACGATACACCGTAGGGCGCTCGCCGAACTGGACCATATACGGTTTCAGATCCTGGCAGCCGACCCGTATTGGTTCCTCGCCAAGGATTGCCGCCCAAAGAGCCGCGACCTCCACATCGGAACCGAATGCCGAAAGCAGGTGCCCGACAGAAGGCGCACTGTTCTCCGCCCTTTCACTGATGAAGCAGTCAGCGGTAAGCCGGATGCGAGTTGTAGTGTCTCTCAGCTTCTTTTCAAACTCTGCAAAGCCAAACCGCTCGTGAGCATTTTTCATTCGATTAGCGCCGTTTCTCCATTAGCAAACGCAAGGGCCAGTTCGTGGACGAACTGCTCACGCTCACGGATAATGGTCTTTTCGTCTTCGTTCTCCTCGGTTCTGATAACCCGCTTCTTGGTCTTCCAGGCAGCGACGTGGAGACGATCACCAGAACCAAATTTTCCGTTGATTAGCGCGGCCGTAGAAAGTAGGCCAATATGGCCCTTGTGCAACGGAGTTAGAGGCCTGGTATTTATGGAAACGGGCTGAGGATCGAGTATCTGCGCTACCTGTCGATAGGCCGGAGACGTGGATAGCAGATCCTCGATGGCATCGAAGGGCAAGCCGGAGTAGGACACCTCGGTGGGACCGCTCGGGGGAACCCACAGTTCGACTCGCCTCTCCGACAGAATCGGCAACGTCTCATATTGTCGTGCTGTGGACATTAAACGGTTTCTGCTGAATGAGATTTCCGAGTCGCGCGTGCGGTCTCGCTCTCGCCGGGAACGCGCAATCGCAAACACGACAATTTGTTCGTACAGAACACACTCTGGGGATTCCAGCCGAAACACTTGGACATCTCGGAAGTGTGAGGCAAGGACGTGGGTGCAACCCGCCAATTGCTGTGCCGGCAGGACGTAGATGAGCACGCCACCAGGGACAAGCCACCGGGCGAAGTGGGAGAGGAACAATACTTCAAAGCGTTGGTTGCCTGATTCCCCGAACTCTGCGTCAAAAGGCGGGTCCGCGTAGATCAATCCGAACGATTCAACGCGCGCGTGCGCACTCAGGGCGTCTCCCTGAATGACGTGTTTCAGGACCCTCGTGGCGGCCTCTGCGCGGTACGAATCCAATTCGATCCCATACCTGACGGCCGGCGACGATGCTGTGATAACTGCCATGGCTCGGCCTTCGCCGGCGCAAGGGTCCAGGGCAGAGAACTCTTGGTCGGGAAATGCGAGGCAACTTCGAATCAATTCTGCTTCCCGATCCGGCAGTGGATAGTAATTACAACGGGCCTTTGCGGCCAGCCTGGCCATGAAAATACCTCCTGTCATTTCTTCATCGTCGTCACGACAGAACCCATAATGTTGCCGCCTTGAATCCATATCCTTGCCACGGCCTTTGTTAAAGTGCGTCGATTTGAACGCTTTAGCTGCTGGCCACATCCTGGTGACAGAGCCCGTAAGGTTGGCCCCATAACATTGCCGCAAATCCGTTAAGGCGGATGCGTCATTGCAAAACCTGAACCCTGATTTCAGCCAGACGGCCGGACGTTCCGGAAATCATGTAGGCTGACCGGTCAACTGTTTCGTAACCACTACGCCGTCAGGGAGGATCTGGCCCACTGAGCCGAGCAAATGTTAGCACCGGGCAATTACACGGTAAAGTGACTGCGGCGATTGCCATAACTTTCGGGAAAGCCCCATTTTTGTCCAGGAGGATCGGACAGACCCGGTGATCGAGCGTCGGCGTACAGAACGAGGCATCCCTGCCAATCAGCCTCCTAGATCCTGGTTTGCGGCGTCGGTGCGAAGGCAACTAAGACTCTCCCAAGAAAATAGGCGGGACGGGGGCCCAAAAGTCTGCGGTCACTCAAAGTTCAGCGCAGTCATCGGATCGACACGGGTGGCGCGGCCGGCCGGATACCAGCTGGCGAGCATGGCGATGACGATCCACGCCAGGCTGGCGGCGGCGAACGCGATCGGATCGAATGGACTCAATCCGTAGAGAAATCCGCGAAGCAGCCGGACCGTGGCGGCGCTGAGCAGCAATCCTAACGCGATCCCGATGGCTGTAACGCGTAGCCCGTGCGCCAAGACCATCCATTGCACATCCAAAGGCGCCGCGCCCAGAGCCATGCGAACGCCGATCTCGCGCGTGCGCTGCGCCACCGAGCACGCCACTACGCCATAAACGCCGATGGCCGCGAGCACGATAGCCAGCAATCCCAGTGCGGCCAGCAGGGACGCTTGCCACTTTACTTCCCAGAGCGAACGCGCCACGGCATCCCCCAGCGTTCCGCTATCGTAAATAATCATATCTCCGCCCCGGCGTTGCACCAGAGCGAGTACCGGTTTGGTCCATTGGCGCGGATCGCCCGCGGTGCGAACAATCAGAGCGTAGAAGGACTTTTCGGGGTCTTGACGGGACGAAACGTAGTAGAGAGCTTGTGGTTCTTCGTTGAGCGTGTGGTACTTCGCATCCCTGGCGACGCCGATCACCGTTCCCGGCTTGGGAACGTCGCCCTCGCAGCCGCCCAGCCACACCGTTTTGCCAACAGCACCGCCCCTCGGCCAAAACGTCCGCGCCATCGTCTGGTTAACGATCACGTGAGATATCCCGTTAGAAGACTCCGCCGGCGCAAACCCGCTGCCTCGCATGATCGGGATGCCCATCAGGTCAAAATAGTTGGGATCGACGGTGTTGGTCCACGCTTCTTTTGCGGATTCCCGCGATGGAGCGGCACAATCCACGCCGACGTTGGGAAACGCCCCCCCGGCGAGCGTCGCGTCTTCCACGCCGGGCAACTCGCGGGCTTGTTGGACGAGGCTGGAAAAGAGCGGGGTGTTGTCTTTCTTGACAGAACCACGGTCGGACGTGGAGAGGTTTACGAAAAGGCGGTGGTCGATGGAGAAGCCCGGCTCGATGCCTTGCACGCGATCGAGAGCGCGCACCAGCAGGCCTGTGGCTATCAGAAGCGTGAGCGATAGCGCCACCTGAACTACCGAATAAATCTCCCGCTGCCGGGAATTTCTGCTTTCATAGCCCTTGATCGCCCGGTTCAGGCCCTGACGGCTGCAGGCCAACGCCGGCGGCAAGCTGAAAAGAATCGCGCAGACGATTCCTGCCAGAGCGAGGAACAGCGCCACCCGCCAATCGATTCCGAACCGGAGGCCTTGGTACAAGGCAAAGGGGACGCCGGGCAGAGCCCACTCCAGGGCGGACCCTGTCCAATGGCCGAACAGAATTCCCAGCAGCAGACCGCCGGCAGCCAGCACCAGACCCTCCGCCAGAGTCTCGCGAAATAGCCGGGCGCGGCTCGCTCCCAACGATTGCCGTATCGCCATCTCACGCCGGCGCACAGCGGCGCGGGAAAGCAGCAGGTTGGCCACATTGACACAGGCGATCAGCAATACCACTCCGGCAACCGCGCTCAACAACTTCACAATTGGCATGAAGGTCTCACGGCCACCCTGCCACAAAAAGCCGGAGGCGGGTTGAACTCGCACGGCGGTCTGAAGAAGCTCATCGCGGGGATAGGCCGCGCGCACTCGCGCGCCTACCACGCCGAGCTCCGCAGCCGCGTTTGCCAGAGTGGCTCCCGGCGCCAGGCGAGCGATCAGGTCTACCCGGCGGTTGACCGAAGCGGACAGCGGAACCCAGACATCCATCCTCATGGGAGAAAACGTTCCCGTGAATTCGCGCGGCCCGACGCCCGCAATGCGGAAATAGCTACTCAGGACGCGGACCCGCTTGCCAACGACGCTGGCATCGCCTCCAAAGCGGGTCTGCCAGAGACGGTAGCTGATGACCGCTTCGGGATCGCCCGCGGAGTTTGCATCTGCCCGAAACCAGGCGCCGATGGTTGTGCCCAGGCGGAGCACTTGCGGGTAGTTCGCCGAGACGCCTTCCACCTGGACCATAAAGGTTGTGTGGTCGACTTCCATTGGGTCAACAGACCGTTCCTTGGCGGCCGCCTGAACGGAGCGCAAACCATCGCGAAATTCGAGAAATCCGCGCATGGTACAGAAGTCCCCGGATTTACGGTCGATTTGCACGATCCGGTCGGCCTCGGGCGCCGGCAGCCGGCGGAAGTACAGGCTATCGAGAAAACTGAAGAGCGTGGTGTTGACGCCCAGCGCGAGCGCCAAACATAGCATCGCCGTGAGGGCGTATCCGGGATTGCGGCGAATGCGGCGCACGGCACGGCTGAAGTCCGTGCCGATGCCGGGGAGTGCGCGGCGGTAGAGCGAAAGCCCCACCGCCATACAGCTAATCGCCTGCCACCAATACCAGAGCCTGCTGCCCCCGCGCGCTTCGAATGTTTCGCGCAGATCGCCGGCCACAGCGTCGGCATCGCGGCCACCCACCAGCCGTCGCAACAGCCACTCGGCGAATTTCGGGGGTTCAGACATTGAGTCCCTCCCACATGCGGTCGAATACAACCTTTGATCCGGAGAGCGCCCGCACGCCTGCCGGCAGGAGTTTGAAATAACGCTTGGAGCGGCCTCCGCGCTGCGCCGTGGCGTCGGCGAACCAGGAATGGACCAGGCCCTTGGCTTCCAATCGGTCCAGCGTGGCGTAGAGCGCGCCCACACTGACTTTACGTCCCGCGCGATTTTCGATTTCAGCGCGGATGGGTACGCCGTACGCCTTCTCGCCCAATCGCAAAACCGCGAGAAGAACAATCTGCTCGAACTCGCCGAGGTGGACAGAAGGCATTTGTTCTATATAGTAGATCAAATCCCGCTCCATCACAAGAGCAGAATTCTCTTAATGCGGGAGGAGCTTGAACAAGATGTCGCCGAGTCGCGGAAGTGCCGGCCGGTGCTCGCCGCTGATCGCCCGCGATCAGTCGCGTAGCGTTTACTGAAACAAACGGCCTTCGGCCACGGGTGCAGGGTGGCAGCCAAAGTGAAGTTGACGAGAAACGCTTGGCTCTGCGAAAGCTCTCAATGCCGCGCGGTTAATCCGGTGTGGTCCCGTGCACGTCATTTGGCGGTTTGCGCGAACCGACGTCCGCGAATGCGACAGTGGGACGGCGGCGGCAAAAGGGAAAACCGAATCGCGAATGGCTACCCGTCGCCTCCTTCAGTTTTTCCAATGTTTAGTCTGTGAGTTTGGCAAGCGGCGTTACGGCAAAAAGAGCCGAAGTCCGGGAGATCAGATGACAGTTCCGGGGAGTCCCACTCATGGATGTCGAACCGCCCCCAGCATTGGCGGCAGACGATGTACTCTTGCTCGAACCTCTCATACGGGCCGCAGTCGAGGCCGTGTGTTTCAACGGAACTCACATTTCGGTACTCTCCGAAAGATGAACCACAGTCGGGACAAGCCATTAGTTGCTATCCTTTGCACTTCAATCACTTGCAGACCGGCCCGATGCTGATCCGGGCAAGGATCCGTATTTGTGACGCCAGCACTTTTTGGAGGAATCCTCAAGATGGTATTAGACTGAGGCAGGCGAGGAGGTCGCTCGAAATGTCGTGCCCCGAGTGTGGATTCAGGTTTGATCCGGTCAATGAATCTCAGGAAGTCTGTCCGGCTTGCGGCGCCGATCCAAATACTCCAGTTGAGCCGGGCGACGATGCCGAGCTCACTGCTGCATTCGAAGACGGCGCAGCCTTCGCGGAAGTACCGCTGACCTTGAGCGAGGTGCTTGAATTAGATCCTCCCATGGAACCGGAAATCGATTACGTTCCTGATCCCGAACTGGACTTCGCAAT
>JBEKNN010000409.1:0-6642 GCA_049522755.1 Bryobacteraceae bacterium | reverse complement strand
GCACCGCCGTCAATAGCCCCGGGATAATCGATATCTATTATTGACGCACACTGCCCCTCCGGCTACACTTCTTCACATTCCACTGCTATAGGGAGAACGAGTGAGTCAAAAATTGAAAGGTGTCTCTACCTGCGCCGCCGGACTTCTGATCCTTTGCGCTAACCTGGCCGCGCAGTCCGACGCCCCCGACCCACTGCATATCGGCAGTGTCACCGTCTCCGGACTAATCCACGAGCGTTACGAAGATTGGGACTTTTTCCAGGCCGCGAAAGGTCAGAACGCCTACGGATATTCCGGGTCGTTTCTGCGTCTGATGTTCAGCCAGACCAATCGGAACTTTGACTGGGCCATTGAGTTCGCAGCTCCGATCTTGCTCGGCGTCCCGAGTCAGGCTGTGCAGGCCTCACCCCTGGGGCAGCTAGGTTTGGGCGCGGCTTATTACGCGGCCAATCACAACCATGAAAACGCCGGCAGCGTCTTCCTCAAGCAGGGTTTCGTACGCTTCAAGGGCTCGCACTCCAGCTTGCGCCTCGGCCGCTTTGAGTTTACCGATGGCGGCGAAGTGACCCCCAAGGATGAAACCCTCGCCATCGTCAAGCGCGACGGCATTTCGCAGCGCCTCATCGGCACCTTCGGTTTCGCCGACGTGCAGCGCAGCGTCGATGGCGCTCAGTACACGTTTGCGAATGGCGACTGGAACTTCACCGCCTTCAGCGGCGTGCCCGACCGGGGAGTTTTTCAGGTAGATGGCTGGGGATGGGTGGTGACTCCGGTGACTTATGTGGCGCTTACCAAGCAAGCTACCTTCGGCCCCACCAAGGCCGAATGGCGCGTATTCGGTATCTTCTACAACGATGACCGCGGCGTGGTCAAAACCGACAACCGTTCCACGGCGGCCAAAGCCGCGGACCTCTCCGGGATCGATATCGGCACCTACGGCGGCCACTTCATCCAGGCTATTCCGACCCCGGCCGGCACATTCGATCTGCTGGGTTGGGGCGCGCTGCAAAGTGGAAAGTGGGGCGCGCTCACGCAGAAGTCGGGCGCGGGCGCCGTGGAGGGCGGCTACCAGCCGGCGATTCTCAAGCCCCTCCGGCCGTGGCTGCGTACTGGCTACTTCTATTCGAGCGGCGACGGCAATGCCACCGACAACACGCATGGCACCTTCTTCGCGATACTGCCCACGCCGCGCGTGTACGCCCGCTTTCCGTTCTTCAACGAGATGAACAATGTCGATCTGTTTGGGGAGCTGATGCTGCGGCCCGCCAAGCGCATGTCGATCCGCTCCGACATCCACGGATTGTGGCTGGCTAACAAGAACGATCTTTGGTATTCCGGCGGCGGCGCGTTTCAGCCGTGGACATTCGGTTTCAACGGCCGCCCGTCCAACGGGGCCACTGGCCTGGCGACGCTCTACGACGTGAGCTGGGACTATCAGCTTACGCGCGCGCTTTCGCTCGGTTTGTATTACGGGTATGCACGCGGCGGCGCGGTGATGCAGAAGATTTTCCCGGTCGACCACAATGCCAAGATGAGCTATCTCGAGGCGAATTACCGTTTTTGAGGAAACCGCCGCAGCTCAATTCCGCTGCATGCCCGCTTCGTCCGGCGCTTCACCGTTGTCGCTTCCCGCGCCACGCTGCCGCAATATCTCACCCAGAAGAAACTGATCGGTGAGTAATGCCCGCAGATGCAGGGAAGCGTTCAGATTGTCGACCAACTGCGAGCTAATGGATGGCTGCGCCAGCACCAGCTCTATCGCCGCGACTGAGTCGCGCGCGTCGCGATCGAGGACCGTCAGGAACGCCCGGTATTTTTCAACCGGCTCCAAGCCCGCCTGTTCCACCGAAGCCGCGAAACTTTCCGTCAGCCCCGTCAGCGCTTCCACTGAACGCCGCAGAAAGTTGCGAACCTCGGCGCCCGCCCGGCTGCCTGCATCGCTCGGCAGCCCCTGCGCCGCGTAGGCCAGCATGAACTCGTAGCATTCTTCGATGGTTGTGGCCCGCTCCAGGAACCCGGCCGGCATCCGCTAGACCCGATTCTTTTCCCTGGACGTCGCTGCCATATCCGCGGCCTCCACGGGCCATCGCTCCGGGTCGTAGTGTCCCAGGTAAAACTCGCGCTTCATCGAGCCGAAGATCATTGACTTCGTGATATCCAGCTTCTCCGGCCGCACCGCGAAGTACACGTGGACCATCACCAGCGCGATCAATCCAACCCCGGCTAATCCATGCAGCACGTACATCAACCCCCAGGTCATGTCGCGAAACAGATAGGGGTTTCGCGGAAAGAAAATGGTACGCACGCGGAACATCATAAACACGCCCGTCACAATTGCAGACAGACCCGTAGCCATGATGGCGCCGTGGTATAGCTTGTTTTCGAGCGGGTACTTGGCGAATTTTCGCGGCGGGGGCGCCGGCTGCCCCATGAACCGCCGGATCCGTTTCCACGCATCGTCGATGTCGGTTCTATCCGGCCAGATCGCCCAGAAATCCAACCAAAATGACGCGTGGATCACATGAAACAAGATGGAAACGGTCAGCACTGTGCCGGCGATCCAATGGTAAGTGACCCAGTCAAACTGAAAGCCAACCTTCGGCAGGAACGCGGTAAACAACAGCGTGAGCATCGAAGCCGCCATGATCCAGTGAAACATCCGTGCCGCCAGCGAATGCCGCGGGATGCGTTTGGGCAGGCGCGCCGCCAGCTCCGGGGAAACGCTTCCCGCGAACTCTTCACGCTTCGCGAAATACCGCAGATAGACGGCGTGAACGATGAAGAAAGCCAACCCCGCGATGGCCGCGACCCAGATCAAAAACCACGCAATGTGAATGGGCACATGCTGCCCCCATGGACTCGTAGCCCACTGAACTATGCCACTATTGGCGCCCATTTTGCCTCCTCTACGCCGCCGATGGCGCGCTTCACAAGGTTCCGCATCAGCGGGATTTTATACGCGTTGAACTGCAAGGGGACCGCGCCCTGCACCGCTAGTTTCCCCGCCATCGTGCCCGTCTCTGCGCTCGGCGGTTTACCGCGCACGGCATCCTCCACAGCCCTCAGCCGCAGAGGACGAGCGGCCGCTCCATTAACCGCGATGCGCATGCGCTCAATCCGGCCGTTCGAGACCACCATCGCCGAGGCCACATTCAAGAGCGCAAAATCCCATACATTGCGGTCCCGGATTTTCTCGAAATAGAATTGCGCGCCGGCCCAACTGGCGGGAATCCGAATCGCCGTCAGCAAGTCTCCAGGCTTCAGGATATGCAGGCGCGTGATATCGATGTCGGGTCCAATGAAGTAGTCCTCGGCATCCACAACGCGCTCGCCTTTAGGTGTGCGCATCACAAATTTGGCGTCCAAAGCGATCAAGGCCGGGGCCGAATCGGATGGGTTGACGGCCACGCACCGCTCCGCGTGGAGAATCGCGTGCTCCCGGTTACGGCCGGTCGGAGTGTCGGCGTAGCAGATGTTTCCGCCGGCGCGATAGCACGGCCAACCTGCCCTGTAATACCAGCAACGGGCGTCCTGCGTCACGTTGCCGCCGATGGTGCCTTGGTTGCGGATTTGCGGTGAGGCTGCCAACTCCGCGCCTTGCGAAAGCAGACTGTATTTCGCGCGGACGATCGGGTGGTTCACCACCTGCGTCAGCGTGGTCATGGCGCCGATCTCGATGCCGTCGCCGGTTTCGCGAACGCCTTTGAGCTCGTCGACTCCGCTGAGATCCACCACCACCTTCGGCTTCCTGATGCGATCCTTGAGCCAGTCGAAACTATCCAGGCCGCCCGCCATCGGCCAGGCATCCGCGCCGTGTTGTTCCAGAAGCCTCTGCGCATCCGCAGCCGTGGTGGGCTGAAGAAGTTCAAAGGGCGCCATTACGTCTCGTATAACAGCCATGGGGTCTCCTTTCTCAAATGTGGGCCATCAGCGGATGCTGCATGGGCCGGCCTGCTTCGAGGGATGTCAAAATGGTGTCCGCATTCACCGGCGCACGCCGGAAAATTTCGTCGCCCAGCGCGTCGGAGAGCGCGTTCAGAACCGCGGCGCATCCGCCTCCAACCGGCGGCTCGCCGATGCCGCGCGCGCCCACAGGCGTCTCCGGATCGGGTATGTCGAGAGCCTCCCACTGCATGTCCACGGGCACATCCAGAATGGTCGGAGGCTTGGTGTGATGAAATCGTTTGGAAACCATGGAGCCATACTCCGGGTCGAAGACCCATTTCTGGCCGATCGCATGGCCGATGCCCAGCGTCGAACGGCCCAGCACCTGGCCGCCCAGCGCGCGCGGATGGATCACCGAGCCCACGTCCGCATACGCCAGGAAATCGACAATATAATACTTGCCCGTTTCCACGTCCACTTCGATCTCCGCAAAACTGGCGACATAGGAAAACGTCACGCCGTCGCGCGGATAAGTATCGCGAGCCGCCCCGATGAGGCCCTGGCCCGCCAACGCGGCCACCGACGCCTTGGTCATCTTGTTCAGATTAGCGGCGCATTCGTGGCCGTCGTAAATTCCGCCCAGTTGAATCGCGTGCTGCGCGGCCTGCGCCAGCGTCATGCCCGCCCCGCCGCCCTTGCGGAACACGCGCTCGTTGGCAACTTCGTAATCCTCCGCTTTGCCGCCAAGCTTCGTGGCCGCGATCGCCTGGAGTTTCTGCCGGGCATCCGTCGCGGCTGCACAAGCGGCGCGCGTCATGGCATGGGTGGTCTGGCTGCCGCCCGAAACACAGCTCCACGGAAGGTTATTCGCCGTGTTACCCCAGTTGACGTCGCATTTCTCCCACGGCGCGCCGAGCATCTCCGCGCCTACCCGATGGACGTCGATCACAGACTCCGTCCCCAGATTGCCGATTCCCGACTGGAACATAATGCGGCCATCTGGTTTAATCACCAGCAGCCCGTCGAAGCCCGTTGTGCCGCCCACGTAGCAGCTCAGCGATACGCCGGCGCCGCGCACCTTCGTGCCGATCCGCTTCGGCGTGCGCGCCACCCTCTCCGCCCAGTGGAACTTCTCCGCGCCGCGGTCCAGCGCGTCTTTGAGGAACGAGCTGGTCGCGTGCTGCAGTTGCCCCTGCACTGGCGGGGCGAATTTCGCTTTGCCCTCCGGGCAGTTGATCCGGCGAATCGCCACCTGGTCGAGCCCCAGTTTGCGCGCCGCTTTGGCCAGGACGGGTTCGATGACCGTGATGCCTTGCATGCCGCCTGGCGAGCTCTGCGCGCTGCGCGGCGGCGTGTTCGTCAACACGGTTACGCCGCGCCAGCGCATCGCCTCCGGCTGATACAACAGGGAAACGATGCGGCCGGTGGATGGGATGTCGCCCATGCGCTCATAGGGCCCGTTGTTGGAAATCACGAACATATCGAGCGCGGTGATTCGCCCGTCTTTGGAAAAGCCGGCTTTCACGCGGCCTAAAATGCTGGGCCGCGCGCGCCCGATGAAAGTCTCTTCCTCCCGGCTGATCCGCATCATCACCGGCGCGTTGGCTTTCTTCGATAGCAGCGCGGGAATGGTCAAGCTGATCCCGCCCGTGATCTTGCTGCCGAACCCGCCGCCGGTATATTCGCTGATCAGCACCACGTTGGCCGGGTCCATCCTCAACCATCGCGCGATGGCGGGCACCGTTTGGGCCGTGCTCTGCGTGCCGGTGTGCATGTAGAGCTTGCCGTTCTGCCAATACGCCATCGCGGTGCGGGTCTCGAGCGTTTGATGGCTGGTATCGGGCGTCACGAAGGTTTCATCCAGCACCAGCGCGGCGTTCTTGAAACCCGCATCCACGTCGCCATACGACCATTCCTCGGGGGCCTTGCCCATCGGCAGGCGGCCCTCTTTGGCATCCGCGAACTGCTCTTCGGTCCACTTGAGTTCCACGATCGCGGGTTGCTGCGGAGCCGGCGGCGACGTCCAGACGTTACCGTCAGTTCGAGGGTTCGGCCCGCCTGGCCGCAACGTGTCGAGCGGATCGATCACAAACGGAAACCTCTCGAAATCCACCTGAATCCTTTCGATCGCCTCCGCCGCGGTCACTTCGTCCACCGCCGCCACCGCCACAATCGGCTCGCCCACATAGACCGGCTCTTTCGCCAGCCCTCGCTCCGCATGCTTATCCGCCTTGACCACTGTGCCGTTGTCGGTAAGGCTGTCGCCCGGCGCGGGAACATCGTCGGGAGTCAGGATAGCTCTGACGCCGGGCATAGCGAGGGCCTCGGTGGCGTCGATCCTGGTTATGCGCGCGTGCGGCACCGGGCTCAGCAGCAGCTTGCAAAACAGCATGCCTTCGGCCCGATAATCCTCCGCGTACTTCGCCTGTCCGGTAACTTTCGCGTAAAGATCGGCAGTGGCATAGTCTTTGCCGATTAACTTATGGCCAACTCCGTATTCACGCACCGCTCGCCCTCCTCAGATTCTCCGCGCCCTGCATCATCGCGGTTAGTATCTTGTCATAATCCTGGCAACGGCAAAGGTTCCCCGAAATGCCGTGCGCCAACTCTGCCCGGGTTGGGTGTGGATTGGTTTTTAAAAATCCCACCGTCGCCATCACGAAGCCGGACATACAGAACGCGCACTGGAATCCCTGTTCGTCGATCACGCCCTGCTGCACCGGGTGCAACGTTCCATCGGCTGCCGCCAGCCCTTCA
>JBEKNN010000408.1:0-6764 GCA_049522755.1 Bryobacteraceae bacterium | reverse complement strand
CTCTTCCTCCTGTCCAAACCGCCTCCTTTCTGGACCGCAAGGCCCAAAACAGGATAATCGGTTTCTGTTCGTGCAGGGGGGCCAAATCAGAGCATCGAAGTGGGCCAATTCAGAATAGCGAAGTCAGATTCCTCACTGTCATTCGGGGAAAAGAGATCTGTCTGGGTTCGCACGTGCAGATCGGGTCGATGACGTTTTTGGACACGCCTTACATCGAAATCGGCGAGGACACCAAGATTAACGAGCAGGTATTTGTAGGCGGGCTGCAGTTCCCGGACTCCCGCTTTGTGGTCGGCCGTAATTGTCTGATCATGCAAATGTCGTATATCAATCCGGCGCGGTCGATCGTCATCGGAGACGACTCGGGAATCGGCGGCCATAGCTTGATTTTCGGCCACTCCTCATTTCAGAACCAGTTCGACGGATATGCAGCGGAGTTCGCCCCAATTGAGATCGGCAGCCGCGTGGGACTGGCGTGGAGAGTGTTTGTGCTCCCAGGGACTAAGATCGGCGACGGCGCCATGGTGGGGGCAAACTCGGTCGTTTCGGGCACGCTTCCACCCGATTCTCTGGCCGTGGGATATCCGGCGCGAATAGTCGGGAAAGCGCCCGTCTTTCCCAAGCAGGTCTCGGATGCTGAGAAGGTCGCGATGTTTCGACGAATCGTTGCGGAAATGACTCAGTTTTTTGCCGGCTCGGGTTTGGAGTGTAAGAAGGACGGCGAATGTTACGAGGTCCGGAAGCGGGACGGCCGTTTGCGGCGAGTGGGAAGAGGGTGGCAGACGCTGGTTACGGACGGAGATGTTCGTGAGGCGGTGAAAGGCTTGAAGGGCGCAAGACTCGATGTCCTTCTCAGTCTTTGCGAAAGACCCGGGGACGTCAGGGAGTTTCTACGCTCGCGAAATATCATGTGGATCGACATTGCCAAGAAAGAACAAACCCGAGTATCGAACGATCTCGGCGATGAGGTATCGAGCTTTCTGAAGAGGTACGGAGTTCGAACGGCGCGCTATCCGCGGATCTCAAAGGCGTTCAGCGTCGCCGCGGCTTAGCCGGAAACGAGGCGCTTTGCCACAATCACTTGAAACATTGCATCGAGATTTATATTTCTGTCTGGCTGACCGCGTTCTCCGTCACTCGTGGCTCTTTACTACCAGGAGTTTGCTGAAATGGCCCGGCGTGACCGCTGTCCCACGGCCGGGGTCGGCAAGCAGCAAGCACGTGGACGCGATGCTGCGCCGCACGTAAGGCGAACGGCGCCTGGCGTTGTTCAGCATACTAACAACCAAGACCATCAAAGGATAACCCAAATGTCCGTTAGGTCCGATATCATTACTCAATTCACGCAAGTCGGCGAGGAGCACAACAGACCATTGGCGCCGCTTGTTGACGATCTGCGGCTTATGCAGTCCGGACTCGATTCGCTATGCTTTGCAGTCGTCGTCGCCCGGCTTGAGGATGTGGTGGGGATAGATCCGTTCACGGCCGCCGAAGACGCTCCATTCCCCGTCACCTTGGGCGATTTCATCAGGTTCTACGAAAATGCCGCCAGCTGACCGGACGTCCCTTTGGGACGCGATCGGTTCCGCGGCGAATGTGCCAGGACGTTTTCTTTGCGGCGTTAATGCACGCGTCGCTTTGGAGGATCTGGTTCGCGGGTCGAGCCTTGGCAGCCGATCCGAGGAACTTCGCGGCCAGTCGGTGCTGGTGGCGACAACGGATCAACTCGCCGCGGCATTGGCGCTTATTGAGCTCGATGGCGTAGCGCGACGCCTTGTGCTCTGTCCTCCCGATATGCCGCTCGAACATGTTCGTTTCGTCGCAGCGTCGACCGATGCGGAGGCGATCGTGTCCGATAAAACCACCTTAGGCGAGGGATTTCCCGGCATTAGGTCAATCATCCCGTGCAGCACGAACATCGTGTCCGCCGACTGCGATCGGAGCATGCGGCAACCAACGGAGTGGGTGCTTCTGACATCCGGTACAACCGGAATGCCAAAAATGGTCGCGCACACTTTGTCGAGTCTGGCTGGCGCAATCAAACTGGGCGGCGCAGCGGCAGACCCGCCCGTTTGGAGCACGTTTTACGATATTCGCCGGTATGGCGGCCTGCAGATATTCTTGCGCGCGTTGTTTACGGGGGGATCGCTTGTACTATCGAGCGCCGGGGAACCGGCTGCGGCCTTTCTGACCCGGGCCGGCGCACATGGAGTCACGCATATCTCCGGCACTCCAACTCACTGGCGCCACGCCCTTATGAGCCCGTCGGCGTCCAGGATTACGCCCCAGTACGTCCGCTTGTCGGGAGAGATTGCGGACCAGGCGATCATCGGCCATCTGCGGTCGTTCTATCCGCAGGCCAAAGTCGCCCACGCTTTTGCTTCTACGGAGGCAGGCGTAGCCTTCGAGGTCAACGATGGTCTTGCGGGCTTTCCTGCCGGAATCATTGGCCGGGCGGGCAGTGACGTGGCGAGCAGTGACGTGGAGATGAAAGTCGAAGACGGCTCGCTTCGAATCCGCTCCGCCCGGACGGCCGCCCACTACATCGGCCGCCAGACCGTCAGTCTCAAAGATGCGGACAACTTCGTCGACACAGGCGACATGCTCGAACTGCGGGGCGACCGCTACTATTTCGCCGGGCGGCGGGATGGAGTCGTCAACGTTGGGGGTCTTAAGGTCCACCCCGAGGAAGTAGAAGCCGTGATCAATCGGCATCCGCGGGTGCATATGTCTCTCGTCCGAACGAGAAAGAACCCCATCACCGGCGCGCTTGTCGTCGCCGATATAGTTCTCGAGAAAGAGCCGGGCGCCGCTGCAGGGCAGGTTGACGGCCTTCAGCATGAGATCCTGCAGCTCTGTCGAAACACGCTTCCCCGTCATAAGGTTCCGGCGGTGATCAACTTCGTTCCCGCCCTGACAGTTGCCGCGACAGGCAAAATAGCGCGGCCCCATGCATAACGTGATTGTCACGGGCGCCAGCCGGGGGCTAGGGCTGGGAATCGCTCGCAGGCTCGCGGGGGCCGGATACAGGGTCGTCGCAGTTTCGAGGACAGAGTCGAGTCAGCTCACATCGGCAATGCAGGAGGCTGAGCGCGACGGTCCCGGATCGATCCATTTCGTCCCCTTCGATTTGGCTGAGATCGAAAACATCGCCCAGCTAATCAAGAAATTGCGGAAACAATTCGGCCCGATCTACGGCCTGGTAAACAACGCCGCGGTGGGCTTCGACGGCGTGCTTGCTCTCATGCACAATTCGCGGATTGAGCAGCTTATGCGCATGAACATGCTCTCCCCGATCATCCTCACAAAGTATGCAGTGCGGTCCATGATCGCCGATGGCGGCGGCCGGATCGTGAACATCGCCTCTATCGTCGGCTTCACCGGCTACAGCGGACTTTCGGTCTACGGCGCGACCAAAGCGTCGATGCTGGGCTTCACCCGATCGCTCGCGCGAGAGGTCGGACCGATGGGAGTGAACGTGAATTCGGTCGCGCCCGGATTCGTCGACACGGAAATGACCCAAGGGCTCAGCGACGAGAAACGGCAAAAGATCGTGCGCCGCAGCGCGCTTCGGCGTCTCACCGCCCTCGAAGACGTGGCGGACGCGGTCGAGTTTCTTCTGAGCGGTAAAGCCAAGAGCGTCACCGGCACGGTTCTTACGGTCGACGCAGGCAGCACGGCATGAGTGAACCTCGTACAGCGCGTCCGGACGGGGTGGCCGGCTCGGCTGCCAAAGCCTGGCTGCGCGCGCTCCAGTTGACGGCGCCAATTGCCCAACGGCCCGAACGCATTTTTTCCACGGTGATCGAGGAACTCGCCGCGGAGTTCGGCGAGAGACCGGCTCTGCTTTCAGACCGCGAGTCCCTGACATACGGCGCGCTTGCCCGGCGAGCGAACCAATATGCCAGATGGGCGCTCGATCAGGGCCTTGCCAAAGGCGAGACCGTGTGTCTGTTGATGCCGAATCGGCCCGAATACATGGCCATCTGGCTTGGCATCGTCAAAGCCGGGGGAGTGGTCGCCCTGCTCAATACCAATCTGACCGGTCCCTCGCTTGCGCATTGCATCGACATTGTCGCGCCCAGGCATATCATTGCGGCCTCTGAGCTAGCCGATCGCCTGACTATTGCGCTCCCGGACGTTACCGCGGCGCCAACGATCTGGATCCACGGACCGGCCAATGCTTCCTGCCGGCGCATCGATTGGGACATGGAGCGGTACGCGGGCGAAGCACTGAGCGGGGACGAGCGCCAGCCGCCAGCCCTGGAGGATCGCGCGCTCTACATTTACACCTCGGGCACGACCGGCTTGCCTAAGGCCGCCAGCGTCAGCCACGGCCGTCTGATGCAGTGGAGCCACTGGTTTGCCGGCATGATGAATACGCAATCGACGGACCGCATGTACAACTGCCTGCCGATGTATCACAGCGTTGGCGGCGTGCAGGCGCCCGGCGCGGTTCTGCTCGGTGGCGGCTCGGTGGTGATTCGCGATAGATTCTCGGCCAGCCAATTCTGGGCCGATGTCATACGGTGGGACTGCACGCTGTTTCAATACATCGGCGAGCTTTGCAGATATCTGCTCCACAACCAACCTTCTCCGCTCGAGACAGAGCATCGGATCAGGATGGCCTGTGGCAATGGGCTGAGGCCCGATGTCTGGCGCGAGTTTGAGAGCCGCTTCCGCATTCCTCATATCTTCGAGTTCTACGCCGCAACCGAAGGTTCCGTCTCGCTGTTCAACATCGAAGGAGAAACCGGCGCCATAGGGCGCATCCCGGCGTTTCTTGCGCATCGATCCCCAGCCATCCTGGTAAAGTTCGATGTCGACAAAGAAGAGCCGGTCCGCGACGAGCGTGGATTCTGCATTCCGTGCGCCAGGAACGAAGCCGGCGAGGCAATCGGTCCGCTGGTAAGCGGCGCAACACATGTTGGCAACCGATTCGAGGGCTACGCCGACGCAGAAGCCTCCGAGAACAAGATTCTCCGCAACGCCTTCCGGCCGGGAGACGCCTGGTTTCGTACCGGCGACCTGATGCGAAAGGACGAGTGGGGCTTTTTCTATTTCGTCGATCGCATCGGAGACACTTTCCGCTGGAAGGGTGAGAATGTTGCGGCCTCCGAAGTCTCAGAGGCGATTTGCGCATTTCCAGGAGTTACTCAGGCTAATGTCTACGGAGTTACCATTCCGGGCGCCGACGGCCGGGCCGGCATGGCGGCACTCGTCCTCGCAGGCGAACTGGATCTGTCTCTATTCCGCGCACATCTGATCGGCCGCCTGCCCGGCTATGCTTGTCCCCTGTTCCTGCGCATCCGGAATGAACTGGAAGTGACCACCACGTTCAAGTACGCGAAGGCCGATCTTGTGCGCCAGGGGTATGACCCGCTCGCGACCACTGACATCATCTATTACAACCACCCGGACGACGAGTCCTTCGTTCGGCTCGACAAAAGGCTCTACGACCGCATCCAAGCTGGGCAGATCCGTGGCGGCGGACGGATAACAACCTGCCGGAGTCAACTGCCTCAAGTTCCCAGCGATCGCCCGCATTCAGAGAGAGAGAAGGCCGTAACAGATGCTGTTTGATCAACTCCAGCGTAACGTGGAACAACTCGAGTCCGAGATCGCCAACGGGCCGATTGTCCCGACTGTGACTCCCCAAGAGATCCGAGACTATCTCGCGTCCCGCTATGACTTTAGCAAGCCGGGGTCCCTCGACGAAATCGGCGCCGATGTAGAGCGCATGTTACGAACATGGCAGGTGCAGGTGACCCATCCGCGCTATTTCGGCCTGTTCAATCCGAGCGTGACGGTGGCATCGGTCGTCGCGGACACGCTGGTCGCGATGTATAACCCGCAACTGGCAGCCTGGCGCACCTCGCCGGCAGCGAACGAGATCGAGCGCCACACGCTTCTCTGGCTGGCCGGTAAATTCGGCCTTCCCGCCAATACGGCCGCGACTTTCACCAGCGGCGGCGCGGAAGCGAATTTGTCGGCTGTCATTGTCGCTTTGAGCCACACTTTCCCCGAGTATGGCGAAGGCGGTCTCCGGACCCTCAACGCTACGCCAACCATCTACCTGACGGGCGAGGCCCATCACGGGTTCAATAAGATCGCACACATGACCGGACTCGGTCGGGCGGCGGTCCGAATAGTAGCGACGCGCCACGACCTGAAGATGGATCTCGAGGATCTTGCCAGACAAGTGGCCGAAGACAGGAAGAGCGGATTCGCGCCTTTCATGGTAGTCGGCACTGCCGGAACGACGGCCGCGGGAGTGATCGATCCCTTGCCTGACTTGGCCCGTTTTTGCCGGTCGGAGAGTCTGTGGTTCCATGTCGATGCCGCGTGGGGCGGCGCGGCGATCCTGTCACCGGCCCTCAAGGGTCATCTCGCCGGAATCGACGCCGCGGACTCCATCACGTGCGACGCGCACAAATGGTTCTCTGTCCCGATGGGCGCGGGAATGTTCTTCTGCCGGCATCCCGAGTCCGTGAGTGAGGCATTCCGCGCCGAGACTTCTTTCATGCCTGGGAACACCGCTGGAGGTTTTGCCGATCCGTACGCGACGTCGGTACAGTGGTCGCGGCGTTTTATCGGCCTAAAGCTCTTCTTTGCGCTGGCGCAACACGGCGAATCCGGGTACGCCAAAATGATCGAGCACCAGACTAACATGGGCTGCGTCCTGCGCGAGTCGCTAAAGCGCTCGGGGTGGCGCGTGGTTAACGACACGCCGCTGCCGGTGGTGTGCTTCACCAGGGACGGGC
>JBEKNN010000407.1:0-6784 GCA_049522755.1 Bryobacteraceae bacterium | reverse complement strand
AGTGGTGCTGATGGTGGCGGCCTCTGCCGCGATCCCCAGCGAGAGCGCCAACGCGCAAAATCCAACAATTGCCTTCATTCGATCAGTGTCCTCCTCCGGACATACGCCGGAAATTAACACGGAATGGTCCCAATATGTTGTTGTTATTCGTACAATTCACAGGAATTACGGTCTAGTACTAGGGAACAGCGATGGCCCGAGCAGCCGCAACAGACCGCCTCCTAACTCGAGGCCCGCGCGCAAGCGAGCTCTAGTTCCCCGCCCCGTCAAGTCGATCGCCCCTTCCAGGCAAAGCGTTGCGAACCCGTGGACGGCGGACCACGCCAGCAGGCAGCGCTCATGCAGCGTGGTTTCGTCGACGCTCCCAGTCGAGGCTTCACCTTCCCGGATGGCGTCTTCGAGCACCTGAAATGCGGCGCGGCTGGCCGCCCGGTATTCCGGGTCGTCCTTATTTAATAGCTCGGCGCGGAACATCACGCGATAATGGCCAGGGTTCCGCAGGGCGAATTCCAGGTAGCCTTCGCCCACCGCCAGAGCCCGCGCCGCTGCGTCCAGGCTGGCGTCCCGCCGCGCTTCCATGTGCGCTTTGAGCTGCGTGAACCCCGCCACCGCGAATGCCGTCAGCATTCCGGTTTTGTCGCCAAAGTGGTGCGCGGGCGCGGACCAGGACGCTCCGGCCCGCCGCGCGCATTCGCGAAGCGACAGCCCTTCAATCCCCTTCTCGACGATCAATTCCGCCACCGCGCGCAGCAATGCCGGCCGCAGCGCGCCGTGATGATAGGGTTTCTCCTCAGCCGATTTCGCCATTGGCGTCAGCATAACACGCTTATCTTGACACCGCCATAATTCGATCTTGACACTGTCCTAATCGCGCCGTAATATGGGGTTGGAGGTTGGCGATGACCGGCTACGACGCGATTGTGATTGGCTCGGGGATGGGCGGCTTGACTACAGCCGCGATTATGGCCCGGTTCAAGGGATGGCGCGTGCTGGTGCTCGAGCGCCATTTCCGCGCCGGCGGCTTCACGCATACCTTCAGGCGTCCCGGCGGGTGGGAGTGGGATGTGGGCCTGCACTACGTGGGCGGAATGGAACCGGGCGCCATGGGCCGGCGGCTATTCGACTTTGTCACCGCGGGCGAGGTTCGCTGGAACCCGATGCCCGATTCTTACGACCGTTTCGTTTACCCGGACTTCGAGTTCTCCGTGCCCAAAGGCGAGGCCAACTACCGCGCGGCGCTGATTCAAATGTTCCCGCGGGAGAGCGCGGCCATCGAACGCTACTTTCGCGATCTGCGCGCCGCCAAAGCCTACTTCGTGCGCCACACGATGGCCAAGTCGACGCCGCGGCCGATAGGCGCCGCACTGCGTTGGTTCAACCGCTTGCGTTCGAAGACGCCCCTGATGACAACCGCCGAATATCTCGACAGCCATTTTCACGACGCCAGGTTGAAAGCGCTGCTGGCATCGCAATGGGCCGATTACGGCCTTCCGCCGGCGCAGAGCGCGTTCGTCACGCACGCGTTGATCGCAACGCATTACTTAAACGGCGCGTGGTATCCGGAGGGCGGCGCCGGAACCATCGCGGACGCCGCGGGGCGCGTGATTCAGGCCGCGGGCGGCGCTGTTCTGGTGAACCACGAAGTGCGCCGCATCTTGATGGAGGGCAATCGCGCCGTGGGCGTGGAGGCGATGCGGCAACAGGGCAAGGGCGGCCAGATGGTTCGCTTCGAGGCGCCCGTGGTGATTTCCGACGCCGGCGCGTGGGCGACATACCGGAAATTGCTGCCGGAAAGCGCGGCGGTTCCCTTCCGCGGCGAGCTGGATTCGGCAGCGGATGGCTTCACCATGGCAACTTTGTACCTGGGGCTCAAGCGCGATCCGCGGGAATTCGGGTTTCAGGGCGAGAATCACTGGATCTTCGACGGCCTGGACCACGACGCCATGCTCGCGCATCAGGACGAATTGCTGGAAGGCAAAGCCAACGGCTGTTATCTGTCGTTTCCCTCGCTCAAGAATCCGCGCGCCACAGCCTACACGGCGGAGATCATCGCGCCCCTCTCTTACGGCGCGCTGAAACAGTTCCGCGATGAGCCATGGCGGCGGCGTTCGCCCCAATACCAGGAGCTGAAAGGCAAGATAGCGGAAGCGCTGCTCGGTCTGGTAGAGCGGCATCATCCAGCGTTCCGCCGTTTGGTGGAGTACCAGGAGCTCTCGACGCCTCTCACCGTCGAGCATTTCACCGGCCACCGCAGAGGGTCGGTTTACGGATATCCGGGCACGCCGGAACGATATGGCAAGCCATGGCTGGCGGCGACGACTCCGGTGCGCAATCTGTACCTCACCGGCGCCGACGCGGGCAGTCTCGGAATCATGGGCGCCATGATGGGAGGCGTTGCAGCGGCAGCGCTGCTGCTCGGGCCGCTCGGGTTTTTCAAGATTGTAGCCGCGGCTTCGCGAGAGTCCGCTCGCAACGCTGGATCTGTTCCACTGGGTCGGAGCGAGCCGCTTGTAACGTCCAAATAGCGGCGGAGAATCGTGGCGTGCGCACTCGTGCGCGCCGTGTTCGCACTCATGCGAACACGTTCGATTCGGAGTCTTGCTAGGTAGGTATGCCCATTGACTGGACGCGACTCCGAGCAAGAGCTGCCGCGTACCGCTACGCGGCACGACGGCGATGGCAAGCTAAAAGAAGTAGACAAAGCAGAGCATCCCATTCGATCCGAAAGTCTTTGTCAATCGTAAGCCAAAGACCTGGTTTCAAATTACTGCGGAGGGCCGCCGCGCACTGGAGCGCTTATTCCGGCAACTGGAAGAACTGCTGACTCAGGCTGGTTGAGTCAGTTTGCAGCAGTCTGTCTCCGCTTACTTCAAGCTCAGCCCGCCATCCACTGCCAAAACCTGCCCTGTGACAAAATCCGATCCGCGCAGAAAGTAAACCACCGCATCCGCAATGTCATCCGGCGTCCCGCCTCGCCGCGCCGGAGTGACTTCGATCATTCGCTTCCCGCGCTCGTCGATATCTTCAAACGGGATCACTCCCGGCGCCACCGAATTCACGGTAATGCCAGGCGCCCATGCCTTCGCCAGCGCGCGCGTCAACATGATCACTCCCGCTTTCGACGCGCAATAGTGCGCGTGCTCGGCCCACGGCCGTATGCCGCCCAGTGAGCTTAGGTTGACAATGCGGCCGCCGCCGGTTTTCTGCATCAGCCGCGCGCCGTGCTGGCAACAGAAGAATGTAGCTTTCAGATTCACCGCGTGGATGAAGTCCCAATCCTTCTCGGTGATCGCCATCGGGTCGAAGCGCGTGAAGCGCGCCGCGTTATTCACCAGCCAGTCGAGGCGGCCCATGCGCTCTTCCACCTCCGCGAACATCCGCGCGATCTCGTCCACGCTTTCCAGGTTGGCGCGGAACAACTCGGCGCCGCCGCACTCTTCGGCGGTCTGCCTCGCCGCAGCTTCGGAGCGATGATAGTGGATGGCCACCCGCGCGCCGTCCCGCGCCAGGCGCAGCGCGATGCCGCGTCCAATACGTTTCGCCGCGCCCGTGATCAACGCCACCGGGCTAACCTGCGTGCTGTTCATTTATTGCCCCATTTGCAAATGCAGATCGCGGCGCGCGTACTCTCGAGTGTACGCGGCGAAGCGTGCGCATTCATGCCTACCCTTGCTCCGCCGCGGGGCAGGGAAACACGCATACGCAAACTTAGCTCGCTCCCTGTAATTGTGCTGCATAAGTTGCGGAGCGGGAAATCTTGGCGCGAAGACTCGCGGATGGCCCGCAAAAGCCGCCTGAAAGGGGGCTGCAGGCAAGATTGCCAGCCCCACAGCAAATGCGAACCACCGGCGGCAAGACCGCCGGCGCTACCCGGCTGGCTCTCCATGCACCTCCACCTCTTCCGGCTCCACGCCGGGCCGCGACGGCTCGGGCAGACGTCCGCTCCAATTTGCCCACGCCCAATAGAAGGCTGTCAAGGAGCTCAAACCGCCCGCGATGGCGCCGATGGTGCGCGGATTCCAATACTCCGAAGCGATTCCGGCCGCCATCATCGATAGCATCATCACCGACCACTGTACCGATTCGTTGGTGGAAAAAACGCGCCCGCGGAATTCGTCCGGCACCGTGCGCAGCAACTGCCACATGTTGAGCACGGAACTGACGCCCACGCCGGCTCGCGAAAGCGCGATGAATACCAGCGCCCAGGAAAAACTGCGCATCTGGCTAAACAGAATATACGACCCGCCATGCACGATGTAGCAAAGCGCAATCGACCGCTTATAGTCGCGAAAGCTCAGGCGCTTGCCGAAGTTGTAGGCCAGCGTTCCGCCGATCACCAGACCCAGCCCCGCGCAGCCCCAGATGGCCCCCAGGCCGGCCGGTCCGCGGTTGAATACCAGCTCGCCAAACACCGTGAACAGAATCTGCGCCGCGCCGCCGCCGGTGGCCCAACCCACACCAACCATCAACAGGCCGAACACCAGCGGAACCGACCGGATGTAGCGCAGGCCTTCCACATATTCGTGCCAGGGCCGCACCACCTCGGCTTCCGTCAGCGCCTGGCGCCGCGCGCGGAAGCCCCCAGGCACGCGCAATTGCGAAATGCACAGCGCCGAAACCAGGAACGAAAGCGCGTTGACCGCGAACGCCCATTGATAGCCGAACCCCATCACGCTGGTTCCGCCCAAAAACGCGCCCAGCGCGAGCGTGGTCCACGCCGTGGTCTGGGTGAGCGAATTCGCGGTGTGCAATTCTTCCCGGGTGGCGATGGATGGCAGCATGGCCGCGCGCCCACTGGTGAAGAACGGCGACGCCGCCATCAGCAGCCCGCTCAGCACGTAGAGCAGCCACGGCGCGGGATGTTTCGCGGCGTAGATGAACCCGGCGGCCATCCCCGTTCGGATCAGGTCGCTCGCGATCATTACCCGCTTGCGGTCGAAGCGGTCGAGCGTGACGCCCGCCAGCGGGCCCGCCAGCATCGCCGCGACCCCGCGCGAGAGAAGCACGCCGCTCACCACCAGCGGCGATTTCGTGACCTCAACCGCCAGGCTGAACACGGCGATGTTGTTGAAGTGGTCGCCGATTTCGCTGACCACCTGGCCGATCCACGTGTAGCGGTAGTTGCGATTCTCGCTCAGCAGCGAGAGAAATGCGTTCAAGTAGGGCGGACCCCCTGGTCCGCGGCCGACCCCCTGGTCGGCCTCTCGGAGATCGCGCCGGACTGATTTAGCTGGACGAAGAGCGGGCCCAGGGGGACCCGCGCGGACCAGTGGGTCCGCCCAGGAGTCCGCCCCACAAAGCAATTGCCCATTGCGTTCAACCGATCGACTCCTCCCGCACCGTGATGCTGCGGATGAAATCGAGGTCCAAGGCATAGCCAAAGCCCGGCTCGTCGCGCAGTTCGATGGTCCCGTGCGGCGTTACTTCCACCGCGGGCTGAATGATGTCGCGCTTCCAATAGCGTTTGCTGGCAGAAACGTCGCCGGGCAGGACGAAGTTCGGCAGCGACGCCAGCGCGATGTTGTGCGCGCGCCCGATGCCGGCCTCCAGCATGCCGCCGCACCAGACCGGAATGCCGGCAGCCTGGGCGGCATCGTGTACACGCTTCGATTCGGCGAATCCGCCCACGCGTCCCAACTTGATATTGACGATCCCGCAGGCGCGCAGCTTGATGGCCTGTGCGGCGTGGTGCGCGGTGCGGATGCATTCATCGAGGCAAATGGGCGTCGCAAGCTTCGCCTGCAGCTCGGCGTGGTCGATAATCTCATCGTGGCTCAGCGGCTGCTCGATCATCATCAGGTAGAACTCGTCGAGGCGGCGCAGATGGTCCGCATCCGCCAGCGTGTAAGCGGAGTTCGCGTCCACTGACAGCTTGATGCTGGCGAACCGCTCGCGTACGCGCTGGACCACATCGATATCCCACCCCGGCTTGATCTTGAGCTTGATGCGCTGGTATCCGTCGGCGAGCTCGCGCTCGATACGCGCCAGCAGTGCGTCCACCGTATCGTGGATTCCCAGGGACACGCCGCACGGAATCTCCCGGCGTGCGCCGCCGCCGATTTTCTTCCACAACGGAATGCCTTCGAGCCGCGCGGCCAGGTCCCAAACCGCGGCCTCCAATCCGCCGCGCGCCATGTTGTGCCCGCGAATGTGCGCGCTGAGCGGGGCAATGTCTTCGGGCCCTTCGACGGTGCGCCCCACCACGCGCGGCGCCGCGTAATCGCGCAAGATGAGCCACGCCGATTCCGTCCATTCCTCGTTGTAGAACGGGTTCTCGCCGGCCGTGACCTCGCCCCATCCCGTGGCGCCTTCGCCGTGGACTTCCACCAGAACCATGTGCCGTCCGGTAGTGCGGCCAAAGCTGGTTTCGAAGAAATGCACCAGCGGCATGGAAATCTGCCGCAGCGTGACGCGCTCAATTTTCATGCCATGGCTCCAGTAGATAGACTCCCTCGGCGTCGTTTTTCTCGAAACCCGTCACCGCAAGTCCGCGCGCGAATGCGCTCTGAAACTTCTCAGCGTTGGCCAACTGGATCGCGCGGGCGCGCGGGTTATCCTGCGCGCGAATCCGCGCAATATCCGCCGGATAAGCGATACCTTCCACATCGCAGGGCGGACCCCCCGGTCTGCGGACGGCCCCCTGGCCGGCCTCCTCCGATCGATCGGCAACGGGTCCGGGGGGACCCGTGCGGACCAGGGGGTCCGCCCCACGTCTCTCCAGAATCTCGTGCACGCGCGCCGACCCAATCCACCACTCCGCATAGCACCGAACGGTAGGCAGCCC
>JBEKNN010000406.1:0-6792 GCA_049522755.1 Bryobacteraceae bacterium | reverse complement strand
TGCGGTGGAGTAGGGCTTGCTTCCAGCCTCCCAGCCGTTCGCCGGCCGCAGCCGCCGAGTCCTCCAGCACATGCGCTGCAGCGCTGAGCTTTTCCGTCGTGTGATAGAAATCTACAAAACGCTTGAGGTCGTTTCCGAATTTGGGCGTGAAGCCTTCCTCCAACAGATTCCACATCTCCGGAGCCCCGTCGCACAGCAGCTCGATTTTCAGGTCCGGCCGCTTGCTCCGCAGCGTCGCCACATCGGCCACCATGCGGTCGCGCAAGCCCAAGATATCTCCCTCCGACATGCATCCATAACGGATCGTATGTCGGCCGGCTCCAGTCTTGTCATGCAGCGTCACCGTGCCGCAATAGGCCATTCGGAAATTGCGTTCCACCGGCCTTTTAGCCGCTCCCTTTTTGGGCCGCCCTACGGGTCGCGGCCGCGGTTCTTCCATCGGCACACTGACCCGGTCTAGCGACACACTCACCGAAGTTGCCTCCTCGGGCACTTCGACAGCATCGATCAATGCGTCCTCGATATCTTGGTGATCCGCTACCGCCAGTGCGCCCACCACGTGCGTGACCCGCTCGAAGCTGGCACGCGAATATGGCAGCCGTCTAAACTCTTGCGCCGTCTTCTCCGCTTCCCGCGAGGTGCCTTGCTGAACGGCAAAGCTCATCGCCCGCGCGGTCTGCGGCAACCACCCGTCCCCCACCACTCCCGCGCGCAAGCTAACCGCGTCCACCACCCTGCCCCCCGGCTGTCCACCTCGCTCTCCCGATTGCCGGTATAACGATCGCTCCACCGACACCGAACCCACCATCGTGTGGTAAGCCCCCTCACACCGTCCCACTCGCGTGTACCGAACCCCGCCGATTACCACTGCTGGAACATCCATGTCCAGATTCTTCAAGATTGCGCTGTGGGCTGCTAATTCTGTCCTGGACGCCCCTTCCGCGATCGCCACTTCAACCGCCGCATAATCCACCGCCTTCCCCCCACCCAGCCGATCTACAGTTCGCTGCAGCATAGCCAGGTGTTCGGCCATCGCCTTTCCCACCTCAACAAACTGTTCCGGAACTTCAATCACCATTTTGGGCATCGCCCCTCCCGCGTTTTGGACAACCTTCGACAGCTTGTTCTATCAGATTTTCGAAGATTTGTCCAGGATGGGAGCCACACCCAAACTGCCGCCGAAGGTCCTGGCTACCACTTCCACAGTCTTCGGCTGAGACCGTCCGCTGGTCGCGTGAACTTCACGTCTGACGTCGATGCGAATCACTGAATCGGCGCTTAGGTCTTGAGGATGCGAGGGCTCGGCTGGCGGATTTTGCGCAAAAGCGCCGGCTAGCCGCAGCGCGAGAGCGATACTCCAACCTCGCGATCCCGTCGTCCATGCCCTTCTGGCCATACGCGACCCCGAATCCAGAATACGATTTGCCCGCGAGCCGAAAAATACCGCAGATCAGGTAGTTTCCGGGAAAAATACGAGTATCACCGGCCTGTCGATCGCAGATCTTGGGGCCCTCATGTGCCGAATGCAACCGGCTGCCGCCCCCGCCGATCCAGTTGACTTGGGCGCTTGATGATGCATCCTTACTGTTCTAATTTCAGCAGCGTACCTCGTTTACAGTATTCTCGCCGCGGGCCTCGGGGCCTAGTATGGAGTCAGGACCTAGGCAAGCATCGACACTTGGAGATTTCATGCTAAATCAACCCGTCCGCAAGAGACAGCCAACTGACCTGTACATAGACTGTGTGGTTCTGACTTCATTTCGTTCCGAGTTCACGTTCCTGCGAAATGTATTCGGACGCACCGGTATCCGAATGCACCACGCGGAATCCCTGGATCAAGCGGATTTTCTGCTTACGGCGACCGAGAGCACCGTTCTTCTTTCGGATGTGATATTCGTGGACGGCTTCTGGCAACGTGCTCTAAGCGTGCTCGGTGACAGCCATCCTCTGGTGACAATGCTCGTCATCGCCGATCCGGTCGACAGACCATTCCTGGGAGATTTGTTTAAACGGGGCGCTTGTGGCATTGTCTGGAAGCCATTTCAGTTCGAGGAGGTACGAAGATTGATACGAGTTGTCCACGAGGCATCGAAAGACCGCCGAGCCTTGCAAGAGGAGATCTTTTCCAGGCGCAGCCACTCCGGCGCACAACATGCCATTGCGCGGATTTCGGAGATCAGATCTCTCCACTCTCCGGGAGCCGACGCATGATGAAATGGAGTCCCGAATCAACTCCGGGCTGGTCCTGCCGCAGCGCCTGGAAATCCACCCGAGACGGTACACCCGGTTGCGGACGCGGCGTGGGGAGAGCGAAGTGGGCGGTGGCAAAGTCGAGAATCTGCAAGACGTCGAATTCAAGCGGCCGTACTAGGACGTCAAACCCTCCAATTCTGATGAGTTCGTCCCGAAGTTCGTCGTCGCGCGTCTGCGATAGCACCAGGACCGAGGGGCTTCCACAGGAACTAGCAAGGCGTATTGCGGCTAATCGCCAGTCGGCGATGTCAAAGAGCCGATCGTACAATATGACCGGGAAAACCATGGCGCCCATAAACCTTTGCGCCCGATGCCAGTTGGCCGCGCTAGCCAGCACGTACCTGGTACCTTTCAGAAGGTCTTGCATGAAATATTGGTCGGATTCGAGGGCTGAGAGTAGAAGAATTGGCGTTATCGGCGCGGGTTGGCGCCGCGCTGGCGCCAGAGCCTGGATTGACGCACTTTTCGCGCGGCTTATACTTCGAAGCCGTCTCAGGATAGCCGTCGCCGGGTTCATCACTGTGTTCTCCCTGACAAGCGACCCCTATACTGAACTGGGCCGTCCGCCTCAGGGGTGGGTCGAGGAACGGCTTGCCAACGTGTCGCGGACGGCCCAGGGTGTCGCTTGTTTACAAGGTAGACCATTTTGAACAGCGATTCTATCGTCTGAACTGAGTATGGCGGTGGATTTTGAATAGTAGCGTATCGAATTGCTCCAAGGCGGCGCAAATTGCGGGGTAAGTATTTCAGCTCTTGCGCGATTGGCTGGATAATTAGGAGAGGTGGACTATGAAGTGCCGCGTAACGGCCGGTTTGGCGCTCGTAGCCGCTGGAGCGCAGTTCGCAGTCGCGCAGATGCCGGGCAAGAAAAACCCTCTGACCCAGCTTAGCGGCTCTATCCGGCAACTAACCAACCGTGTCTCTCCAGCGGTGGTTGAGATCCTGGTGACCGGATACGCCACCATTGATGATGAAAAGAGCCAGACTGCAACCCGAATCTCGCGCCAGAATTCAAGCGGATCCGGCGTGATCGTGGACCCCGCCGGCTATATCATGACCAATGCCCACGTCGTTCAGGGGGCGGTACGCTTGCAAGTTCTGATCCCTGAGGTATCGACCCCCACTGGTAATCTTGATTCCGCGCCGATCCCGCAAACACGCAGCATGGACGCGCGCGTTATTGGCATGGATTCGGAATCGGACCTGGCGCTGATTCGAATTGGTGAGAGTGGGCTCCCTTCGTTGCTTTTTGGCGATTCCGACAGACTCCGTCAAGGAGACCTGGTCTTTGCGATCGGCAGTCCGATGGGCTTGCGCAATTCGATTTCTATGGGCGTAGTCAGTTCCCCCGCCAGGGCCGTAAGCGACGATAATCCCATCCTCTATATCCAAACCGACGCTTCGATCAACCCGGGTAATAGCGGCGGCGCTCTCGTGGATACGCAGGGCCTGTTGATCGGACTGAATACGTTCATCGTGAGCCGTTCCGGAGGGAACGAAGGTCTCGGTTTTGCGATTCCTAGCAATGTCGTCCGCAACGTGTTCGAACAACTCAAGACCAAGGGCAAGGTTTCGCGCGGATCAATCGGACTCTTCGTTCAGGACATCACCCCGGTAATGGCGAAAGGACTGGGCCTGCCGCTGCCGCAGGGCGTAGTCATCGCCGATGTGGAACCAGACAGCCCAGGCGATATTGCCGGGTTCAAGCGCAGAGACATCATCTTGAGTCTCAATACGCATGCGGTCGAAACCGCGCGCCAGTTCGACGATGATATTTACCGGCGCCAGGGCGGCGAAACGATCGCCCTGGTGATCCAGCGGGGCGACTACCGGCTCACAGTCTCCACGAGGGTCAAGGAGCAATCGGCTCCATGGGACCCGCTAGCGTCGCTGGCTTCACCGGAAAAGAATCTCATCCCCCGGTTGGGCATCCTTTGCATAGAGATCGACAAAGACGTTGCCCGGTTGCTGCCCGGTCTTCGCCGCTCCTATGGCATTATTGTGGCCGCCAGGGCGTCTCAGGGCCAGACCCAACTCTTGGACCTCCAGCAGGGCGATATTATTCAAGCGGTCAACAACCTGCCGATCGCTGTGTTATCCAGCTTCCAGGAAATGATCGACGGCTTCAAACATGGAGACGCGGTGGTGCTGCAAATCGAGCGCGCCAGCAGACTTCAGTACATCGCGTTCGAAATGGAATGAGCCGCCCGCGCGGCGTCAGTTCCGCCGCTTTAGAGTGGTGCGATCGCCGGTATCCGTTTTGGTTGCTTGGCCGTCGGAATCACTGTCCGCGGTTTCGCCGGTGGCTGTTCGCCGCAAGGTTGGACGGCCATTTGGTCCGGCGTCTAAGTCTCGTTCACGCTGCAGCATGACCAAACGAGTTCGAATGTCAATGAATTCCGAAGTATTCAATAGATACTCATGGCGTGACTCCAGGTTTTGGATATTCTTCTGGGCCGCTCTTATGCGATCTTCCGTCATGGGATTCGTTGAGAACACCTTGGCAAGCGTCCCCGGCGCCTCTTTCTCCAGTGTCTCGATCTTCTCGAAGAAGTCGACAAACGCGGTAGGATCGTACCCCGCCTTATACATGTACTGGAGACCCAGCATGTCGGCTTCCGCCTCGAACCCACGGGAAAACGTGAGGAAAGCGATCGGAATGGCGGCGCTAGCCGCCTGATAGACTGCAAATCCAGTCCAACCTCCAGCGAAGATGAAGGGAAGAGTCGCAGAGTGGGCAAGGTCGCTCCTGGACGCCTGGCGCGTGCCGTGACGCGCTGCCACGTGAGCGATCTCGTGGGCCATAACGCCAGCGAGTTCCGCCTCGTTGCCGGCGATCGCAATCAGACCGGAATTAACGAACAAGAAGCCGCCCGGCAGAGCGAATGCGTTAACCTCGCTGGTATCCAATATCTTTATCGTGAACGGAACTTTGGCGTCGGAACTCCGCGCCAGGTTCTGTCCGAGGCGGCTGACATACTCGGCAATCACTGGGTCGTAGACGATCCTGGCATCCCGCTCGACTTCCTGTGCCATCTGCTTTCCGAGCGCAACTTCCTTTTCAAGGGAGTAGAAGTTCAGGCCTTTACCCACATCGCGGCAGCCAATGGCGTCTGGATCTTTGCCCTTGCCCTTGCTCTTGGCCTGTGCGAGGAAGAGTGAGAGCGTAAGACAAAATGCCAAGGTAAGTCTCCCAATCGAGCGGCGAGGTCTCTGAGCCATCGAATACCCTCCATATGACCGCGGCGCCAGTCACTCTGAGCGTAGTGCGCAGCCGTTATCAAGTAAATACTACGATCAGAGTAAGATTAGCCGTGAATTGCGTGGCCCGTCTACGGCCGGGTCTCCGATTCGTCTCACAAGGGGCGCCGAAGAACTGCGATCAGGCGGACATGCGGCGGCACAATTAAGATCGCCGGAAATAGGAGATTCCCGGACGTCATGGGAGGATTCGCCCATAGATGATTCCATCTGAGTTGGTGGCAACTCATAGTCACCAACGCTGTCGGGGGCATAGAGAGGGCATTCTTGGTGCAGCCCTGCGGAAACGACAGCTTTTCGCGAACAAGGACTGGTTGCGCTCAAGTGCGCGTTTTCCAGGATCCAACTCAGTTCCTCCGCGTGGAAAGGTTCAAGGATCAGATCGTAAGCTCCGCATTCCAGCGCGTCGATCCACAGCCGGTGGTCAACGAACGGCGACACCAACACGAGGGCAGCTCGGAATGAAAGACGCGCCGCCATTCGCACTGCATCCTCCCAGCCTCCTCTCTCGAACGTGACGTCGGTCAGCATGACCCGCGCCTTTGTGGCTTGTAGCCGTGCCCTGGCGTTACCCAGCGTATTGGCGCTGTGAATCTGGATTTGTGCGGAAGCCACCAGTGTTGATACCAGGGCGGCTGCGCGACCGGAGGAGGTCAGATAAACACAGGAAAACCGATAGGAAGGAATGTCCGGCGCGTGTCCGGCCACCTGCAGCATCGACGCGTCGCAAGTTCCGATTTGCGAGTCTGTTGTTGTGCCGGCCATCATCCAAGCGTAAAGGTCGAAAGGCAGGCGACGCTATCCTTCAGACGTAGTATAGGCATTAGTGATTCGTGAGAATTTGTGCTGGAACGCGCACGCATTCCGTCGGAAAGCGTACAATCAACCTTCGGCGTTTTCACTTGGTTGAGACCACAGCCCTCGTTGCGCTTCGACGATCTTGCGAGTCAATTCCTTGGACTGTTGAGACCCTACCAGCAGCTTACGGCCGCCCGTGAGTTCCAGTTGAACTGCCTGATTGCCGGACGCGATATAGGCTTGGCCCCGCGGTCCGGAACGGACGCCGTAGCCGCGGTATTCGCCTGCCGGATCGTACTCAACCGCTATGGCAGCGCGAATGTCAGCAACCGGAACGCGAGTCCGCCGCCAAAAGCCCTTCATGGCAACCGAGAGCTGCTCCGGCCGCAATTCGGTTACTAACCGAACCGTGATCAAACGGACGTAAACCGACAGAGTCAAAATCGTCAGAAACAGCAGATTACCGTTGGTCGTGGGAGG
>JBEKNN010000405.1:0-6803 GCA_049522755.1 Bryobacteraceae bacterium | reverse complement strand
CGATCCGCGGCCTCCTCGATCGCCGCCGGATCGGGCATCGGCAGGGACGGAACGCGGCGCGGCTTCCACTCGGCGTCGACGGGCATCGGCAGGACGTCCCGCGGCAGCGACAGATGAACCGGACGGGGGCGGCTGCCGCGAAATACCGCATAGGCGCGGGCAATCAATTCGGGCAGCTCCGCCGGATATCGGATCATGGCGCTGAACGCAGTGAAGCCGGCGGTGACTGCCGCCTGGTCGTTGAGTTCGTGGATCGCTCCCCAGCCCTTCGCGTGCGTGAGCGTGGCACACGCTCCGGATAACACCAGCAGGGGTTGCGAATCGCAATAAGCCTGGGCTATGCCGGTCGCCGCGTTGGTGACGCCGGGGCCGGCGATGATGGTGCAAACGCCGGGCTTGCCGGTCGCGCGCGCGTAGCCATCAGCCATGAGACTGGCGCCCTGCTCGTTGCGGCACTGAACGTGGCGGATCCCCGCGAGTGCCAGACCACGATACAGTTCCACCGTCATGGTCCCGGCCATGCCGAACACGGTGTCCACCTCATAGGCAGAGAGTAATTTCATCGCGGCCTGACCGCATGTAATGGCTTCCAACGTGCTAACCCCCGTGTCCCGTCTGTTTGAGATGTACCGAAGGCGATTGTAGCGATCGGGAGCCTCCAACGGGAGAAGACCTGGGCTTTGTCTCAGGTCGCGGGAGATGCCTTCGTGGAATAAATCGTCGTAATGACGTTTCAATTTGAGCTAATCCCCATGCATTTCACACACTTAGTGGGCGCGCTCGTTTCGTGTTCTTGAATCTCCATTAGCGAGAAATAGAACGTAGCAAAGCCTACCTCGATTCCGAGGGATCTGATTGACAAAGAGCGGCCCTGGAATCATTCTAATGTTGCAGATAATGAGCAAGGGAACGGTTCCCCCCACCTCAGCAGAGGCTAGAAATCAGCCTTGTGGTAAAGCGGACCGCTATAGCATCTCTATAGGCCTTGAATAGCTCATCATTGGTTGTTGCGCCCGGTAATCGCTGATCCTAGGCGCGCTGTGACGGAAGACGTCAGGAGCGCGTATGGATTATTGGTTTGCAGTAAGCAAACGGCAGGGTTCCCTCCACAGGCCACTCTGGCCGGTATCCAATTCTAGCGTTCTTGCTCCAGTTTCTATAGCACGGGGCTATCAGCCTCGCTTTGCGATTTTTGTCATTTATAAGAGATCGCCGTCTTACGCCGATGAGGAATACATGTCAGGGAGCATCAAATGACTCCCTCTCGCCCGCGGTTCCCTTCCACTGGAAACGGTATCAGCCGGGACTATGTTTTCGGGGAATCATTTCTTTGGACCCTCCACTCTTCAGTAGCCGATCAAATCCACGATTTCCCACTTGACCTTCCTGACGACCCATGTGGGGTGATCGCCGGACGACGCTACCGCGCCCACCTAAAGGCCGGTCGCGGGCACGGCAGGAGCACTGGATTTACGTTTGAGAGCCCAAAGTTCGGACGAGCCATTGAATCTCAGTCGAAAATAGAAGCGGCGCTCGCGCGAATTCTTCACCTGAATCCCTACGTCGTCGATGTTCGCGATCACTATGTGATCTCGAACCCGTCAGAGATTGCGAATAAGCTCCGTACTGGGCAACGAATCCGTAAATCGGCAACGCCAACTATCGACCTCGTTGCCACCTTTCGACATCCCGGCCCTGGCTTTAATCTTTCGTATCACGGATTTTCCGTGAAATCATCCGAAACACTCCGTGAATCAGACGTAGAGACCCGTGTCGAGAAGGACAAGACTTTTTGTACCGACAATGGGTGGCGCTGGTCTCTCTTTACAGAGCGGGAAGTTAACGACATCGCTGTGGCAACGGCATTTCAAGCAATATCGTGGGCAAAGGGAAAGCGCATCTCCGCGCGCGTGGCGTATGACTTTGCTTATCAAATTGTTCAGCAGCGCCACTCCGATCGCCTCGACGCCGTGCTAAACGGTGCAGCGCTGAATCTAGACCTAGGCGATATTGACCCCGTCTCGGCATTTGCGCAGGCCGTCCTGAATGGATTCCTGGTACTAGATCCGAATAGCCCACTTAAGCTTGACCAGCCCTTATGTTTGAGAAGTTGGCAATGACTACACTTGCAGCCTTCAAAGTCGGTGACGTTCTTTTCGGTGACTTATTCGCTGATCAGACGGAGCGTCTATACCGCGTAGCCTGGGTCCCGTTGAGCGCTTCTTCAGTATTTCTTCTGGATATTACTGGCCAATATCGCCGAACAACCAGCCGGATGCCGCGTCGTTGTAATTACGAGGATGTACATGATCGTCTCGACGTCATTCCAGATACCGTCCGAACTTCGGAAATGTCAGATTTGGACCGTGCATTAGATCCCTCCGCTATTTTAATCCGGGACAATAATTTTAATCTGATTGCGGCCTTGGTCGAGTCCGACGTTTGCTTAGCAGACACCCTAGACGGAGCATCGCGCGGCGAGGTCATCCGAACTCACGCTGCATTCTTGAAGGCGACGGTTTCGCGCATCTACCGGCTCCTTACGAAGTACTGGTGGTTCGGGTGTGACCGCAATGCGTTGCTGCCCCTTCGTTCTCGGCAGGGAGCACCCGGCCGGCGAAGGCTCGGTGGCACACGCAAGCTTGGCAGACCCAATTCGCATGCGAGGCTTTACGGTCCAAGCGAGCATTCAGGCCGAAACGTGACCCAGGATGACGAGCGTAAATTCATCGACGCACTCGAAGAGTACTTTGTTCGTAAGCTCTACTCGCTCCCGGAAACATACAAGGCGATGGAGAGAAGTCACTACCCAATCGCGGAACCCGCCCACGCTGTTATGCCGTCTTTGGATCAATTCGTATACCACGCGCGGCGCTTGATTTCCGCCCATGGCATGAGAAGACGACGCCTCGGAGAGCGCGAATGGACCCGCACCGAACGCCCTCTCCCAGGAAGTGCCGCTGATATTTCGCTCGGTCCCACGGACATTTACGACATGGATGGCGTTGATCTTAAGGTTGAGGCTGTCACTGAGTAAGCGGTAAGCACGCGGCGTTATTTCCCGTTGACTGAAGATCTGGACAATGTCCTCCGGTTTTTCAACAATTGGAGCGAACGATGGGACGGAGTAAGCGGATCAGGCGCGGCAGGACGGGATGGTTGAAGCTATTTTCTCGGCAAGTGAGCAGCGGATTGGCCGTGCGGGAGTTTTGTCGGCGAGAAGGGATCAACGCGAGCTTGTTTCGTCGATGGCAGTTACGGCTAGCCGGATCGGGGAGTGATGAGAAGGTAACCACGGCAGTGGCGATTTCAGAGCCGTTCGTCGATTTAGGAGATCTTCGGGCTGGCGGTCAACGGCTTGAGGTGCGCTTGGACCTCGGCGGCGGATTAGTCCTTAGCATTGCGCGTAGCTGATGTTCTTCGCCGAGGCTCAGATCCGGGTGCACCTGTACGGCCAGCCAACTGATATGCGCAAGTCCTACGACGGCCTGCAAGCACTCGCCCGTCACGCGATGGGCCGCGACCCGCTCGATGGGGCGCTGTATATTTTCGTGAACCGACGGGGTTCACAACTTAAGTGCCTGTATTTTGACCGCAGCGGATTTTGCATTTGGGGAAAGAGGCTCGAGACGGGGCGATTCATCAGCGACTGGCGCACGGTGCGCACCCGGGAGATGGATTGGACGGCGCTCAAGCTGCTGCTCGAGGGGTTGGAGGGCAAGCGTGTGCGCAAGCGATTTTCTCTGCCATCGGTAGCCGCTAAAAGCCTATAAATTAAGCACAATATGTCACTCATCGTGATACGATGAGTGACATGCAAAGCGCGGCATTCTCCGGCTCACCGACCCACACTGAGACACCCTCGCTGAGCGCCGCGGAGCTCGCCGCCCTGGCGCGTTCGCAGGCGCAAACGATTGCCGTGCAGGGCGAGAAGATCGCCGCTCTTGAGCATCAGATCGAGTGGTTTCGTCGCCAGTTCTTCGGCCAGAAGAGCGAACGGTTCGCGCCCGAAGTGGACCCCAAGCAGCTACAGTTGGGCCAGACATTCCCCGCGCCGGCCACGGTGGCCGAAGAACCCAAGACGATTGCAGCCCATACTCGACGCAGCGCGCGACACGATATTGGTGAGCGCGGCGAGGAGCTGAAGTTCTTCGATGAGTCGAAGGTTCCGGTCCAGAACATCACATTGCTGCATGCGGATTTGCAGGGCGTACCGACTGACCAGTATGAGGTCATCGGCGAGAAGGTGACCTATCGCATCGCCCAACGTCCCGGCGCTTACCAGGTGATTGCGTACCATCGCCCGGTGGTCAAGCTCAAAGCCACGGGTCAGATCTTGGGCCTGCCGGCTCCGGAAGGCGTCCTTCGGGACAGTCGAGCGGATGTGAGCTTCGGCGCAGGGCTCCTGATGGATAAATTCGCGTGGCACCTGCCGTTGTATCGTCAGCATCAGCGCCTCGAGGCCTGCGGCATCAAGGTGAGCCGTCCGTGGCTCACCCAACTCGCTCAGGCCTTGATCAGTCTGCTCACGCCGATCTACGAAGCGCAGCTCGCCTCGGTCCGCAACAATCGGGTCATCGCCATGGACGAGACGCCGATCAAGGCCGGACGCTCCGGTCACGGCAAGATGCATACCGGCTATTTCTGGCCGGTCTACGGCGAGCACGATGAGGTGTGTTTCCCGTTTCACTCTTCACGCTCCGCCGATTTCGTCTGTCAGGCACTCTCGATCAAGCCGGTGGTCAACGCCGTGCTGGTGACCGACGGTTATGCCGCTTACAAGCAATACGCCGAGAAGACCGGCATCCAACACGCATTATGCTGGAGCCATGCTCGGCGAGGCTTCTTCGAAGCATTGACCGCCGAGCCCACAGGCGCCGCCCAGGCCTTGGAACAGATCAAGGCGCTCTACGCCGTCGAGGATCAGATTCGCGATCGCAAGCTTATCGGCGAAGCAAAACAACTTCATCGACTCACTCACAGCAAACCACTCGTTGAGCTATTCTTCGAGTGGGTCGATCGGCAACTTGAGCGGCAGGGCTTCACGCCCTCGAACCCCTTTATTCAGGCCTTGAACTATGTACGAGAACGACGTGTCGGACTTGAGATTTTTCTCACCGACCCCGACGTTCCGATCGACACCAACCATTTGGAGCGGGCATTGCGCGTGGTGCCCATGGGGCGCAAGAACTGGAACTTCTGCTGGACTGAGCTCGGCGCCAAACACGTCGGCATCATCCAAAGCTTGATCGTCACTTGCCGCTTACACGGCATTGACCCGTATACCTACCTCGTCGATGTGCTGCAGCGGATCAGCGAACATCCCGCAAGCCGCGTCGTCGAACTCACTCCGCGCCTCTGGAAGCAGCACTTCGCCGCTAACCCACTGCGCTCCGACATCGAACATTTCCCACCGCATTGAGCGGCGCATTCGCGTAGCATGCACGGCACGCAACTCCCGGAGACAGCATGGCGGCGCGAAAGAGAACGGCACTCAAAATCTACGATCTTCGAGTTGAACTCGAGGAGATCGAGCCGCTAATTTGGCGGCGTATTCTGGTACCTGGCTTGATCACGCTGCCGCAGCTGCACGAGTTATTGCAATTGGTGATGGGCTGGACCAATTCGCACCTGCACAGCTTTGAGGTCGGCGAGCGGGCTTTCGGTATGGATGGTGCTGATCTCGAAGAGCTGAACATGTTGAACGAGAAGAAGTTCACGCTCGATGAGGTTCTTGGAGACTCGATACGTGAGTTCCTATACGAATACGATTTCGGCGATGGCTGGCGTCACCGGATCACGGTCACTCCGATCGCCAAGCCGAGGACCGATTGGTCGTATCCGCTCTGCGTTGCAGGTGAGAGGGCTGCACCGCCCGAAGACGTAGGTGGTGTGAGCGGCTACGAAGAGTTCTTGTCTGCCATTCAAGATCCGAAGCACGAAGAGCACGACAGAATGCTCGAATGGGTCGGCGGTGCGTTCGATCCCGCAGGCTTCGATCTGAACGAGATCAATCGAATCCTACGAATCGGTCCCCGTCCCTATGGAAAATCCCGGGCCGGTCGCTAAACTCATTTCAGGCCACGGGAAAGGCTGCAAGCACGTCGTCTGCTTACCGCTTACGGCCCGCCTATTGCGAGCCGCCGGCATATCCAGCCACCTCAAAATTAAAGTAGACACAATTGACGCTTTAATCGCTGATTTATGCGATTCGGATTATTCGTTTGTATCGCGCCGAGTAGCTTGGGCATGTACCGAATTACTTCGAATGCAGCAGACTCCATCGAGATGGCGTGTCATTAAGCAAGCTGGGCTACGCGATCTGACCATCCAACGGAGCGGCGTGGATTTGGATTGTTTGATAAGAGAATACGCGGGGGAAGTATTCGGTGTTCTACCACATCGACCGACCACGACATGAAGCAGCAATCCACTTTATTTCCGATCATTCCGCCGCTTCTGCCAAATGAAAGCATGATTGGCTATCTTCAACGAATTGCGATTTTGAATACAGGACGGGCTTTTCAACCTGTGGTCCGGTCAATTGTCGGCCGCAGTGCCATACAACTGCCATGGATTACCCCGACACGGCTGGAAAGGATTGCGCAGCAACTCCACGATGCGATTCCAACAGCCAGCGTTCTGTTGCATCGACACACTATATTCCCGGCGCTCATCAAATTCTCTTCGTTGGAAGATCGAATTACCGTAGAACGTCGCATGATCGACGGCACTTGCCCGGGGCCGTATTTTATACTTGGCTTGGCCCATCGTGTTTTCTCGTCAAGAATTACAAACCAGAC
>JBEKNN010000404.1:0-6805 GCA_049522755.1 Bryobacteraceae bacterium | reverse complement strand
CGCCGTGCCGGACGGCTTGGATTCCCTGGTCTCCCGGATGCGCCAATTTGCCTTCGATCTGCTCGCCGGCCAAGGCATCGACTTCCACTTGCGATCTCCCCAGACGGTAGAAGACGTGCACTTGAGTCTCCAGGCGCGGCGGCATCTCTTCCTGATTTTCAAAGAGTGCCTTCACAATGCCTCCCGTCATTCCGGCTGCACGGCGGTCAAAGCAGAACTGAGAGTGGTGGAGCGTGAGATCGTGCTCTCCATCGAAGACAACGGACGGGGATGGGAGCTGAAGGAGAAGCCGCCGGGATCGGCCGGCGGCAATGGAATCCCGGGCATGCGGGGGCGGGCCGAGACCCTCGGCGGCAGTATCCACTTCGTCTCGAAGCCTGGCGAGGGCTGCACCGTGTCTATCGGGCTCCCGCTACGGCGGGGCCCTTTTGCCAAGTATCGCACCTGAGGCGCGCCCCTACCCGTTCAAGTAGGTGGCCGGCCGCGAGCCGTGCATTACACTGTAAACTCGACGGCGGCACTCGTGGCGCAAGACCAATCACCGGCGGCGGTCATCGGCGTGGCGATCGTCGAGGATCAAAAGGAGTTGCGGGAAGGTCTGTCTTTTCTCATTAACAACACCCCTCCCTTCGAGTGCAGGCATGTCTACGCCTCGATGGAAGAGGCACTGAATGGAATTGGAGCCGACCCGCCACGCGTCGCATTGATCGATATCGGGCTGCCGGGGCTCAGCGGCATCGACGGGGTGCGCATCCTGCGGGAGCGCTACCCCGCGATCGCGGCCGTTCTGCTGACGGTATTCAAGGACGACGACCGCATCTTCCGGGGGGTCTGCGCCGGAGCGTGCGGATACCTGCTCAAGAAAACCTCGCCCGCCCGGCTGCTGGAGGCTGTGAAGGAGATTGCCGAGGGTGGGGCCGTGATGTCTCCTGAAGTTGCCACCCGCGTGATGGAGCTATTTCGCAAATCGCAAGCCCCCGCACAGCCGACCGCAGGCCTATCGCCCCAGGAATTACGGCTCCTGAAGCTGATGATGGAAGGCCATCAGAACAAAACCGCAGCTGCGGAAATGGCCATCAGCGCGCATACCGTGAATTTCCACCTGCGCTCGATTTACGAGAAGCTGCACGTTCACTCACGTTCGGAGGCGGTTGCCCGCGCACTTCGCGAAGGGCTGATCAAGTGATGAGTGATCCATTCCAAGCCCCCGTTTGGTGTGAGAACGAGTGTGATCTCTGTAAAGTAAAATGTCAGTGCGCACTCGGCCTCCAGCTTTGTGACAAGCACACCGGTCGTCGCGGCGCCTGACCAGTGCCGACGAGATAAAGGGCGGGGGGATGCCGTTCAAGAGTTGTCGTAGTTGCTCATCGTTCATTTCCGACAAGTCCACCGGCCTGTTGGGATTCTTGCGGCAGAGGCAGACCGGTAGCGCGTCCTGGCCGTGGGGCTTGAGATCGACAGTCGCCGCCGTGATAAAATCCAGTCAGTGGCGCTGGTTCACGGATGCTTCCAACACCCGCGAATGCCCGTTGCCAAAACATTTGGGGGCGGCTTTCGGGTCGCCCTTTCGCTTTCACCGGCTTAGCCTGAGTCTGCGACCGGCGTCCCGCCCAATCGCACGGGATCGCGAGGCACGCCCGATAGCGCGTCCGCTGTCCACCACCTCATTCAGAACCTGAGGCCGGTATAAAGCCGTGATCCGGCCACGAACCCGAGACGTCCGGCGCCGCGCGCCGGCCAACCTCCGGTCGCAGCTGAATTCGTGATAGCGTCACAAGTATGGACGCGAAGCTGGATCATCTGAGGAGGACCGCTGTAGAGAGGCTCGACTCCTACCTGGTGGAACGACGGAAAGCATTCCAAACGCGCGGCGACTTCTCGGCGTGGGCCAAGCAACAGTACGCGGAAATGCAAGCTGAGCATGCTTGGCTGAACGCGAAGCAGGATTATAAGATGATTGAACTCTACAACGTGTACGGCCAATGGGAGCCGGTGCCATCCAAGTGACAGCAGATCGACCTACTGAGGGCCTTCGAAGTGGCCGCAATCCGGCCCAACCTGGCGGGCACGAGTACCGGGACGAGCTTCAACGTGTTCCCAGGTGGACGGATCAGAATCACCAATGAGCCGGTGAAACTCCTGATCCGCGCGGCCTTTCAGATACAGAACGCTCAGGTGGTAAGCGGGCCAGCGTGGCTCGATACGGACCGCTATGATATCGAGGCCAAGACGGGCCGCCCGGAGAAACTTGAGCAGTACCAAATGGGACCTCCGCTGCAGAACCTGCTGAGGGACAGGTTCGGGCTGCAATTCCACCGGGAAACGCGGGAGTTGACCATATATGCACTGGTGGTCGAGAAGAATCAAAAGAACGGAGGTAAGCTCAAGACGAAGGCCGAAGGCAAAGACGCCGCCATGAATACGCACACCGAACCAGGAAAATCACAGTTGGCCGGAACCGCCGTCTCCATGGGGGCACTGGCTGGTTATGTGGGAAACCGCCTGGGCCAGATTGTGGTGGATAAGACCGGGCTGAGCGAAAGCTACGACTTCACTTTGGAATGGGCGCCGGACGAGAAACCAGATTCCCCGGTGCCGTCCTTGGCTACGGCATTGCGGGAGCAACTTGGACTCCGGCTGCAGTCGCAAAAGAGCCCAGTGGAAGTTCTGGTGATCGACAGCCTTCAGAAGCCTTCCGAAAACTGACGGGACCGCCATGCGCATCTCGCACCGAGGGCATCGAATCCTCGGGACTTGGACGTAGGTCCTTCCTGACGGCGTAGTTTTAGCTTCCTTGGCAGTGGGCGGATGGTCGGCATAACCGGAGAAAGCTCGATCCGCCCCGTTGAAGTCCTCATCCCGGCGACTTGACGATTAGTGCCTAATCACCGCCAAATCCCACAGTGCGAGAATAGACTTTATGAAATCTCTCCTCACCGTGACCGCGCTCGCTCTCCTCCTAGGCTTCGCCGCCGTATCTCAAACGCCCGCCGCGCCCAAACATCACGTCGTTTTTCAACTCAGCGAACCCGACGGTTCCGCCTGGAGTTCGCTTCCCATTCACGTCAATAACGTCATCAAAGCCCTGGCCGAGGACGGCGGATCGCAAATCGAAGTCGTGTTCTACGGACCCGGCCTCACCATGCTCACCAAGGCCAGCAAGTCCTATGAGGAACCGCTGAAGCAGCTATCCGACAAGGGCGTCAGACTCCTGGCCTGCCGCAACGCCATGAAGATGAGGAACGTGAAATCCGAAGATCTCTTCTCCTTTGCTGGGGAAGTCGATTCGGGCATTGCCGAAATCGTCCGCAAGCAGGAAGCCGGCTGGGCATATATCCACTAGTATAACGTTTCGATAAAACATTTCCATAATGCTTTGTTTTGTGATGCGAGCATCATTCACACGGGAAGGCAGAGACCAAAAATCGAAAAGAGGCATTGGCCGCCGATAAACGCCGATAAGAATTATGCTTTATTTATCAGCGTTTATCCGCGTTCATCGGCGGCCCAAGACACCTTCTGTGTGGGCTGGCAACCAACTTCGGACGCTCGTCCCGCCTGGCGGACAAGAAGGCAGTACTGAACTTCGGCGTCCAATTTAATTGGATATGGTTTAATGAAACGCAATACTAGCTTGCGCCGCCCAAGCCTCTACCGTTGATTATGCCGGCCCTGAAAATCCTTCACCCTCCGCAATCTGCATCCCGTCTGAATTGAGAGTGGATGGTCGTCTACTCGTACAAAGGTCCTGCCCAAGAGCGGCACGCCTTCCAGCCTCATCGTTAGCTATCCGGCGAACCGAGCCGTGGCCACAATCTGCGCCACCAAGCCGGCCATCGTCGCACGAAGGTCCCGAACGGGTTTGAGATTGGCGAGGGCGGCTGCCGCATGCGGGCGCAGAAAGGCCGCGCGCGCCAAATGGCCCGCACCCATAACCCCTCGGGGAGGCCTCCGACGATTGATTCTGGGGCTCGCCACCGCGAGGGAAATGCGGGCTTCGGGCCGCCCACCGGGGCGAGCGGGACCATCTCAATCAGTCCACCAATTCACGGGGCAGACGCTAGGCTAGTTCGCGTGCCCGCATCCCTCGAAGACCTTCGGCATCGATCCTCGGCAACGAGCAGAACGCAGCGCTCGGTGGGGAGGCAGTTTGCAAGAATAGTAACATCCGAATGCCTTGCGGTAGAATCGATGCGGTTAGCTAGCATGACACCTGACCAATGGCAGCAGTTGGAGGAACTGTACGACGCGGTTCGGGATCTTCCGACGGCCGAAAGAAACGCACTGCTAGACCGCTCTGACCCAAAATTGCGTGCCAGCCTGGAATCGATCCTGAAACAGGACGGTTCCACGCTCGATCAACCGGCATGGGTGGGAAGAGAAGCCTCGATCCTGAGCGAGACTGCAATGCCAGGCGCCCAACTCGGCCCCTACAGGATTGAAGAAGTCATCGGATGCGGCGGCATGGGGGAAGTGTATCGGGCAATCGACACACGGCTGGGGCGGACCGTTGCGATTAAGCTGCTTCCGCATGAACTGACAGCCAACCCAGCTTACAGACATCGCTTACTCCAGGAAGCCCGCGCTGTGTCGGCGTTGAACCATCCGAATATTGTCGTTCTCTACGATATCTCTAGCCACAAAGGAGTGGATTTCCTGGTGATGGAGTATGTGGCGGGAAGTTCGCTTAAGGAGTTGATTCGGCCCGAAGGTCTGGTTTTTGGACAGGTCCTCAACCTGGGAGTTCAGGCAGCTTCGGCCTTGGGGGCGGCACATGCGGCGGGCATTGTCCACCGGGATGTCAAGCCTGCCAACATTCTGGTATCCAATGACCAAGTCGTGAAGGTGTTGGATTTCGGAATTGCGAAATTGCCGGACCGTGGCCCTCCGACTCGGTTGACCGGATGCGGGCAGGTGATAGGAACGGTGGCATACATGTCGCCCGAGCAGACACGCGGTGAAGAGACCGACGCGACCTCGGACGTTTTTTCGCTGGGATGCGTGCTCTATCAAGCCGCCACCGGTCAAATGCCGTTTAGCGGAGAAAGCGCCCTAGCAGTGATGCACGAAGTCGCTACCGCTGAACCGCCCGCGCCTTCCACGTTGCGGCCCGGTTTGCCGCCAGCCTTCGATGCGCTGATCGCGAAATGCCTGCGCAAAGCCCCTGGGGAGCGATTTCGATCGATGGCGGAGGTATGCGCCGCCCTCGATCTGCAACGGTCGCATGAGAGGCATGTGACAGTTACGCGTCCTCAGATCGCCTCTGTCGCTGTTCTGCCATTCTTCAGCGCTGGGGGAGACGCCGACGCGGAACACTTCGGAGAAGGGTTGGCGGAAGAACTGATCGGCGCACTCAGCTCAGTTCCACAATTGCGGGTAACGCCGCGCTCGTCCGCGTTTTCGTATCGAGATAAGGGACTAGATGCGCGCGAAATCGGACGAAGGCTGAACGCCGGCAGCGTGCTGGAAGGAAGCGTGCGCCGCTCCGGGCAACGGTTGCGGATCAGTGCGCAATTGATCAACATCTCAGATGGATATCCCATTTGGTCCCAGCGATTCGATCGGGCGTTGACGGACATCTTCGAAGTGCAGGACGAGATCACTGCCACAGTCGTCGGTCAGTTGCGCGAGCGCCTGCTCGGACAGCCAGCCGATCAGCAGGCGCTGGTCGCCAAGAGATTCACGGAAGATCCGGAAGCTTACAGTCTTTTTCTAAAAGGACGGCACCATTGGAACAAACGGCCCGCGGGAACCTATGCGGCGATCGAGTGCTTCCAGGAGGCGCTGAAACAAGACCCAAAATACGCCCTCGCGTATGCGAGCTTAGCAGACTGTTACAACACACTCGGTAGTTGGGAAGCGGGACTCCTATCTCCGGAGGAAGCTTACAGCAAGGGTCGAGCTTACGCGGAAAAGTCCCTGCAACTGGATCCGAACCTCGCCGAGGGCCACGCCGCATTAGGCTACGGTCTGCTGCATTTCGCGTGGGACCTTCGCGCGGCCGAGCGGTCCATGGTTGAGGCTATTCGGGTGAACCCGGGTTATGGGGCCGCGCACCATTGGTATTCCCACCTGCTGGTCGTGGCACGGCGCTTTGAGGAATCGCACGAAGAGAGCCGCTTGTATCTGGATGTAGATCCCAGCGATCCAAAAGCAGTCTCTCACTTTTGTTGGGATCGCTTGATGGCCCTCGATTTTCCCGCGGCCGAAAAGGAGTGCCGGGCGGCAGTGGTCCAGGAACCCGGCTATGGATGGCATCACCTGTATCTTGGTTGGACACTGGTTGCATCGGGACGTCCGGAGGAAGCCTTTCGCGAGATGGAGGAAGGCGTCAGGTTGAGCGGAGGGGTGAGGGTGTTTCAGAATTTTGCGACGCATGCCCGCGCTATGGCGGGCGAGCGCGACGTCGCGGCTGTGGAACTGACGAGTCTGGAGCGAATAGCCGGAGAGCAGTATGTTTCTCCATATGAGATCGGATTGATTCATGAGGCATTGGGAAATCGCGCAGAGGCCTTCCGTCAGTGGGAACTAGCGTTTGCGCAACGCTCTCCGTGGCTCGTGTATCTAGCTAACGACTCACGGCTGATGCATCTGCACGGGGAGCCACAATTCGACGCCCTGGTTAGCCGGGTGCATCGGATTTTGTATCGCACCAGCGTGGACGGTAGGGCGTAGCCTCTCCCGAGGGGCCTCAGCCGGCGATTTGCGACAGCAGCCAACCCCGGGCCAGGCGCCAGTCCCTAGCCTGGATTTTCGCGGCAAATAGCCAGCTAACATTTTGGGCGGTATCGGGGCGTGACGACTA
>JBEKNN010000403.1:0-6811 GCA_049522755.1 Bryobacteraceae bacterium | reverse complement strand
GCCACACTTCCATGCGCCCCAGCACATCCAGCAGCAGCCCGACGCGCTTCCATACCTGATTTCCGGCTTCGCTCAGCCGCGGGTCGCGCACTGCGGGGAGCACTCCCTTGGCCTGCGAGAGCGCTTCACGAGGATGCGCCAGGAGATACTCTTGCTGGCGACGTTCGGCGCACTTTAACCACAGGTCCACTACGCCGCCCAGTTCCGTGCTCGACAGCGCCTCGCGCCGGATCGCTTCCAGCACTTCCGTCTGGTTGCCCTCCGGCAACCGCACGATCTGCCGCGCGGCAGTGGGCGTCAACAAGCCCACGCGCAGTTCGTCCCGAGCCTTGGGTCCCAACCGCTCGATCAGCGCCAATCGCCGGCACACCCAGCTCTTGTGGCGTCCCAACAACTCCGCCACTTCCACCTGGCTCAATCCGTCTTCCCGCACCAGCGCCTGGATGATCCAGGCTTCTTCCAGTTCCCGCGTGCGGCCGCCGGCGCGATTCAGCCCGTAGATGGCGGCTTTTGCCGCGCGCTCATCGGCCTCCATGAGCCGGGCCGACAGACGCGGGATCTGCGCCAGACCGCGTACGGCGCCCAAGCGTTTGAAACCGTCGATCAGTTCGTAGCGCTCCTGGCGCCGGCACACGACGACCGGCGACAACTGCCCGTAGCGCTCCAGCGACCGTGCCATGGCGCGTTCCGCTTCCGGCACATGTAAGCGATAGCGTCCGTAGTGTTCGCCGATCTCTTCCCACTTCAGATCGAGCAGATGGTTGTCAGCCCAGCGCAGCACTCGTGTCCCCTTCCTTGCGGGACAGGTTGAATGTAAGCCAGTGACGGCGCCAGATCAATATGTCACGGTTAACTGGCGGCGCCATTCTCACCGCCTGGACACAACGCTGCGTGCGGGATTCCGCTCAACCGGCGCGTGTCTGTTGCCAGTGCCGCTCGCGCTCCCAGACGCGCCCCATCGCGCGACGGCACGCGTGCGAGCAGAAGTGTTGCAACGGCGAGCGCCGCTGGCGCAGGAACCCCACGTAGCAGCCAGGCCGGTCACAAGAGGCGTCGAAAAAACTTCTTAGTGATTACCCTCGCGGCCTCTGGAACGGCTTCGCCTGTTGGTCGTTTTCGGTTCTTGACGCGCTGCCGATAACGGCGGCTTTGCCCGTTGCGCCTCTGTTTGCCTTTCGCCGTGGCCCGATAGATCTCCTGGGCCTTCCACCGCGACCAAGCCCGCGCCGCCTTCCGGCACGGCTCACTGCAATACCGCTGCCGCGCTTGTCGCGGATGAAACCACCGCTCACATCCTTTGAGCAGGCACCGCCGCGAGCGCGGGACACCCCGCTGCCGGCGCGTCACCCGTCTTCGCGGGCCGCCCGCTTGATTTTCGGGATGGCTTGTTGGATTCTCGGGAGGGCCCATGGGAGGTGATTGCTCCCAGAAGCTCCTGCTCCGGAGGGGATGGCACTCCTCTCCGGGGCGCAGCAGGTCTTCGGATCAATACGCGATCCACAACTCTATCGCAAAGATGGGATCCCTGCGGACTCGTCTCTCAGGCGTTCGCTTTTCCCCGCCAGCGGCGGCGCGGTTGTCAGCCTTCCCTGAAATCTCTTTTCCCGAACCAGTTCTTTTTCCTACTGCCGGTCGGTCAGTATCTTCTCTTTTTGAAACCAGTTCCACCGCAGCCGGTGTCCAGTCGCCGCCACCGAACATTGGCGGCGTGGTCCCCGCCGGTCCGCCGAAATGGCTCCCTTTCCCGCCGCCGCTAACAGAATGGAACTCAAGGCCAAATCGGTCTCCGATCCTCGCGCGGCGGTTGCAGTCGACGTCGCTGCGCTTCGGGCGGTTCCGGAATTGCCGAACGGCTGGCTTATCTCCGGCCTTGTCTACGACGTAGCGACCGGCCTTGTTGAAGTCGTCGTACCGCCGACGCCGATTCATACCCCGTATATCCCAGGCGAGAACGGTAAGGCTGAAATCCTTCACCCCCCTTTCGCTCAACGACAGGATGTGAGGCGAGGAAAATATAAAGGGCTCTTGTCCGTGTTGTCTCGGCCCGGCTATCCACTAAGCAAGGAGGCTCCTATGTCAATGCTAAACGCTAATCTCTGGCTACTGTTGCTCTTTCATCCGGTAACGACCACCGCACTGTTGCGACCCGTATCGGCAATCGCCAAGGTCGGCGTGATCGCGTGCTTGTCGCGCGAGCTGTCTTTTGCGCAGCGCCCACAGTTCGACGTCGCGTCAGTGAAGCCTAATACGCCCAACAGTCCGTTTGACCGGACACCACGCCGCTCCGGCGACAGAATCATTATGCGCGGCGAGTTGGGGCCGATGGTGGCGTACGCGTATCACGTCGAGCCCGGGTATCCCCTCGAAGGGGATCTTAGCCTCCCGGACGGGCTGGAACTGGTACGACATCGACGCCAAGGTGGCGGGGTCGCCGATCGACGATGAGATCAGGCTGATGTTTCGAACGCTGCTGGAGGAGCGCTTCAAGCTGAAAGTCCACCGGGAAACCAAGGAGGTTCCGGTCTACACGCTAACCCAGACGAGGAAGGGGCCGAAGCTGAAGCAGTGGACGGAAGGCGCGCCACCGTAGAGGATCGTCGGCAGGGTGGCCCCGGACGGCATTGTCGCCAATTTCTCTAGCCGGGAAGATCCTCATCACATCGTGGGCCGGAAGGCGCCCATGGCGAGACTAGCGTCGTACCTTACCCGAATGCTCCAGGTCCCGGTCATGGATCAGACCGGCTTGGCCAGAGATTTCAACTTTGAGCTGACCTGGGAGTCGGACGATCCGCCGCTTGCGTCCCGCCGATCCCGCGTTGGTCGCGGCTGTGCTCCAGGAACAGCTAGGGGCTCAAATTGGATAAACGCAAGCGTCCGGTCGAGATATTGGTGGTGGACCACGTCGAAAAACCGTCGGAAAATTGACGGAGCTGCTGCCATGCTGCCCTTTCAATATAAGATCTTAACTGGCGCTGGCTCTTTTTGAAGTTGCGAGTCTTGGAGGACAGCTTGTCATAGAGCGGAGAAAGTGTCTCTTCATATTGGATAGACGGATTGAAATACAAATCATCCGGTCTACTTCGCGGAGACCTTCATCGATCCGGGTCGTTTTCGGGACCTGTTACCGCGGCTAACTGGGTGTTGATGGGCGGGACGACCGGCCCGGGCATGGCATCCAACAGTTACATGACACGGCGTTTTCGTGAGTTGCTTAGTGATCTATGAAGAAGTTCGAATCTATGGCGGAGAGCCTCGCCGCATTGGGGCACCAGCGCGTAATGCTCACCCAACACCTGCCGCCGCGCGGCGAGCGGGCGTCGCGTCCCTCCGTTCGAAACGACCGCTTGACAGCGACCGAGAATACAAAGTACACTGCTCATGTCATTGAATGAGGGGAGCATGAGCAAGCCGACTGATCTCGTCCAAGGTACTGTAGATCTACTAATTCTGAAGACCGTCGCACTCGAACCGGTCCATGGATGGGCAATCGCGCAACGGATCAAGCAGGTCTCAAATGACGTGTTGATCCTGAATCAAAATGCCCTCTATCCGGCTCTTCATCGGCTTGAGGAGCAAGGTTGGCTGCAATCGGAGTGGGGTGATTCCGAAAACAACAGGCGTGCCAAGTATTACTCACTCACCAGGGCCGGTCGAAAACGCCTGGAACAGGAATTGGCCCAGTGGCGACGGCTATCGTCCGCCATTGAAATGGTCGTGAGCACGGCCTGAAGAGATACTGCCATGCGCTTGCTGTACAGAATCGGTCGCCGTCTGCGGTCTTTGGTTCGCCTTAGAGCAGTGGATGCAGAACTAAGCGAGGAGTTGCGCTTCCATATCGAACGGCAAACCGCTGAAAATATCGCTGCGGGTATGACGCCCCATGTCGCGCTGCGATCGGCGCTTTTGGAACTCGGCGGAATCGAACAGATTAAGGAGGAATGTCGCGATATGCGGCGAATGCAATGGGTCGAATCATCGCTTCAGGATGCGCGCTTTGCAATCCGCACGTTCTCGAAGCGGCGGGGCTTTACGCTGACCGTGCTCGCTATTCTGGCATTGGGTATTGGCTCGGCCACGGCGATTTTCAGTATCGTCAACGGTGTTTTGTTGACCGCCTTGCCCTATCGGGCTCCCGCCAAACTTGTGCGCATCTACGGGGCATGGGAGCACGGGTCTCGCGAAGGTGTCTCGCCTCCGGATTTTGTAGATTACCGGCAACGCAACACGACGTTCGAAAGCCTGGCTGGCGCGAGCATTTCCACTCCACTTCTCAATCTCAAAGCAGTGGGCGATCCCGAGCAGGTCCGCAGTAGAAACATCACTGCCGGTTTCTTCTCTACCTTGGGTATCCAACCGCTCTTCGGCAGGGAATTCACTCTCCAGGATGAGATTTGGAAAGCGCCTCCCGTGGCGATCCTGAGTTACGGCCTTTGGCAACGCCAGTACGGCGGAAGGGCTTCGGTTGTGGGAGAACACCTCGCGATTAACGGCGTCTCCTATGCCGTGGTCGGCGTCTTACCGCCGTTCTTCAATTTCCTGGGCTCGACGGACCTGTTTACGCCGATCCAATATAATCCAGTGCCGGGGATCAGGAGTGCGCGGATTCTTATCGTTATTGGACGGCTCAAGTCGGATCTTCCAAGCGCCCAGAGCGAGTTGGACGTCCTGAGTCGCCGCCTGCAGACGGAGTACTCGCAATTCGACCGCGGTTGGTCTGCCGTGGCGGCGCCATTGACGGATGAGGTGGTCAAAGATGTGAGGGTTGGACTGAAGATGTTACTAGCGGCGATCGCCTTAGTGATCCTGCTCGTCTCGGCGAGCATTGCCAGCATGATGCTGTCTCATGCCGCCAGTCGTCAATCAGAGATCTCTATGCGGATGGCTTTGGGAGCATCGCGCGCCCGCCTGATCCGGCAGTTAATCACCGAGGGCCTTCTGCTGGCGCTTTTCGGCGGAGTAGGGGGCTGTGTTGTCGGGTACTTCGGCGTCGAACTAATCAAACAATTCGGGCCAGTCGATATTCCGCGGTTATCGGATGCTCGAATCGATACCATTGCTCTCGCTTTCACATTCATGCTGTCCGTGTTGGTGGGTCTTGGAGTCAGTTTGGAGCCGGCTCTGCGAGCCGGGCGTGCCGACATTGCGTACGAACTCAAGGCGGGGAGCCGCACGGTGACGGGGAGGTTCCGCCTACGGGATGTTCTGGTTCTGTCGGAGATAACCGTCTCCGTCGTCCTGCTGGTGGGTGCGGGGCTGCTCATCCGATCCCTGATCCTGTTGGAGAACGTCAATCCCGGTTTTCAAGCCAACAATGTACTGACAACCCGCCTCGCCTTACCCGGGTCGAAGTACAGCGACGGGATCGGGGCCAAAGTGACTGCGTTCTGGCACGATGCGATCCGCAATATCGAGGCGATCCCCGGAGTGCAGAGCGCAGCCGTCACCAGCGAGCTTCCGCTCAGTGGACTGAACAACCCGTCGCCGCGGACGGCGACCGCAGATGGAGGCGAGCCGCATCACGTGTATCTGCGGTCCGTCTCGCCCGGCTATTGGAATGTCATGCGGATACCGCTCCTTGCGGGGCGGTACTTGAGCACAGACGACCACAAAACGAGCCGGAGAGTGGTAGTGATCAACGAGGAGTTGCGCAAAGACATCTTCGGGGATCGGGACCCCATCGGCCAGCGTCTGACGTTCGATTTTCAGGAGCGGAACGAAACGGAGAACTACCAGGCCGTTGTAGTGGGTATAGCTGGCGATGTACACCACACGAGCCTCGCCGCGGCGCCTTTCCGGGAAGCGTATCTTCCCATGGATCAAAGCCCGCTGTTTAGCTATGACCTTGTCGTACGGACGACCATCAACCCGAAGTCCATCGCGAGCGACCTGCGACACGCAATTTGGTCGCTGGATCGGGACGAATCGGTGGGCACACTGCGCACGCTCGATGACGTGGTGGGACTCGATCTGGCGCAACCCAAATTTCGAGGTTACGTGTTGGCGGCATTTGCGGCGATGGCGCTCGTTTTGTCGGCTTCCAGTCTCTACGGCCTCTTAAGCTTTCTGGTTGCGCAGCGGAGACGTGAGATCGGCGTGCGAATGGCGCTTGGGGCCATGCCGGCGGACATATTTCGGCTGATCGTCGGCAAAGGCCTGAGACTGGCGTTGGGGGGACTCCTGGCAGGGTTGGTGCTAGCGTTTGCGTTAGCTCGCTTCATGCACACGCTCGTCTACGGCATCGGCTCCGGCGACCCCGTCACATTTGTCGCTGGCTCCCTGGTTTTGTTAATCGTGGCAGTTCTGGCGAGTTACGTGCCGGCACGGCGCGCTGTAAATCTGAACCCGGTGGATGTGCTGCGAACGGAGTAGCGACGAGGAGCGCGACGCTATGGACAGCCGCGGAAACGACCTTAAGGCGAAATCACCCATAGAGTACGCTCCGCAGGCGTGCGCCACGCTCCATCCGTCGTGGATAGCATTTCTACGTTTCTGTCGCGAACTGGGTTACGGGGAGATCGAGAGCTTGCGGATTCAGGATGGGCTGCCGATGTCAGCGGAGACGATACGAAAGAAAATACGATTCCCGCCTTAAACGGGGAAGGCATTCGTGATATTCGGTTGACCGGAATACCGGAGGCCGCCAGATGGGAGCAGATTGCTCTTGCTGGCGGCCTTTTGATTTTAGGGCTCTCCGCAGGAATTGGTGAAAACCTTCAAATATCGATGATTCAGTGAGATGGCGTTTTTGGGTACACTCGGCAGTTGACCCACAAAGAATGGACGGCGATTCTGGCGTGGCCGGGGTACCGGG
>JBEKNN010000402.1:0-6888 GCA_049522755.1 Bryobacteraceae bacterium | reverse complement strand
CAACGCCATCATCGCTCTGCGTTGTTGCCGTTTCAATCAGAGGTTCGAAGACTTTTGGGCCGAAAGCCGCGCCGCCTGATTCCCCCGCCTCTCACTTCTATGTCTCGCACCCGCCGCTCGATTGCCGATTGCATTTCAGGCGGGATTGCTGATAATCAAGGGAAGGAGGTTTGTGCTTATGAGGCAATGGCGGTTGGTTCTTCTTGGAGCTGTGATCACGGCTACCTGTCTTCTTGCGAAGGTAACGGTAGACTACGATCACAAGGCGGATTTCAGCAGGTACCATACTTATTCGTGGATCGGCGTGAATGTGCAGGACCCGGCCTGGAAAGATATTACGGCGAACGCCATCGATGCACAACTGGCGGCGAAAGGATGGCAGAAGGTCGCGTCGGGCGGAGACGTATCCGTGACGGCAATGGGCGCGACGCGGACGGAGCAGACGATGGAGACGTGGTACACGGGCGGGTACGGCGGTGGATGGTTTCATCGGGGATGGTGGGGTCCGGGAGTTGCGACCACGACGATTGAGCGCACGCCCGTAGGGACGCTGCACCTTGACGTTTTCGACTCGAATACGAAGATGGTGATCTGGCACGGGGAATCTACTGACACGTTGAGCGGAGATCCGAACAAGAACGAGTTGAAGCTGCAGAAGGCCGTAGAGGACTTGTTCAAGAAGTTTCCCAAGGCACAGACAAAGAAGTAGCGATTCGAGTGCGCTCATCGAAAGCCAGACAGCGCGCCGCTCCGCCGCGCTCAACGCGCGCTGCTCGAACGCCCGTTCTTCCCTCGTCGATCCACGTCGCCTGAGCCTGCCGGCCGCTTCGGGCATATGGCGGAGTGCGTGCGCATAATGCGCACGGTAAGCTGGGCGCCGCAACCCAAACCGCATTTCATCCGCGCGGCATCGGTTGGCGTCCGCGCTTGGCTTGCGGGTTCCTCCCTCGGGGCTCCTCAGCGGATTAGGGTATAAGCGATCTCCACCTATGTGTACATGTGTACAGCAGGTGCTATGCGATATAGCAAGCGGTTCGCCACGTATGCGGCTGGACGATTCATTTCGAGCGCCTCGCAGACGCCAAGCCCACGGCTTTTCAGGGCAGTCGGCGAACTCCCCAGCGAATGGGCGCCTGGGTGGAAACTGGGCCGATCCTGCATCGCCGCTACTTGCCTGCGTTCAAATCGCACAGCGGCCAGCCCCGCCTGGCGGTAGGCTTTCGTGTAGTCCATGTCGATCGGCGGCCAGTCACCCTCAATCTGTTCGTACTGGGGAGTGCCACCGAGGGGCACAAGATGGACTCTCTTCTCAAGGCGCACCCGTCCTCAGGGACAACGGAGCAGAAAAATCTTACGCCCATCAGGTCTTTGCCAGTAATTTTCAACGATGGGCTCGTCGGGTTGCGGAGGTAGCGCGGCGTCGGCCGTCAGCGACGCAAATTCGGCAGCCGTCTCGTCGATGTACTTCTTGGGAATTCCGGGCAAACCTTTAGGTGGCGGGTTCTCCGGCCACCTATTGAAGCAGTCGCTGCAGTACCAGTTCGCGTTTTGCATAATACATCCACCGAGAATAATTTCGCCGCGCCTCATCCTGCATCTCTGGACCAGGCGAACCGTAGCAGATGGGCAGGAGAGCGCGGGAACCGCAGTCGGGGCGCCCGGTTGGATTCGGCGCCGGAGGCGGCAGGCGGAGTAATTCGGCGAGGCTCTTGGTCGATTTGGACATGTCATCCTTCCGCTTAGCTTTGCGAGCCGACAATTCCAAGTCATTCTCCCACTCTTAGGCGCGGGCGTGGCGGCGCCGTCCGCGTGTCATCGGCGGCCGTCCGTGAGATGCACCCGCATCCGACTCGCCGTGAGTTGGGCACGGCAGCCAGCCGCATAGCATTCCCGCCCCCGGTGGGCGCCCACGCTTAACCTTCGAACTCCTCCCCCGGCGGTCCAACTGGCCGGAGGCCACCGGTCGCTTCGGGCATACAGTCTAGTGCGCACGCATCTGGCGCCCGGTATGCTCGGAGCCGCAGCGCCAACCGCAGAGCACTCCCCGGCGCCGGCTCTCCACGAGAACATTGAGAGTGAATATCGATAGTGTTTTACGATGATAGGCGTAATCCTCGCGAGGGAGGGCACGAGCCGTGTGTTTTTCAGCAACAGCCAACTTTGTTGGCAGCGGAGCCCTGGGCGCCATGGGAATCGTCACATTGACGAAGGTGAAGCACAGGCGCGAAATTCTTTTCGCGGCGCTGCCCGTGCTATTCGCCGTTCATCAGTTCATCGAGGGATTCGTCTGGCTGGGATTGGACGGGATTCTCTCGCCGACGGTGGCGCACGACATGGGTGCGGCATTCATGCTGTATGCGCAGGGGCTTCTCCCTTTCCTGCTGCCGCTAAGCGTGCTGTTGTTCGAGCCTGACGCGAAGAGTCGCAGGCGCATGCTGCCGTTCCTCGCGATCGGCGGAGCTACGGCACTTTACATATTGTGGGCGTTGACGGCGTACCCATTGCAGGTGTATATCAAGGAAAATAGCATCGTATATATCAATCCAGCTACAAACAATACAGCGGTTGCGCTGCTGTATGTAATTGCAACATGCGGTTCGCTATTTTTCTCGAGGGTCAGGGCAATGGTAATCTTCGGCGGGGCGAACCTGGCAATTCTCCTGGTTGTAATGGAGGTCAAGCGGTACGCCTTCACGTCGGTGTGGTGTGCGTACGCGGCGGTCGCAAGTCTGATCATCCTTGCCTACTTCTGGAAAAGCAGCGGCGACCGGCCATTCCTCTACGGGGAGTCCATGTGAAGGCCGATTTGAAGGTTCCATAGAAGTTGGCTTTGCGGTACGTCCCACAGGATTCACAACGATATTCGTCAACAATAGCGATTTGAAGGTGACGAGTTCGGGGTTTTCGAGGCTTGCTAATGCGCCCAAACCTTGCTCGCCGTGAGTTGGCTCCGCTGCGCCCAGCCGCGGAGCATTCTCTGCCCCGGTGGCGTCCGCGCTTGGCTTCGAGTTCCTCCGCCCGGCGGTCCATGCTTGCTGGTGGTATGGGGATTGACGCCAGTTAGCCAAGCCAATGCGTCGTTCTCCAGATCGCCTTTTCTGTCCCCCGCTCGGCACAACCCGAAGGCCGAGGCGTGAGGCGAGACGTTGCCTGGCTTCGGGACTCGATTTCGGGACACTGTGTGGGTAGAATCGGTGTAGATCCGGTCCAGCGGTCGGTAGAATAGGACCGGCTGAGAGGTATCGGTTTGTTGGATTGCGATAGCGGTGCGAGAACACGTCTGGCCACCTACGGATCGCTCGCACCGGGCAAGGTGAATCACCACCAGTTGGCTGCTCTGAAGGGGCGCTGGCAGCGCGGGACGGTGCAGGGCAAGCGTATCGATGCCGGTTGGGGAACTACTCTCGGTTTTCCCGGATTGATCCTCGACGTGTCGGGTCCTGCCGTGGACGTCTACCTCTTCGAGTCAGCAGACCTGCCGGATCACTGGTCACGCCTCGACGAGTTTGAAGGCCCCGGCTACCGGCGTGTGGTTACCCGGGTACGCACAGCAGACGGTGACCTGAGCGCGTGCATCTATGTGGTTGCTGTCTGATCTGGGTCCGCCTGCCGTGCGATCGCGACCGGTGGTCGGCTGTAGTGCCTGGTCGACGTTCTCGGAGTTTCTCTCTGCCCTGGCTCGCAGTGAGTCGGGCGCCACCGCGCCAACCGCACAACACTGGCCGCCCCGGTTGGAGTCCACGCTTGGCTTGCGAATTCCTACCTCGTCGGGACCACGTCCGGCGGCGGTTGCCGGCCGCCTCGGGCATATTGCGACAATGCGCACGCATATTGAGCCCAGTAAGCTGGGAGCCTCAAGCTCATCCCGCAGTTCCCTCGCGCTGGCGTGCCCCAGGATCAATCGGTAGAGGCCCCCGAGGGGTACGGGTGCGGGCGATTTGGCGCGGGCGGCCGTCTGCGAGGTCCGAGTGGAGACCGCATTTACGCTTCGACTTCCTCCCGCGGCGGCCCATATTGCTGGTGGTATGGGCATTTATCAACAGCGATGATCTCCGCACTGACCGCAGCCAACTTCCGGTTATGGCGACCATCCGCTCGGAAACAGGCACATTCTCGTAACGCCACAAGTCAAATCCTCTCAACACCGCGCAGAAGCGCCCGTGTCTCATGCAAGGAGTCCGCATGACCTGTGAATCGCGGATTCGTGAGCAGCTGAGCGAACGGGCGTTCACAATGCCGGCTCACTACCGGTTGCCGAGCCACTCCGTCCGCTCCCAAGAATCCGTAAGATCCCGGACCCGACAACCGGCGGCTAAAACGTGATTTTGTCGACGTCGATTTCTTTCGAGAGAGCGATGAGCTTGTCCACCTTGGCTTCCGGAAGACCGGCCGGAATCTCGATCCGGCGCCCGGAGCTTCCTTGTACCACGACGCGCCGCGCGCCACGTTCGTTCGCGAGCTTCAGGATTCCGGTGATCAACGCGCCGAGCGCGGTACCGCCTGCCCCGACCATCGCCACCAGGACTGCTGCTTCGATGCCCCTCGTCGGTTCGATCACCATGCGGAAGTCACCGCCGGCGGCTGAGGAAAGTGAATCCGCGATGGATTCGCTATTCAGGAGGTCGGAATGAATGAGGACGCGGCTATGGGTGCGCGCGATTTGGCGTGCGCGGCCATCTGCGCGTGCCCGGTGGGTGTCCGCGCCTAACCTTCGAACTTCCCTCGGCTGTCCCTGTTTGCGGGTGGTATAAGGATTTGGGCGCCAGTTTGTCAGGCCGATGCGTTGTTTCCCAGATGGCCGTTTAACCGGCTAATCTCTGCCAATTTCGGTGGGGTGGCGTGGCGAGTCAATTGACCCCGCGCACGGCGGTTTCTATACCAACTGAACAATAACGTCCGAAGCTCTGTCCAGGCGGGCTTTTGAACATTATGCTCTGACGTAAGAAACACTCGGCCGAAAAGAAAAATACTCGTGCCACGCTAAGAAAGTACTTGGTCAAACAAAAGCCGTGCGTCAGTTTTGGCGGGTTTAAAGCCGTTTGGGGCCAACTTCCGGATGGACGACTATCCACCTACCGCCAAGGAAGCTAAACATCACGCCGTCAGAACGAAGCCGCCCGCGCGGCGGACGCTACGCGTGTCGCAGGTCGAGACTTTTCGGCTCCGGTGGCGTAATGTATGGGTCACAAGGAGGTCCCTGTGACCCAACTTCGCAAAATGATGCTGGAAGAGCTCCAGCGTCGTAGTTACTCTCAGACTACCGTGAACAGCTATCCCAGGATTGTGGAGTCGTTCGCCAAACATTTTTGGTCGTTCTCCGGATCGGCTTGGGCCGGAACAGATACGCACCTATCAGGTATACCTGCTGAAGGAGGGGAAGCTCGGCGTCCGCACCATCGGTCATTGTACGGCGGCGTTGCGTTTTTCTTCTGCAGGACGCAGAAGCGAGCCTACCCGATTGAGGAAGTGCCGTATCCGAAAGCGCCGCGACGTCTGCCGGTAATCCTCACGCAAGAAGAAGCGGTCCGACTCATCGATTCGGCCGGCAATCTGTATCATCGCGCCATGCTGATCACGCTTTACTCGACTGGCATGCGCCGGGCTGAACTGTGTCGTTTCAAGGTGGAGGATATCGATAGTAAGCGCATGCTCATCCGCATCCAGCAAGGCAAAGGCGGCAAGGATCGCGACGTGCCGCTGAGCCCCAACGCGCTTGAGACCCTGCGGGAATACTGGCGTTGGATGAGGCCCAAGACCTACTTGTTTCCCGGCACAGTCAACGGCTCCCGCGCCGACAAGCCGATCACACCCAAAGTCGTATGGGAAGCCTGCCGGGAGGCGGCGCAACGCGCCGGCATTACCAAGCCCGTGCGCCCGCACACCCTGCGGCACGCTTCGGCATACTACACCACCTTTCAGAGTCTATTCATTCTAAAGACAATTGCACTTGGCCAGCCACAATCCGCGGCAGTCTACGGCCACGACGGACTGCTTGCACCTCTGCCTGGACTGTTGGCAGTTGGAGGTCTTTGCGATTGATGATCCATGGCGCACACTCAACGACGTGCGTTGCTGGGAGTACTTGTTCGCGGATGAGCCGCTTGATTACCGTGTCGCTCACATTCAGCTCTCTCGCTGCTTGCTCTTGCGTTACCCAACCATCCTGCTTCTGAAATGGCGCGATCTCATGGTAACCGCGCAGTCCGGCCACCCGAGACGCATTCCAACTCTTCTCCTGGCCTGGCTTATATCCGAGACGATTCAGAATCGCCGCGATGCTCCTATCCGGACAAAGGCGAAAGAACAATTAGAAAAGAGAGGGAGCACCAATGAGGATGATTCAGCTCGCGACGATTAGCTTAGCGTTTGGGGATGCTCTTTTCGGGCAAGACGCCATATTGGCTCGTGGAAAATATCTTGTGGAAGAAGTGGCCAGGTGCCAGGAGTGCCACACTGCGAAAACCGCGAGCGGCGAACTGGACAAGACCAAGTGGCTTAAGGGTGGAGCCCTCGATATTAAGCCTATCAACGAAGTTCCCAGGTGGCACGCCAGTACGCCGGACATCACGTCGACCAGCCCATTGTTTCAGCGATGGGGAATGGACGGCTTGGTGAAGTTCATCGAGACGGGTAAGAACCCGAGGGGAAATGCGGCCGATAAGCCCATGCCGGCATATCAGCTTCAGCACGACGACGCAATAGCCATCGTGACGTATCTGAAGTCGCTCCAGTAGCGTCACGACGCGCAACCACCGCGCGGCGTGTTAGCGCTAGTTCGCCCAACGATACGGTTGAACTGAGCCCGCAGGCCCTTGCCACGGCTGGCGACGTGGATCACGCGGCGGCTCTCATTAGCTATAGCTAAGTAAGCTATAAGCTAGCGTAGTG
>JBEKNN010000401.1:0-6928 GCA_049522755.1 Bryobacteraceae bacterium | reverse complement strand
GATAATTTTCATTTGTTCCACCATCGCCGGCGGCTTGGTCATAGTCATCTTGACGCGGCCCAGGTCCTGCTTCGCATCGTACTCCAGCCCCGATTGGCCGGTCTGCTTGTTGACGATCAACTCCCAACTCGCAGGGTTCGCCAGGTTGACGAAAAGCGTATAATCGCCCCTCGGAACGGCCAGGCCACCGATGTCGAGATCCGCGTCGGTATGCAGCGCGGTAGCCTCGTTCGCGCCTGCCCGCCAGACCGGATAGTTCGGGTCCTGCCCGATGCGTCCATCCTTGCCGAAAAGCTTTCCTTCCCTGCCGTCGACCGCCGGCGCCGAGTATTTGACGACGATAGTTTTCCCGCCGATCGCGACGGATGCCGTCTGGCCGGTCTTGGTTTCGCCAAAAGCGAAACTGGCCGCGAGAGTGGCCGCCGCGAGCAGAACTCCGGCGCAGATCCAATAAGGTTTCATCATAGTTTCCTCTAATGAAGATAACGCACTTTGTGGGGCAGCCAACCCTGGCTGCAGCCGGCTTTCAGGCGGCTCTTACCATGCACAGCCAGATGCTAGACAGTAACAACAATCTTGCCGATTTGCGCGTTAGACTCCATGTACCTATGCGCCTCGACGATCTGGCTAAGCGGGAAAGTCTTATCGATACGCGGCTTAAAGTCACCGGAAGCAAGGTGATCGAAGACGTACTGCTTAGCCTTCGGCAAAGCTGCGGGATCGCCGACTATTTCGAACAGAGTGTATCCCTTGATAGTGAGGTGCTTGCCCAGAACGGTGAACAACGGAAAGGGCGTGGGGTCGCTGGCCAGCGCTCCGTATTCGAAGACGATGCCGCCGGAGGCCGCGGCGGCCGCGAGAGACTCGAGCCCCTTGCCACCGATGGGGTCGAAGACGATGCGTGCGCCTTTGCCAGATGTGATCTGGTTGACTCGAGCGGCGAGGTCTTCCTCATCCGTGACAACAACGTGGTCGGCGCCCAGAGCGAGAAGCGCTGCCTTCTTCTGCGCACCGCGGGTGACGGCGATGCCGATGGCGCCCTCGGCTTTGGCGATCTCGATCGCGGCGACGCCCACGCTGCTGCTTGCGGCCGTGATAAGAACGAAATCTCCCTTGGCGATGCGGCCTTGGTGAACAAGCGCCCCATAGGCCGTGATGTACTGCATCCAGATACTGGTTCCCTCCTCGTAAGTGAGCCGGTCGGGGTAGGCGGCAATCGCGCGAACGGGAACAATGGCGACTTCGCCGTAGACGCCATACGCATTGGCCGGAAAAGCGGGCACGGTGCTGACTGTCTTGCCGATCCAACTCTGGTCGACGCCGGGGCCGACAGCTTCAACCGTTCCGGAGGCTTCGTAGCCTAGCTTCGAAGGCAGCTTCGGCTCGACCAGGTATCTGCCCGTCCGGAACATGACTTCCGCGCGGTTGAGTCCGATCGCCTTGACGCGGAGACGCACCTCTCCGGCGGCCGGATCGGGTAGAGGGAGTTCGTCCAGTTGGAGAACTTCGGGGCCGCCTGTCTGATGGAAGCGGACAATCTTTACACTAGCTGGGCCTGCACTGGCCATAAAACCTCCTTGGTTTCCGATTGCTTCTTTACGTTCGATGCAGACGTGGGTGATGAAGATGCAACGGCGTCTTTCCTTCCCGCCGCCGCCGTTTGACAAATCGATTGACACAGCAACTCACCGCCGGGTATTCTGTTGTCAGTTACTGAGAGGAGAGGTGTTGAGTAAACCCACCGATCTGGTACAAGGCACGCTGGATCTGCTCATCTTGAAGGTAGTCGCATTGGAGCCAATGCACGGTTGGGCGATCGCCCAGCGCATCCGGCAGATGTCCGGGAGCGTTCTCCAGGTAGGTCAGGGCGCTCTCTACCCGTCTCTTCACAAACTGGAACAGAACGGCTGGATCAGCTCGGAATGGGCCGTCAGTGAGAACAATCGGCGGGCTAAATACTACACGCTCACTAAAGCCGGGCGTAAGGCACTCGAGCAGGAAGCCGCGCAGTGGGAGCGATTGTCCGGAGCCATCTCGATGATTGTGCGGACCGCTTGACCGGGAGTGATCGCAATGCGCCTGAACAGCATGCTTCGACTTCGGCTCCGGTCGCTTTTCTCGCGCTCGACGGTCGAGCGCGAGCTGGACGAAGAGCTGCGCTATCACCTGGAGCGGCAGATCGAACACAACGTCGCCGCGGGCATGACTCGGGCCGAGGCACGGCGCGATGCCCTCCAGTCCATCGAAGGCTTCGCTCAAAGGAAAGAGGAGTGTCGCGACATGCGGGGATTGAACCTGATTGAAAACCTGGAGAAGGATCTTCGCTTCGCCATCCGGCAGTTGCGCAAGAACCTGGGATTCACCTGTACCGCCATTGTCGTGCTGGCTCTCGGCATGTGCGCCAGTGTGGCAATCTGCGCCTTTGTAGACGCAGTTCTGGTCAAGCCCCTGCCCTATCGGAATCCATCCCGGCTGCTGGGTGTTTTTGGGAGCGTCGCGGCGTTTCCGCAAAGCAACCTTTCGTATCCCGATTACCTCGACTGGAAGAATCTCAACAGCGTCTTCAGTTCGCTCGATGTGTACCAGCGCAATGGTTTCCTGCTCAGCACGCCCGGGGGCGCCGAACCAGTACGCGCCGCTCGCGTAAGTGACGGATTCTTTCGCACGCTGGGAGTAACTCCGGCGCTTGGGCGCGATTTCTATGCGGGTGAGGATCTACCGGCCGCGCCTCGCGCGACGCTGTTGAGTTATGCCGCCTGGCAGCAACGTTACGGTGGAAAACGCGACGTGCTGGGCCGCGTGGTTACGCTCGATGGCGCCCCTGACGTCATCATCGGCGTGCTGCCGCGTGAGTTTCATTTCGCTCCGGCCGAGCCCGCCGAGTTTTGGACCGCTCTGCATGCTACCGGCTCCTGCGATGTGAGGCGAAGCTGCCACGGCCTCTACGGTGTAGGGCGGCTCAAGGATGGCGTCTCTATCGCGGCCGCATTAGCCGACGTGACATGGGTTGCCCAACAACTGGTGAAACAATATCCCGATAGTAATCGCGGTCAGGGCGCGGCGGTAGCGGCTCTTGCCGATGTCATCGCCGGTGACATCCGTCCCATTCTGCTGGTACTGCTCTGCGGCGCCGGTCTGCTACTGCTGATCGCCAGTGTGAATGTAGCGGGCTTGCTGCTGGTCCGCTCCGAAAGCCGCACGCGTGAGATCGCGGTGCGCACCGCGCTGGGCGCGTCATCGGGGCGCTTGATCCGTCAGTTTGTAACGGAAGCGCTGGTATTAGTGGCTGCGGGCAGTGCGCTTGGCCTGGCATCCGCACACTGGGCCATACAACTTCTCGCAGGTCTTGTCTCAGAAGATATGATGGCCCGCATGCCATTTCTGCGGGGCCTCGGATTGAATGGCCGGGTATTGGCGCTTGCGGGCGCCATCGCGCTGTCGGCGGCGGCGCTGTTGTCGTTGCCTCCCAGTTTGCGGGTCTGGTCGTCCGGAATGCGGGAAGGCTTGGCGGAGGCCAGCCGCGGTTCCGCGGGAACCGTATGGCGGAGGCTCGGTTCCAAACTTGTGGTGCTCGAACTGGCCGCCGCCATGGTGTTGCTGGTGGGCGCCGGATTACTCGGCAAGAGCCTATACCGCCTGCTGCGTGTCGACATTGGGCTGCAACCAGATCGCCTGGTCACTATGGACGTCATGGCGCCCGCATCCAGGTACGGAGAGGACCCACAGGCCATTGCGCTGGCGCGGCAGGTGATGAGCCGGACCGTGGAGTTACCCGGCGTACAATCCGTGGGCATTGCCGGCAATGGCCTCCCAATGGATGGTAACGGCAACACGACCTGGCTGCGAGTGTTGGGCCGGCCCTGGAACGGAGAGCACAATGACGTGTCCCAGCGGGATGTAAGCGCCGGCTACTTCACAACGCTGGGAGCAAGACTGTTGCGCGGCCGCTACTTTACCGAGGCGGAGGATGGGTCCAAGCCTCGTGTAGCAATTATTAACCACACTTTCGCCAGGCAATTCTTTCCGGGCGAAGACGCGCTTGGCAAGCAGCTGGCTCATGTCTCGACTTCACCCGCGCCCATGGAAATCGTAGGCATTGTGGAGGACATACGGGAAGGCCCATTGGACGCCGCCATCCCGCCGGTGCTTTATGTTCCTTTCAACCAGGACGCCGATACCTTCTTCGGCCTGGTGGTTCGGACCTCGCAAGACGAGCGGCCGCTGCTGCCGGCTCTGGCAGCCACGATACATCAGATCGACCCCGGCATTGTTACGGTTCGCGGTATGACCATGACCGTCAGAATCAATGACTCGCAGTCGGCGTATCTGCATCGCTCCGCCGCGTGGCTGGTCGGAGGGTTCGCCGCACTGGCGTTACTGCTGGGCGTGGTGGGACTCTACGGAGTGATCGCTTACTCGGTGAGCCAGAGAAGCCGTGAGATAGGCATCCGCATGGCGCTAGGCGCCCAGCCGCGCTCGGTCTATCGACTGATTCTGAAAGAAGCCGGTTGGCTAATTGCCTTCGGAGTTACTATCGGCTCAGTGTGTTCGGTGGCTGCGGCAACTCTGATGCGCGGACTGCTGTTTTCCGTCCGCTCGTGGGATGCGCCGACACTGGCCGGCGTCGCCGCCTTGCTGGCGGTCTCCGCGCTTTTGGCCAGCTTCATCCCCGCGCGCCGCGCCGCCTCGGTGAATCCGGTAGACGCTCTGCGCTCCGAGTGAAGCATTTCGGCGCATCGCTGCCCATTACCGGCGGCGTTGGCTCTGCTCATTCGGGCTCGGCCAACCCGCCGGTTCGCGCCACTTCAACTGATATTTTTATGTGCAATCGTTATGCCACCATGTCTCGGTTCGGCTGAACCGAGACGCGCCGCGGCGATGAGCGGTTCACTATCTTACTCATGGCCGCACTTCGGGCGGGACTCGGCTCACAATCGCGTCGTGAACCAAGCGGGCCGCCTTCAATGCTTCCCCGGCTTCCTCAGCATCGATTCCTTCCGGAGCACCGGGGTAGCGGAATCGCCATGCGTACTCGGTGAGTGGAGCGGCGTGGTCGACAATTTCCAGGAGTGTGGGGTCGAGTACCGCACGAAGATCGTTTGCCGATTTCGTAAGCCACGCCCGAGTCTCCGCAGTCAACTCGGGATCGGCGGCCATAGAGTAGCTTGCCCTCCCTTAGGACAGTAGCTGGCAACGACGCTACCACACGGGCGCGACGCTCAAAACTGGATTTCGGCCACACTAGCACATCAGCCGCCGTACCCGTTCCCCGCATCGCCTGATAGGCCAAACGGCTCCGAAGCCTTTCCGGCGCGGCGTCGTCCGGCACGATAATCATCGGATCGTAATCGCTGTCCGGGCCAACCTCCCCGCGCGCCACCGATCCAAATAAATAGACGCGCTCCGGATCGTATGCGGCGACCAGACGGCGAAGCAGTTCAGACAACTCCAGCGCATCCAGCGACGGCGCGGCCGCGCTCTGCTTGATCGGGATCTCCATGGTGAACGTCTCTAGTTTGCCATAGTAAGAAGTGTTCGATTCGAGCCGCAGATTTGAGGCTTGTTATACTGGCATTTCCATGATTCGAGTTCGGTTTGCGCCCTCTCCCACGGGCTTTCTGCATATCGGAGGAGCGCGCACCTTCATCTTCAACTGGCTCTACGCGCGCCACAACGGCGGCGCCATGATTCTGCGCATCGACGATACCGACGTTGAGCGCAACACCGATGCGTCGCTGCAGTCGATCTTCGCCGGTCTGCGGTGGCTCGACCTGCCTTGGGATGAACAGTACAAACAGTCGGACCGTCTCGCGCTTCACCGCCAGATCGCCGATGCGATACTGCACAAAGGTCTCGCGTACCGCGATTTTACGCCCGCGCAGTCCGGCGAAATCGATAAATCTGGAACGCATGGCGCCTGGTTGTTCCACGCCGAAATGCGCAACCTTTCCAGGGAAGAGAGCGACCGCCGCGCCGCCGCCGGCGAGCCCTTCGCGCTGCGCTTCCGCGTGCCGCGCGATTCCGAAACGCACGTGACGCTCAACGATGGCGTGTTCGGCGAACAATCGAAAGCCACCGCCGATATCGAAGATTTTGCGCTGTTGCGCAGCGACGGCATGCCGACGTATCACCTGGGCTCCTGCGCCGACGACGCCGACCTGCGCATCAGCCACATCATCCGCGGCCAGGAGCACCTCGCCAATACCTTCAAGCACATTCTCATCTTCGAAGCCGCGGGGCTTACTCCGCCGCAGTTCGCGCACCTGCCGCTGCTGGTGGCGCCCGACGGCGCCAAGCTTTCGAAGCGCAAGCACGGCCCCGTGGTCAGCGTCACCACCTATCGCGACGCCGGATTCCTGCCCGAAGCCTTCGTGAATTTTCTCTGCCTGCTCGGCTGGTCGCCCAAGAACGACCGCGAACAGATGCCGCGCCAGGAACTGATCGACGCGTTTTCGTTCGAAGGCATTCACCGCAGCAACGCCGTCGTCAATTTTAAAGACGACGATCCCTTCGATCCGAAAGCCGTCTGGCTCAACGCCGAGTACATTCGCACCATGCCCGCGGCCGAGCTTTCGGAGCGCTTGCTGCCGGTGGTTCACGAGGCGGGGTTTGCAGCCACGCCGCAGAAAATGGCGCAAGTCACGCCGCTGATTCAGGAGCGCATCAAGCTGCTGCGCGATGTGCTCACGGTCGCCGATTTCTTCTTCGTGGACCAATTGGCGCCCTATGACCCCGCCGAATTAATTCCTCAAAAGGGCGACGCCGGAATGGCGCTGCGGGCGCTGGAAAGCGGACGCGCAGTTCTTTGCGCCACCGGTTTCACGCACGATGAACTCGATGCCGCGCTGCGCAAGGCCGCGGGTGAGCTCGGCATCAAAACCGGCCAGATGTTTCAGCCTATCCGCGTGGCGGTTTGCGGCCGCAAGAA
>JBEKNN010000400.1:0-6942 GCA_049522755.1 Bryobacteraceae bacterium | reverse complement strand
CATGCAACAGACACAACTTGGCGATAATCTCCGTATCCAGGTTGCGGCCATTGCCTTCGAGAAGCAGACTTCGCAGCAGGCGCACATCGAACACCTTGACGCTGGTGAGCACGTCGGTGATATAGCGATTATAAAGCAATAGAGTCACGATGCTGAGTAACATACCGCCGTACTTACTAGTCAGGTATAGACTGCGCTTGCCCTCGTAAATACTCTTGAGCTCTTCGGATAGGTCGCGGACCTTGATCGCGCGCGAGCCGAAAACGGCCCGAAAATTCGATTGCACCAGGGACCGTACCATCAGATAGAGATCGTCGGTCTGGTACTCGCGGTCGGCCGCGAAAAAGGCGACGATGCCGCCGCGCGCCTCCTTAACGCCCGCGCGCATCGCCGCGCCGCGACCTGCGCCGGGCGGCGAGCGGTAGGCCCGCACGGTCCGCACCGATTGCGCGATCTCGAACGAGCCGTCGGTGGAGCCGCCATCCACAACGACGATTTCCTTGGTGATCCCGAGCGGCTGAAAATCGAGCAGGAGGAGCGACTTCAGCACCTCCTCAAGGGTCCGGGCCTCGTTGAGCACGGGCACTACGATGGATACCATGTGCTGAATGCGCTGCAGCTCGATATCGATGCGCGACTGCACGATCTGCTGCAGCTCATCGAGCACGAACCCGCCCGAATGATGGCCCTCCTGGGACTCCCAGTCGCGTATGCGGACGCCTTGCATGGGAAACAGGAATTTCGCCGGGTCGAACGGGATGTATTTTGCGGAGCCGGAAGGGTCTTCTTCGGTGCGCTGCACGAACAACTGCGTGACGCAATCGCTCCACTCTACGGCCGCATGGCCTTGCCGAGTCATGGCGCCCATGAATTTGCGCGCCAGATCGTTGACGTCGTCGGTCTGGATATCCAGGTCGCGGAGGATATTGCCGATGAAAATTTTATCGGCGGTGCGGTTTTGCGCGATGGCTTCGGCAAGCCCCTGCGTGAGGTAAGAGGGGAACAGCGAGGAGTGCTGCGTGCCGGGCCCATATACGATGACGTCGGCTTCGGCGATGGCTTCGACCACGGCCGGGTTGATCCGCGGGATGCGCGCGGTTTCCCGGATCAGCGGCAGCCAGCCGCCGGCGGGCTCAGGCGCGCCCTCGACGCGAGTACGATATACGTCCTCGCCGATGAGGTAGAGATCGGATATTTTGGCAGGGGTCTGCGCCGCCACAATATCCGCCTCGCCGACCAGCAGGCTATGGTCTTCCTTCCACGCTACGAGGAACAGATTTTCGCCCTGGGTCACGTTCAGCAGAGCGCCCGGCGCGACTTCGTAGAACTGGCTGAAGGCCGCGATGGCGCGGTTGAAATCGCTGCCCTGCGCGAGGTAACAGCCCGCGAAGAGCAGATTACCCAGCGCACAATCGGTGAAATCGAACGTCCTGCCGGCCTGTTCTTCCCGATGAAAGTACTCGAGGAAGGTGGACAACATGGAGCGGATGCCTTCGGCTTGCTGCACGGTGAGTTGACGAAACAGGGCCGCCAGGCGCGGCGGCATGGTCGCCAGATCGGCAGCTGCGATGGCGTCGAGCAGGCGCAGAGCATCGGCGCGCGGGATTCCCACCGGAAGCCGGTCGTTGGAGAAAGACTTGAGGCTGAGGTGACAACGCTCGGCGACCGGCATCAACCGGTCGATGTTCTTGCGCACGTCCGAGGGCCCGAGCATGGAGGGGATGAAGCGGCGGAGCCTTCCGGTGGAATGGCCGTCGTCGTAAGCGTTGATGAGAATGCGCAGCCGGATCTGGGGGTGGCGCAGCAAGGCTTCGACGATGCTCTTGGTGCCGCTTCCTCCGGAGAACAACACCACCTCGATGCGCGTCTTGCCAGGCATCCGGGGCGGAACGGCCAGAGCTGCGTCAGCCATGCGCGCTCCGCAGGAACGATTCGGCCCGCCCGGCGTCGGCCGCGGAATTGATTCCCACCGTCTCCTCGACGTCCATCAGATGAGCGGCTAAAACATAGCGCTCGTTGCGCGCGGCGAAAGGAATGATGGGGAGCAGGTTGAACTCGGCGGTACCCGTGCCGGTTGCCGCGCCGCCTGCTCGCAACTCGACCAGAAGCCGGCGCAGAACTTCCGTCCGGAAGCAGAACAGGCCCGTGTCGCTTTCCCCGTATTCGGGCATGGCATCGCCTTCGCGAGCCTGCAGCAGGTTGGCGATGCGCCCCGCGTCGTCGCGCTCGAAGTGGATGTAGGGCGATTGGCGAAATACGGTGGGGACAGTGAGATCGGGCGCCAAACGCCCCTGGTGCAACCGCAAAACGGCCTCCACGGACGCCGGCCGGAGCGCCACCTGGTCGCCCCAGAGAACCACGGTGTGCCGGGTGGCGGCCAGCGCGGCGCCAATTTCCACTGCGTCCCCCATGCCGGTGGGCGAGGGCTGAATGGCGATGCGGTAGCGGCCCGGAGCCAGCCGCTCGAGCTCCGGCTCCACTTCGTCCCGGCCGTCCGGGGAGAGGACGAACACCGCCGTACGGCACGAAGGCAGGAGCAAATCCAGGAGCCATTCCAGAATCGGGCGGCCCGCGACAGGGAAGAGGATCTTGGGACGATTGAAACCGAGCCGGGAGCCCTTGCCGGCGGCCGCCACGACGGCGGTCCACTGGGAGCTGTCGACATGCGGCGCGGCGTACGACGTCCAATTGGCGCGGTCGACGGTGAGAGGCGGAGGGGTGGTCATAGATGCGTCGTCATAGAAGCTTAGTCATAGCCGATCAAGCGCATTCTGCAAATCGCCGAGAGACGCCACCACTTGCTCCGCGCCGGCGGCCGACAGCACGGCGGCGTCGCCGTTTCCGAGGCCGATGGCATAGGCGCCCGCAGAACGGGCGGCCTGAACTCCGGCCACCGCATCCTCGATCACGGCGCAGTTTTCCGGCTGCAATCCCAGTGCGGCGATGGAGCGGCGGAAGATTTCGGGATCGGGCTTGGCGCGCTCCACGTCGTCTCCGCTCAAGACGGATTGGAAGATTCCGCGGAGGCCGGTTCGATCGAGAAACGCATTGACGCTTTCGCGCGAACCGGAACTTGCCAGCGCCATGCGATACTTTTCGGACAGCCGGGTCAGGAGCGGAACGCAATCCGGCGCCGTATGGTTTCCATGCGCCAATAATTCCCGCGCCCGCGCGCTTTTTCGACGCGAACAGTCGGCGATGGTTTCTTCGGGAACCGGCTCGGCCAACTCTTGGCGGAAGACTGCGCGAAATACCTCCGGGGTACGCCAGCCGGCAAAACGATCATAGTCGAAATTAAGAATTCCGAACGGCGCCAGGACCTCCTCAAAGGCCTGGCGATGGGCGCCGCGGGATAGAATCAGGACCCCGTCCAGGTCGAAAACCAGGCCGAAAACCGGGCTTGGATGGGGCCGCGATTGCATGCTCGTCTTATTCTAACCGGGCGCACAATATTTGAATGATTTCGATGGACGGAACGAGTACGAGAGGGTACATGCGGCTTGCGACCCGACACCCTTGCGAACCCGACACCAGTGTAGCGCGGAGATTCGCAAAATACGGAGGCTTGACGGGCGGGAATCTAAAAGAGCGGCTGCCGATCAGGCGATTTTAGCGGTCTCGGAGAGGGATGACGGAACGAAGCCAATTCTGCGGAAGTAATTTAGGATCTGTAGATTAGACTGTGGATAAAATTACTGCCGATGAGAACCGTGTGGGCGGCAGGGGAAGCGCGATCAGCGACGGCCGGATTTATTTTCACGTGCTGTGACTGACATACAGAACGCAGGCCATGGGCCCGCGCCACTACTGTTTCTTGACAGTCGGCGGAGTAGTCTTGTCGTCCACTACATCGCCGAACTTGATGCTCGATTTGCCCTCGTAGTGCTTATAGTCCTGGTAGCGGACGACCAGCTTGACCCGTTGCGAAAAATCCCTGAAGTGCAGCGTATCGTCGGCATAAGTGTAGGTTGGAAACCAATACTTGCCGTCGATCTGCTCGCGATACGTGGAGAAACGCGGGAACTGATTGTCCTTGCTATCCTTGATGGTGCCGACGCCTTTGCCGTAGGTTTTGACAATCTGCAAATCGCGATCGTCCACCCAGGCCTGACCTTCGAAGTAGCGCTTGCCCTTGACCGTTTTCTTCGGCTTGGGTCTCACGGAAAAGACATAAGTATTGATCTCGTCGATCTTTTCGCGGCCGATGTAAGTGACGTCGTAATCGGGAATCTGGTCGGTGGTGAGCACGAACGGCTGCACGTAAATCAGATCGGCCAAATCTTCGGGAGTCAGGAGCAGGGTCAAGGTCTGCACGGGAGCGTACACGACTTTCTCCATGCGCCTGCCTTCCGGCGTGAAGATGATGTCGGAAACCTGCTCCCACTGGTGGCCGCTCGGGTTGCCGCTGGGGTCCAACTCCTGGAACTTCAAGCTCTGGCGATAGGTGTAGTTGTTGCGCGCTTCCGCAAACTCTTTTTCCTTGGCGGCGAATTTGCGAATGATGTCGTCCGCGTTCACGTGGTCGCCGGCCGCCGGGGGCGTGGGCGCCTGAGACTGAGCCTGAGCCCAGACGGGGAAACACACAGCCGCTATGGTGGCTAAAAAAACAGCGGCTGAAAAAACGATTCGACGCATAAATGCCCCCAGACGAAAGACGCTCTCACTTGCCTAACAGTTTCTTGGCGATGGTGGCGAGCTGCATATTGCTCGTCCCCTCGTAAATGCGGCCGATCTTCACGTCGCGATACAGCTTTTCCACCGGATAATCCTTGGTGATGCCAACGCCTCCGTGGACCTCGATGGCTTTCGACGCCACATCTTCGGCGATCGTCGAGCTGTAATACTTCGCCATGGCCGCTTCCGTCAGGAATGGCAGCCCGGCATCGCGCAGGCGCGCCGCATTATAAACCAGCAGCCGCGCAGCTTCCACTTCCACGGCCATCTTCGCCAGGTCGAACTGCACGCCCTGGAATTCGCCGATGATTTTACCGAATTGCTTCCTCTCTTTAGCATACGCCACGGCGTGATCGAGCGCGCCGCGGGCGAGGCCGATCATCTGCGCGCCGATGGCGATGCGGCCCTCATTCAGCGTCTCGATGGCGATTTTGTAGCCCATGCCCACTTCGCCGATGACGTTTTCGCGCGGGACGCGGCAGTTGTCGAGGATGAGCTCGCAGGTGGATGAGGCGCGCAGGCCGAGCTTGTCCTCCTTCTTGCCGACCTGGAAACCGGGGAACTCGCGCTCGATGAGGAAGGCGGTGATGCCCTTGTAGCCCGCATCGGGATTGGCGTTGGCGAAGAGCAGATAGAATCCCGCTTCGGCGGCGTTGGTGATCCACAGCTTGCGGCCGGTGATCAGGAAATGGGCGCCGTGATCGACGGCGCGGGTGGCCATGGCGAAGGCGTCGGAGCCGGAACCGGCTTCGGAGAGACAATACGACGCCACGGTATCGGCGGCGAGGCGCGGCAGGAAGCGGCGCTTCTGCTCGGCCGCGGCCCAGCGCAACAGGGCGTTGTTGCAGATGGTGTTCTGGACGTCGACAATCACGCCAGCCGAAGGATCGACCGCGGACAGCTCTTCCACGGCGAGAATCGCCTGGAAAAACGAGCCGCCCTGGCCGCCGTATTCCTCGGGGATCTCGATGCCCATCAGGCCCATATCGAAGAACTGGCGGATGAGGTCTTGGCGGAAGACGCCGGCTTCGTCCATGGCGCGGACGTGCGGGCGGATCTCTTCGCGCGCGAATTTGCGGACGGTGGTTTGGAAGAGCTTTTCGTCTTCGGTGAGCGCGGTGAGGGGACGCGGCGCGGCGTCGGTGGTGGGCGTCGCAAGCATATCCTTACTGTACCGCCGCTAATGGCCCGAAGCGCGAGATGGTTCGCGTGAGGGATCGGGCTTCGGCGCAGTTCAGCATCGACCCAATAATTACCTCGGGCGAAATGTGGGTCAGGGATGCCTGACGGTTTTGGGATTGTGGCCGCTAGTGTCATGGTTCGGTCCCTTACTTTGCGGCCGCGGCTCCGCTTGACTATCGCAACGCTGCCAGATACTCTGACAACGATGGGTATAGTACTACTAGAACTATCGCGACGAAAGAAATCAAAATAAAAAGGACCAAAATGAGACACTGTGGCTTTGTGCTTTGCGCTTGGCAATCGGTGGCGCTGGTGAGTTTGTTGGCCATTCCGGCATGGTCTAGTGTTTTGTATTCGGACGGCGCGATCAATGGAACTCTCGGCGGCAACTTTATCAACGAAGGAACTGAGATTAGCGACTCTTTCACGATCTCTTCCAACGCAACTGTGGCCATGGTGTCGAATATTGGTCTGTGGCTGGATGCCGGGGACATTCCAGGCACGGTGAGTTGGGTCATCTCCACTTCGCACGACGGGGGTGGTACGGTGGAGGGCTCCGGATCGGGAGTAAGTTTGTCGAGCACTTTCCTTGAAGACTCTCCCGGTGGTACTTATGCCATCTATTCCGCCAGCTTCTCGGCCGGCGGCCTGGCCCTCTCGGCTGGCACCTACTACCTGGAACTGGAAGACGCGGCCACGTCATCAGGTCTCGCTTCGGGGCCCGCGGTCTTCTGGGATGTAGTAACCGGCGGGCCATCCGCCGAATATGAGGACGGCACGCTCGAAGGTTCCCCGAACTCCTTTGAAATCGACGGAGCTGAGGACATTGTGCCCGAGCCCAGCGCCTGGAGTCTGTCCGGTCTCGGAATCGCGTTGCTCACCGGCGTAGCCTTGCGGCGGGGTCCTCGAAAAGCAACGGAAAACGGGTCGGCCCGCCCCTAACGCCCGGAACAACCTAGTATAGCGTTTCGATAAAACATTTCCATAATGCTTTGTTTTGTGATGCGAGCATCATTCACACTGGAAGGCAGAGACCAAAAATCGAAAAGAGGCATTGGCCGCCGATAAACGCCGATGAACGCCGAT
>JBEKNN010000399.1:0-6980 GCA_049522755.1 Bryobacteraceae bacterium | reverse complement strand
GGGCCCATTCCTCGACCCGGCTGAAGCAGCTTCAGAGGCCGGCCCCCCACGGTGTTGTGCTTCGATGGCGTGATGTTCGACAAAGCGAACCTTGTGGGTCTCTCCACCGGCCATTTCGATCGCGCCGAAATTGGCAAGCGCAAACGGCTTCAACCTACGCGCGAGCCGGTTGACCTCAGCGAAGGAGAATGTCGAGCCGGCGATGGTGCAGGATAGGAAAGCCACCTCGGGGCGGACTGCTGCCCGGTGCTCCCAGCATGAGCGGGAAAAATGAGGTTCAAACGCGGGATTAGTTAGCATTTCCGTGAAGTTACATACCCGATTCTCTGAAGATGGTCGAGGCACTATATAAATAACTATACATTCACTTTAGTCAAATGTGAAGAGCACGCAGCAGAGAAGAGGTAGCAGCAGAGTCTGTTTCGGAACGTACGCCAAAGCGATTTCCGGGGGAGGTGCTCGGGCGGGGGTTCGCCGCTTGCGGCGATCACTCCATCGAGAGCCGTTGTCTGCATCGACGGCTAGGGTTCCCAGCGTGAAGCCGACTGGCCATGCGTTCGGCGCCAATGGCGGCGGCCCTTCTCTTCTGCGTGCCCTTCACATTTAAACTTTATTAACATATAGTCATTTATATAGGATGTTTCAGACCAGGCCTCAACTGGAAATCAGGAACACAGACATGCTCACCTATCCCGCGTTTGAACCTCATTTTTTCCGGGACCATGCTGCAGCTTGTCGGAAGTTTTGGAGCGCCGGGCAACGGAAAGTTCGGTTTGGTCCGGCACGATGCAGCCTTGCAGAAGGTCGGGCCTTAATTAAGTTGGTTTACGGAATGAACCGGGGCGCGCGTCTGAAATCACGGCGGGAAAGAGCGAAATGAGCAATGACAAGAATGGAATCGAACGGCGGGACTTCCGGACGGCCGACGGTGCGCTCATCGTCGCCGATGTAGGTGGCGATCCGCAGCAGCCCACCGTAGTGCTCATGCATGGCGGCGGCCAGACGAGGCATAGCTGGTCGGGCGCGATGCGGGCCCTGGTTAACGCCGGTTATCAGGTCATCAACTTCGACGCGCGCGGTCATGGTGAAAGCGGTTGGTCGCCCGATGGCAGATACTCGCCGACCAGCCGCGTGGCCGACCTCGCCGCAGTGCTCAAGGACATACAGAGCCCCGTCGCGCTCGTCGGCGCGTCGATGGGCGGTGTTACAGCTTTATTCGCTATCGGCGAGGATATCCGGCCCCCCGCGGCCGCATTGGTTATGGTGGATATTGTCCCGCGCCCCGATCCTGTCGGCACTAAAAAGATTACTGCGTTCATGCAGAGTCACCCGGAGGGCTTCGCAACGCTGGCGGCGGCCGCTGAGGCGGTATCCGCCTATAACCCTCACCGGCCGCGACCCAAGGATATCGGCGGGCTTGCCAAGAACCTGCGCAAGCGCAGCGATGGCCGCTATTACTGGCACTGGGATCCTCGCATGCTCGATGGCGATGGCCAGTCTGAGCCCGGCGTGATGGCCGAGACGCTCATCGCGTGCACCCGTAAGGTCCGTGTGCCAACGCTGCTCGTGCGCGGTCTCGCCAGCGAGGTGGTCACCGACCAAAGTGTCGAGGAGTTTCGGCACTATCTTCCCTCGCTCGAAGTTTTCAATGTGCCGAACGCCGGCCATATGGTCGCCGGCGACCGCAATGACGCCTTCAATGACGGCGTCGTCCAATTTCTCCGCCGGCATGTTCCGCCCGGCGCCGGCCGTCTGAATGGACACGGTGGCGAACGTTAGGGAATATGAGCAGCAGTGGACGCCGGCGCAACGTTCGCCGTCATTCGCAGTCATCCCTGGGTTGACGGAAGACTTGCGCAGATAATTTATCTCTCGGGCCGCGGAGTCGCAGCGAATTCGCAGGGCCCTAGGGTAGGATCGAGTCATCTGGTTTCCTATGGCGAAACGCTGCGTCAACCAAAGACTGCGGCGAAATGGCCAACTAAGGCCACGATCAACCAGACGCGGATAGATAGGTCATTCCAGTTCATCCAAGTGCTAACCAAGAGAGCAAGCTCGAACAGTGGATGGACGAGTCCCCAAAATACTTTGCGATTCAGGCCGCCGAGCTTTGGCTGGATAAGGCTGAGATTGCGCGGCCACGCAGGATCAACGAGAAGCGTCTCGTAGATGCCTCCGCCCAACGTGATCGAGCCCAAGATCAGGGCGAGACACAAAGCAATTTCCGCGGAAGCAAGCGGCGCCATCTCGTCACGGGCCTGTGCCGCTCGATGATCTATCAAATGGAGGCCGATCTTCTGTTTCCTCAACGCGTTAAAATCGGTACTCGCGCGGTGGGATGGGTGGATAAGGAGGTAAACGCATGGCTGATGAAGCGCATCGCCGCCAGCCGACGGTAAAGCCACTGAGAGGGGATGCGCCAGTAGTCTGGGACGCGCCGTCAGACCGTTCGCCCACAATTCGAGCGCCTGACGCAGGTGCGTCCGCATCTGATTCGCTACGGTGTGTGCTCGACGATCGCCGCACCCCCGCTTGGCTGGGAGACGACTCCTTGACCGCCTACTGTAGACGCTGCCCCGGCGATTTTGTTCTCCAGCCTAGCTGGTGCTCCGACAGCCGTGCCTGCTTTCAACGCAGCCAAGTGGGAGGCCCACAACTGAAGCACCGCCCGTTTTTCCTCCAAATAATCGTGCTGATCGTAGTGTCGTTTCTGTACACCGCCTAGACCATGAGATTGAACCTCCCCGCGGATATTCGGACCCGTACCCAGTCTGGCCAGCATGGTTTCGGCTGTGCGACGTAGATCGCGTAACTGAAAGGGTTCTCGGGCCTCCTCGGCCTTAACCATATCCGCAGAAATATTTTTCACTAATTCCGAAATCGTCTCTTCGCGCATCCCCGTGCGGTCATCGGTGCTGAACAGCCACATAGATCCAGCGGGCAACAGGTTGTCCGCTTCCCCCTTGCGCTTTGCCTCTTCCCTCGCAAGTTGCACTGCATCCAGCCGCCGCTTAACTATCTCGAAGGTGCTCCCCGTCAGCGGCAGCATATGGACACGAGGCTGAGTGCGGGCACCTTTGGGATCAGAGGGTGATGGTGCCCCACGGAAGGTCCACGTCAGTCTCCCGGGCACGGAGCAACTGGGTGGGCCGCTGGCCACCGAGATCAAGACAGAGTTCGAGTGCGTCCTTTTTCGGCCCAGAGGAAAGACCGTCGAGACGCTTAAGAAACGTCCCGAGTTCGAGCGCGTTGAGGTGACGTTTACGCGTTCTGTTGAACTGCGATAACGCCGCGGTGCTCGCCAGTGGGTTCACCACAATGCCGAAGGTACGCATTGCTTGTGGCAGGGCCGGGTCGATTTTCGACCGAATGGCAAGTGCATAGGTCGCGCGGAGGAAGCTTCGGACTTTACCCGCAGTGCGCCCCTTCCCCTTGTCCACCACGGCGCCGATCAGCCCCACAAACTCATCGACGGAAATGTCGGCGGCTTTGCGAAGTACGAGAGCCGAGTTCGCCTCGAACACGTGTTTCTTCAAGATGTTCTTTACATCTCCGGCGGACGACTTCCCCAACTGTTTCAGGTGAGTGGTGTAGGTATTGAGCAGATGTCCCAGGGTAGCGTGCTGTGCCTCTTCCTGCGCCCGCTGCTGCGCCTCTTCCTGCGATTTCCGTGCACGCTCCTGGCCTGCCCGTTGGCGCTCAAAATGCCCGTGCAGGTCGATGACACCGGTGCGATACAGCGCCGTGAGCTCCGCTGCACGATCTCGCGCCACCGACAGCGACAGACCTCGCACACCCTCGGGGTCGTACGATCCGAGGAGGAAGAGCTTCTTCGCCCCCTCGGGTCCAAAGTATTGGTAAACAAACGTGACTCCCTCACGTCGGAGTCGAGCAACCAGGCGCCCCATGTTTCGAGCGCCTCCATCCGAGAGCCAGCGATCCTGTCCATTCCACTTGGCACGGAGTTGGTTTGCAGTGATCATCGGTTAGGTTTCCTCGGATGGCGAATCCGCATCTCGTCCCGTCCGCAAAGGATTTGGGTGCAGTATGCGCGGGTGCTGTATGAGCGTTTCCGGTGCAGTACGGGTGCAGTACGGGTGCAGTATGAGCACCGGCTGCAGTTGGACTATAGCAGAAGCGGTCGGATCAATACCACGAGAATTCAATCAGTTACAGAATCTCGGTGGAAGTCCCTGGAATACCCTGGACGTCATTTTAGGGACTGTTAATCCGTTGGTCGGCGGTTCGAATCCGTCCCGGGGAGCCAATTTTCAAAAAAATTTGAATTACGCAGCCGCGTATGGGCCGCTTGACGGCGTCAATTCGAACCGCCGACATAAAACAAGCCCGGTTCGACGACGCCGCGCAGCGGCGGCGATCGCCCGCAGGGCGACCCCGGCGGAGGGGCGAGGCGCGCAGCGCCGAGTAATCCGTCCCGGGGGGGCAATTAATATAAATATAATCATCATATTAGGGGATATTATTAATCCTATTTAGAGATAACTAATCGATCAATCTGCTTCGCCGGTTATCGTTGGGAATGCTTTAACAACTTATCAAGAAAGGAGAGCTTTGACTTGGGTGACTAACCAGTTGGAAATAAATTGCGAACCCGGCCCGGTCGGATGACCCGGGATCGTGATGCTTTTCAAGTTCGAATTGGTATTCGCCTGGGGATCGGCCACGGTTCCCAGTCCGTAAATAATCTTATGGCCGCCAAGCCCGTTCGCGTATGTATCAACAAAGGGCTTTTTGCCGCCAACGAGGGGAAGCACTGAGGCGCCTGCCGCAATCGCCGCGTTGCGTGAGATATCGCCGGCGCCGATCACACCGCTCGAAGTGGCGGCACAATCGCCGATTACGCCCGTGAAAATGGTTTTGGCGGTTGGAAACCGTTGAACGACCTGTTGAGCGACATACGTTGCAGCGGCCTGCACTTGCGCATTGGTGTAAGTCGAATCATTTCCCGAGCCGGCAACGAGCAAATAAAACGGCAGAGCCTTTCCCGTCGTGTCCGTGGGGACGTTTGGCGCAACATCTCCTGTGTAGTTCCCGAGAACGCTAATAGTCCCGCCGGTCAACGCGGAACTAAATGCGATGGTCGCGCCGGTGATGCCGTGCCCAACATAAATCCGCGGCGTCGCAAAATCGCCCCTGGCTACATAGAAGTGGCCCGAAACGGCGGCAACATTAGCGAGGGAATTGAGCGCCGACTCGACACTAGCCTGACTGGCATTGTAAGCAAGTGCAGCGCTAGTGCTTGTCACCCCGTTCAGGGTAACGCTGATTTTATAGGTGCCCCCGGTGGCGGTGTTCTTCACGCGCCAGGACTCTTTGGGCGGAGCAATGCGGTCCTGAAAATTGAGTCGGCTGTCGGCTTGATCGCGATTGATGTAGCCAGTACCCCCCTGCGCCAGATTCGTGGGCAGCCAATCCATGCTCTGAGCAAAGGTGTCAGTCAGTCGCGGAACATCGATCGGGCCGGCGTCACCTTCCCAAAAACTATCACCCACAACAAGAAGCGGAGTGGTGGACCAAGGAGGCGCCGGAGCAATCGTGCCGTCCGACGCCGCGCCGGCGAAAATGCCCTGCTCAATCGTTATTTTGCGCTGCCCAGCTTGTTTCCAAGAGAGGTGCAAATACTTGATCGATCCAGTACTGCCATCGAGAACAAAAGGCTGCGTCCCGTCCTGAATCACGTATTGTGTGGTGCTGTCGGGCGTAGTGGTCCAAGGTGAGCTTACGGTCGCGACGAAAGTGCTGCCGCTGTAGCTGGTGATCTGCCTCACCTCATTGAGCACACCGCGTCCGCCCGCGATTCGCACGTAATATTCGTTGTAGTACCCAGACACTCCAGAGGAGGTGGAGGCCAACGTAATGCCGCTTGCCGAACCGCCCCGCGCAGTTCCGGATGCCAGTGCCAGGCCGTACCGAGCCGAGAATGTGTCATTGATGTACAGAGTGACGTTGTCACTGAATCCGTATTGAATGATGTCTAGCGTTTTTCCGGTGTGATAAAAGCTCGCGTAAATTGCTCCCGGGGAAGACGTGTCTGAATTCGAAAGGTCCGCGCTCACCATGTTCAGGCGTGGATAGGCAGGCCCTAGTTGCGACACCAGCGAACCGGCCACCCCATAAAAAGAATACGCTGCGTTTAGTTTCGAGCCGTTGGTCAAGAAGGGTTCTTGAGTCACCAACCCCGCGGTCGCGGTGCTGCTGCTTGTCACTGTGGGGGTCAGATCGAGAGGCGGCGCAGGCGGTGCTATGAGGCCCGTGACCTGGGTGGCCAACCAATCCGAGAGAAACTGCGAACCTGGGCCGGTCGGATGACCCGGCACCGTAATGCTCTTGAAGTTCGAGTTGGTGCCAGGCGTGGGATTGGCCACGGATCCAAGCCCGAATATAATTGTGTTTCCGCCGAGACCATTCGCATAAGTATCGATGAAGGGAGATTTGGTGCCAATGGGCGGCAGCAGCGCGGCGCCGGCGGCGATCGCGGCGTTGCGTGAGAGATCGCCGCTGCTAATCACGCCGGTCGAAGTGGCAGCACAATCGCCGAATACGCCCGTGAAAATCGCCATGGCGGTCGGGAAGCGTTGCACAATCTGCTGTGCGACATAGGTTGCAGCGGATTGCACCTGCGCATCCGTGTACCCCGTGTCATTTCCCGACCCCGGAACGAGCAAATAGAATGGCAGAGCCTGTCCCGTAGCGTCGATGGGAACGTTTGGCGCGACATCTCCCGTGTAGTTTCCTACAACGCTGACCGTCCCACCGGCCAACCCGGTATTGTTGAAAGCAATCGTGGCGCCGCCGATGCCGTGGCCCACATAGATACGAGGCGTTGCATAGTCACCCCTTGCCAAATAGAAATATCCGGACACAGCCGCGACGTTGGCTAGGGCATTGAGAGCCGTCTCGACGCCTGTCTGACTTGTATTCCAGGGGAGTGCAGCGGTGGTGCTGGTGACCCCGTTTAG
>JBEKNN010000398.1:0-7030 GCA_049522755.1 Bryobacteraceae bacterium | reverse complement strand
CCGACCTCCTGAACGTAGGCCGCGTTACGCTGTGCCGGGTTCTGGCTGTGCGATGACTAAATCGGCGGCACTCTCCATGAAATACTCGAAAGCGGGTCGGGTCCGACCGTATTCCAGCTTCAAAGCATGAATTTCCTGAGTGAGCATTTGATGATATCCGCCGCGTCAAGCTGTAAGAACGCAAGATTGTGCCCCGGACCTAGTGAACTCCTGCAGCCTCTGCGATTTCGGCATGCCAGTTGTTCTTCCTGACTTGACGAATATACCCAGGCGCTCATGCAATCCGCGCGATAAGGTCGGCCAACTCGATAGGCGCGTCGGAACGTTTGCCTCGCTCGAGTGTGGGCGCTATGGCTACCGCCTCGCCGTGATCCTCAAACCACACGAGGAACGCCGATTTCCGGTCCCCGGGAAGACGCTGTTGATTGACCCAGGCGTAATACGCGCCCATGTCGGCATCGATCAGTGAACCCTGCGGGTCAAGCTCCGGCTTACGCTGATGTTCGGCGAGCAGCTCGTTCATTTGATTCTCGCGCTGGCGCGGGGCGAAGCGAGTGACAAGCGTCAGGGGTTGGGCGCGGCGGAGCGCTTCCCGCGCGGCCCATTGAACGAAGGTCGTCGCGAAGACCTGGGTGCCCGAACCTTCCGTCAGCAGACTGAGCTGGAAGCGGTTGAGCACACTGTCTCCGCCGGCGTTGAGACCGGCTTCTTCGGGCTTGATTTGCGCCAGCATGGTGCGGAAAGCCTCGGGATCGAAGACCGCCGCCTCATAGGTTTTCTGCATGCGGCTCTGAAGCGCAGCGCGGAGCGCGGAGAGTGCGTCGTAGGAGATTCGTGTGACGGTTTCCGGCACGGCGAGGCTGTCGTCGTCAATATGGCCGCCATCGATATACCAGTGGCCGTATGGGACCGGGTGCGCTTTGGCGCGCGCCGCCGCGGCGTTGAGCAGCACCTGCACGCCGCCCGCGTATTTGACTTGGGTGAAGTAGACGCCCTGCGGACGGAGCTTGCGGAAGAGGCGGTAGTCGTTCTTCGCGATGCCCTGCCCGATAATCGCGATGCCCAGCCGGTGCGTGGGCAGCGCGGCGTCGTCTCCCGATCCGGCCGGCGCAGAAGCTTTCCGAACGTAATCCACCGCGGCGGCGCTGAAGGCGTCGATCTGATGCGTGGCCCATAAATGCGCGGAGAGCTTTTCCGAAAATATGGCTGGGGAGTTCACCCAATCGGTCTGCTCCAGCTCACGCGCCAGCTTGAGCTGCGCGAAGGCGGACATGGCTGTCTGGAACGGACCGGGCGCCAGGGTGCCGAGGTAAGTGAACTGACGGCCGAGGTCCACCCGTTCGGCTGGGAATTTCCAGTCGTAGACGATCAACTCGCGCAGCAGCAAGGGCAGGAACGCGAGTGGCAGGCGCTGCAGGAGCGCGATCTGCTTGACGGCGAGCTGCCGCGCTTCCGGAGGGTAGGCGGCGAAACTGGCGGGCGTTAATTCATGCGGGAGCACGGCTCAAGCCACCTCCGCGATGGGCTTACCGGTGGAGAGGCGCGCGTCGAAGCCGAAGTAGGCGCCGAGGGTGGGAATGAGATCGGTCGACTCGACCCGGCGATCGACGACGACGTTCTGTTTTACGTCCGGGCCGAGGACCATCATCCATGTGGTGCGCGAAAGCGCGTCGCCGGTGCGGTGGTGCTGGAAACCGTTGCCGCCGGAATCGATGTCGGAATCGCGGCCGAAATCCGGCAGGATGAACATGGTCGTATTGCCGGCGTATTCGGGATCCTTCTGGATGGCCTGCCAGAGCTCGGCGCACAGGCGGTCGGAGCGCTTGATGCCATCGACATAGAGGGAGAAGGCGCCGGAGTGGGCGATGTCGATGTCGTGCAGCGTAACCCATAGAAGGCTAGGGGAGAGCTGGCGCATGAGCTGCTTGACGATATAGACGGAGAGCTCATCGGGGCTGACCAGATTACGGGCATGGGCCGCGAAATCGTCGACGGAGAGCTTGAGCACTTCGGCCATCTGGTCGAGCTCGATCTGCCGGCCGGCGAGCGAAGGCGCGTAAAGGGGCGTTTCGTAATTGTCGCGGAGCAGGTGTTGATAGCGGGCGCCGTCGGATGCCGACGAGAGCGCGGCGGCAAGCAGGCGCTTGGGAAGGATCACGCCCGCACCGAGCCCGGGACCGTAGAGCCGGTTGGCGCTTTCGCCGATGCGCGCGAAGCCATTGCTGGGCGCGACCACCCAGGCGTCGGTAGCGGGGCGCTTCAGGTCTTTGCGGAAGTACTCGAAGACGGTTGGATTGTTGGGGGAGACGGCGGCGAAGTTGTTGAAGGTTTCGTAGACGCCGGTGACGATGCTGGCGGTGGCCACGTAATGGCCAAGGATGCCCTGGTTGACGACGTTTGTCAGGAAGGTGGCCTGGGGCATGAGTTCATTGAGGAGGTGCGGGATGTTCTCCTGGCCGTCCGGCATGAAGGTTTCGTCGTCGCGCGCGCCGCCGCCGAAGGTGACTACAACGGCTTTGCGATTCTTCGGGACAGCCATGGCGCGCAGGGATGCGGGGCCGAAGAGGGCGGCGGCCGAGGCTGCGCCAGTCACGGTGCGGAGGAAATTGCGGCGGCTCAGGGAAATCGCTTGTGAGATTTCTTGAGGACTGCGGGCCCTTAGGTCGGCGAGGCGCATATTACGACCAAACACGCTTAGAGCTATATGATACTCCGAACGCTGCTTGATTGTTAGACGCAGGTCTGACCCAATGCTATTTTCGGGGACTGATTCTCGACTGATTATTCAGGAACAGGGATTTAAGCCTAATACTGTTTCACTTAGCGCCTCCGGTCCCGGCTCCATTCGAAGCGCGCTCACACGAACGAGGGACGGTCGTTCGGGCGCCGTATCCTGCGGTGGAAACCGAGCGCGTCGCGAGATGAAGAGAGCCACTTGAAGACCGGCTGCAGCCAAGATTGGCCGACAGTTACCGGCCGCCGCCACGAGCTGCGCCGCCCGACGGTCTCTGCTGCGTTTGTTGCTGGCGCCGCGGCTTGGTTTGCTGCGACGGTTGCGCGCGCTGCGCCGCTGGCTTCGCCTGTTGCTGATGTTCCTTATCCTGCTGTTGCTGGAGTTTCTGCCGATCCTGGTTTTCTTTCGCGACTAGCTTGTCCCGCTGCTGCCGATATTTCCGGTCCAGTTGCGCATTTCCAGCGTGAGTAGCGGAGCCTTGAGCGGGCGTTGTAGCCGACATGGCTGGCTGCGGACTCGTTCACCCTTGTGTCGTAAACGTTGTGGATGTTATTGCGGTTCACATTATTCAACATCGTATTGTAGAAAAAATGTCCGTTGTCCCAGCGGTCCGCCTTCATAACCACTACCGAAGTATCCGGAGCCGCAGTCGATACCACCATAGAAACCTATCGATGCGCCCCAGTAGCCATGGTTGAACATCAATCCGGCGCCGCCCCGGTCGCGAAGAGGTTCCGGCCGTGACCAAGCTTGGTTATGTGATCGTATATCGTCGCCAGCCTGATGGCTCCGGAAGCGGCGCCGAGTTAGTCGGCAACCCAAGACGGCATCTGAGTCAGTCAGCTGACTAACAAAGTGTGTTGCGCCTGTATGGCGCACGCGGAAGTTATCCACTTGGAGCGTGGCCAACATTTGGGTCGTGGGTTTCCCGGCTGAATGGGCCGCAGCCGGGCGCCGACATGCTCTCGGGAAAGGGAGCCGCCACCGCGGCGTCGCGATATCCTCTAAAAGCGATACGATTGTTGGCATGAACGCGATCATGGCCAGATCGAACTGGAATTTGCTCGCCACGCCCGGAAGGCTTGAGCGCTCTTCTGCCTGCCTGTCGAAGAAGCCGAGCCCGCCCTGCCCGAATGCGGCATCCGCCTTTCGGCCCGAATTATGGTGAACCAAATGCGTCCTCGCCTGATCCTCTTCATCGCGTGCTGGAGCTTGTTCGCCCGGCAGGAGACCACCATTCGGGTCGACGTTCAGCAGGTGCTGGTACCGGTGGTGGTGACCGATAAGAAAGGTCACCACGTCAGCGGGCTGCATGCGTCGGATTTTCGCATCTTCGAGGATGGCGTGCAGCAGGAGATCGCGGCTTTTTCCAGTGACACCGCCGGAGGGGTGGACGACATCGGCGCGCTTTCGAAACCGGCTTCCGGCGGCGCGGCGGCCGCGCAGGGGGCTCCGCAGGCAGCGCCGCGGCACACTTTCGCGATCTGCATCGATACGCTTCACGCCTCGCCCGCCAATGCCGCCCGCACGCGCACCGCCCTGGAGGATCTTTTCGAAAAGGAGAAACCTGCCGGGGCTCAATATGTTCTGATCGGCATTGGCCGGCAACTACAGGTTCTGCAGGCGGCAACCACCAACCCGCAGGCGATTCTGCTGAAGATTCGCGGCGCGGCATTTCAAAGCGCGATGGGAGGGCTGGACGCTTCGGCTCTGGCGGCCCAACTCCAAAACGTCCGGAGCCGCATGAACGAGTTTTGCAAGCGGTGCGCCTGCGGGACGCGATCCGGCCGCCAGAATTGCGATTCCGAGATCGACACGCTGAAGCAGAGCGTGGACGCCGAGGCCGATCGCTGGACGGCGCCTACCAAGGGGCTGTTGGAACAATTCCAGAGCGTGGTGGAGGAACTGGCGAAGCTGCCCACGGGCCGCACGCTTATCCTGGTTTCCGACGGATTCAGCATCAACGCGAAGCGCGAATTCTACGCGGCTGTGTCGGCTTATCTGCCGAATCGTCCGGAGTTCAGGCTGGAAGAGTCGAAGGACGCCGATTCCGGGCTGCGTGAGGCGCTGAAGGTTGCCTCAGAGCGTAACGTCACCATCTATACAGTGGATTCGCGCGGCGGTTCCGCGCCCTCCCTTGCGAGCACCGGACCCATGGACGCCGGAGCCTCGGGCGGCAGCAGCACGTTGGGCGACCTGGGTCCGCGAAACGCGAATCAGTCGGTCAGAGCCGGCACTTTGCAGAGTACCGCTGGCGCACAGGCAAATCCGTTTGCCTCCGCGGAAAGTGCCTCAATGGAGCAACTGGCGCGCGCCACCGGCGGCGTGTACTTTCACGACAGCAGCGACATGCTCAAACAATTCCGCAGCGCGCTGGCCGACGGCCGCGAGTATTACGTGCTGGCGTACCGGCCGAAAAACAGCGCGCAGGACGGCAAATTTCACAGCATCACGGTTGAGACCGGCGATAAGAAGCTGAGTGTCCGGGCGAAGTCGGGTTACTGGGCGGCCGGCGCGGCCCAGTAACCGCGCTTGGCATTCACCACCGCCTTGGGGTCGCGCACCTGGACCGTAATCGCGCGGAATTTCCCGTCGAAGTTGGCATTGCCAGAGACGTAGGCAATCGTGTAGTAGTCGCGGCCATCGGCGAAGGCGCGCTGTAGACCGCCCAGCAGGTCATTGCTGTCGTGGAAGGCCGTGCCGCCTGTCGCATCTGCGATTTCGGCAAGCGTATTGCCGTTGGCCGCAGCCAGGTCTCTCTCGGTGCTGCCTACGGCGCTATCGACAGAGGGCGGATTTCCTGGATTGGATGCATCGAACGCCTTCTGACCGTACAAGCCGCGGGAATCGATGGTATCAATCGTGACGTTGCTCGCGGCGGCGAGTTTCAGTATCGGCTCGAACTCCTCCGTCATGCGGCTGGTGGACAGCAGCGCATTGGGCGGGCAGAAGACGTCCGACGGCGCCAGGCAGTGGGAACCGGGTGGAAAAAATGCATTCACCAACGCCAGCGCTTCACGGCCCGGCTCGATCTGAAACCCGTCCGAAACGAGTACGATGGTGCGCCGGTCGCGGGCGCGGGCCAGTTGCGCCACCAGCGAGCGGAACTGCCGCAGAAACCCGACGGTCAACGTCCGGTCCAATTCCGCGATTGCCTGCGCTTGCTGCGGCGCCCGTTGAAGGCCGGTTGAGCACTTTATTTTGAACACGCTATCCATGCTGGCAAGGTCGCAGGCATAGCGCGTCTCCACAAGATCGCGGCGGAATCGCTCCATCTCCGCGTTGAGCCCGCCCTGCTGGCCGTCGAGAAAGATTTTCTGGAGGCGCTTGCTCTGAAAAACCGCGAGGACTGCCGCAGGGTCGGGAGTGACATTGAGCACCATCTCCGGCGAGGCCCCGAGGGCAACCACCACGTATTGGGATCCGGCGGAATGCTCCTGCTGAAAAAGCTTCACCAGCGCTTCCCGCGCGGAGCTGAAATCATTGAACGATGCGTGGAGCGTATCGATCAGAATCATGTAGGTGCGGCGCGCGACCTGGGAGGCCGCTTGGGGGGATGCGGCTGTCGGCGTGACGGGCGACGAAGTTACCGGAGCCGAAGGCGCGGGCTCACTCTTCGCCGGAATGCCCGCTTGCGGCAAGCCCGAGGTCTCCACGCTGAACGCCGCGATCTTCTGTTCCACGCCATCCTCGAAGACTTTGAAATCCGCCTGGGCAAGGCCGGTTATGTGATGCCCTTCCCGATCCGTCACGACCACCGGGACCAGCACCTGCCTGACATCGACCTTGATCGTGCTCCCGGTCTCTGCGGGTGCGGTTTCCACCGTTTTAAGCAGGCGCGCCAACCCGGCATCTTCAGGCGCGAGCCCCGCCGCTACACGAAGTTCCTCCACGGCGCCTTTGGCTTCCCCGGTACGCGCCAACGCCTCGCCCAAATTGAAATGCGCGTTCGGATCTTTCGGGGCGAGGTTTGCGGCGGCGCGAAACTCCTCCAGGGCGGCCTTCGCGTCTCCCATCTGAAACAGCACGATGCCCAGATAGTTGTGAGCCGGGGCGGAATCCGGAGTGCGGCCGACCGCCTCGCGCAATTCGGCCTGGGCATCCGCCTCATCGCCGATCGCGTGGAACGCAAGGCCCAGTCGATAGCGCAGCGTGGGAAGTTCGGGGTCGAGGCGGACCGCCTGCTGCAGCAACTTCACGGCCTCGGCAGGCTTCGATTCCATCAGCTGGACGCCGCGCGCCAATAGCGCATTTGCGTCCGCCGTGTTGTCTTGCGCGGATGCGCTCGCGGCGAGA
>JBEKNN010000397.1:0-7041 GCA_049522755.1 Bryobacteraceae bacterium | reverse complement strand
CCAGCGCCAGCAGCCGCGCATCGATGGTCCCTTCGAAAATGCGCAGCTTGCATGGCGCATTCGCCGCGGCTTTCGAATCCGTCCACGCCGCCACGCCGCGCGAGCTAACTTCGGAATAATCGTGCGTACGCACCACTTGCGGGTCGAACTTCCATTTCTCGGCGCCGCTGGCCGGGTCGAGCGCCATCACCTGGTTGAACGGGGTGCTGAGATAGAGCGTGCCATCGATCAGGATCGGCGTAGCCTCAAACGCCGCCTTCCGATTGAGGTTGGTTTCGGGCTGTAAGGCGCCAGTGTGGTAAGTCCATGCGACCTTCAGCTTCGAAACGTTCTCGCGCGTGATTTGCTTGAGCGGCGAATAGCGCGTACCGCCGGCATCGCCTCCGTATGTGGGCCAATCCTGATCGGCGGCAGCCGCGCCGCTCGCGAGGATCGATGTAAGAGCTAGTGCTCGGAACGCGAGACTCGGAGATAGCCGGGTTGACAGACGAAAGCGTCTGTCCCACGTTGGTGCGCCTGCTCTTTTGTGGGGCAGGCGCTTTCGCCTGCCAACTATATATCGCATATCCGAATTGTGGCGGATGCCGCTGACGCAATCCAGATCCGCGGGACGAACGGGCCTATTCGTGGGACGACGCGGCCCGGAAGCGCCGTGTCCACGTGAGCTCGCGGCCGTCTTTGAGGACGATGCGCCGCTCGCCGTGAAACCACGGCTGCATCTCTTTCACGCGGTCGAGATTGATCAGCTCGGAACGGCTGATGCGCGCGAACTGGTCCGGGTCGAGCTGCCGCGCGAGGCTCTCCAGGGTGCCACGAATAGTGTACATCTCGCCGCCGGCGTGGAGGCAAACGTAATTGCGATCCGCTTCGGCCCAATCCAAACGCTCCGCCGGCAGAAAGATTTCGCGGCCGTTCTTCTCCACCAGAATGCGCTTGAGAAACCGCGGCGCCCCGGCTTTCGGCCGCTGCTCGCGACGCAGCGCCACCTGCTCTTTGGCGCGTTCCAGCGCGCGCTCGAAACGCTCCGGGTCCACCGGCTTCAACAGGTAATCGAGCGCCTCCGCCTCAAACGCCCGCAGCGCGTGCTGCTGGTGCGCGGTCAGAAACACCACGTGGAAATCGCGCGGACCCGGTAAAGCCTCGAGCACCGCGAACCCGTCCATGCCGGGCATCTGCACGTCGAGGAACACCAGGTCCGGCGCAAACCTCTGGATAGCCGCAATCGCCTCGGCGCCCGACGTAGCTTCTTCGATCTCGCCAATCTCAGCGTCGTCCTGCAGGAATCGCCGCACCTTGCGGCGCGCCGGCGGTTCATCGTCGGCTATTAAAACGCGGATCATGTGCGATAGGGAAACGCCACCGTCACCAGCAGCCCGCCATCCTCGCAATTCTCAAATTGCAGTTTATGATGCGAGCCATAAAGCTGCTGCAGCCGCTCGGCGGTGTTGGAAATTCCAGTGCCTCTGCGCATGCCGCCGCGCGGCAATCCGCGCGGCAGTCCGGGCCCCCAGTCACGCACCCGCAGACGCGTATCGCCGCCATCGCGTTCCGCCGTCACCGTGACAGTGACCGCATTCGACCCAGGATCGATACCGTGGCGGATGGAATTTTCCACCAGCGGCTGCAGAAGCAAATGGGGCGCCAGCGCCTTGCGCACGTCCGGTGAAACGCGAACGTCCACGTGCAATTTGTCTTCGAACCGCTGCCGCATGATGGCGAGATACAGCTCCAGCGTTTCCATCTCGCGGTCGAGCGGCACAATCTGCGAATCGGCATCCGAAATGGATCGGCGCAGCAGATTGCTCAACTGCGCAATCATCGCATCCGCCTTGCGCGGATCGTCGTAGACCGCCGCGGAAATAGTATTCAGCGCATTGAACAAAAAGTGCGGCTGAAGCTGCAAGCGCAAATTTTCAAGCCGCGCCTGCGCCAGCTTGCCTTCGAGTTGCGCCGCGCGCACGTGGCGGTCGAACAGATAGAGAATGCTCACCATCACGGCGTACGAAATGACGTCATGGAAAAACTCCATGGGATAGCGCGCCTTCATGATGCCGTAGTCGTAGCGCCCCAGGCCGAACAGCGGATAAAGCACGCTGCGTCCTGCCCACAGCAGCGAAGTGTGGGTGAACGAATAGGCTAACAGCGCGCCGATATGCAGGGGCAAGCGCCGCATCCAGTTAGATCGGTCGATGGGAAACCGCCGCGCGAATCGCGCAACCAGCGGAAACAGCAGCGCTGCCATCCACGCGCCCGTGAACAGCTCGTTGGTCAACGGATCGAGCGGAGATACATACTCGCGGTTGGCCACGTACTCCAGATACCGGTAGCCAAAAAAAAGCAGGCCAATTGCGGTGAAGTATCCGAAGATGGTCAAGCCGGAACTAAGCCGCCGGTTCACAGAATCAGTATAGTCGTAGGACGGGCCTCCTGGCCGGTCCATGCGCCGCAGGCGCGCGGGGCCAGCACTAATTATCCAACTCATGAATTCCCGGCTGACCGGCCAGGAGGCCCGCCCTACTTCAGCATCGGCGACAGCGCCTTGAGCACCGTTGCCGTGACGATGCGCGTGCCCTCGGCGTTGGGATGCAGTCCATCCTGCTGCATCAGCCGCGGGTTACCGGCCACGCCCGCCAGCAGAAAATCGAGCAGCCGCACTTTGTACTTCGCCGCCACCTCCGGATAGATCGCCGCGAATCGATGGATATACTCGGGCCCGTAATTCGGCGGCAGCGTAATGCCCGCGAGCAGCACGCTCACCTTGGCCTTCTGAAAGCTCTCGACCACCTGTCCCAGGTTGCGCTCGATGCCCGAGACCGGCTGCCCGCGCAACCCGTCGTTCGCACCCAACTCGATCACGGCGATCGCCGGATGCAGGGCGAGCGCATTGGCCACGCGCGCCAATCCGTCCTGTGTGGTGTCGCCGCTGACGCCGAGGTTTTCTACGCGATATTTGTAACCGCGCCGGTCGAGCTCCCGCTGCAGCAGACTCGGATAGCTCTGGCCGGAATCGAGTCCGAACCCCGCCGTGAGGCTGTCGCCGAAACAGACGATGACGGGGCGCGTGTCGGCCCCGTAGAGAGCCGCCACTGCCATCAATGACCAGATTATTTTCATCCCAATGCCATAATAAAAGTTGATTCAGGTTCGCGCGCTTACCAAATCCATTCACACGGGAACGCACCGTGTGGAAATTCTCAAAGGCATCGACCTGGAAATTCCGCGCGGCCAGTTCGCCGCCGTCATGGGGCCATCGGGCAGCGGAAAAAGCACGCTGCTCGGCCTGCTGGCCGGGCTCGACAGCCCCACCAGCGGCCAGGTGCTGCTGGATGGCGAGGACATTACCCAGCTTAGCGAAGACCGCATGGCGGTGCTGCGCGGGCAAAAGATCGGATTCGTATTTCAGGCGTATCATCTGATTCCCACGCTCACGGCCGAAGAGAACGTGCTGCTGCCAATGGAGCTGGCCGGACGCGATCGCGGTGGACGCACCCGCGCCCGCGAACTGCTGGATCGCGTCGGGCTTAAGGACCGGTTCGATCATTATCCGGTCCAACTCTCCGGCGGTGAACAGCAGCGCGTGGCCCTGGCGCGCGCTTTCGCGCTGCGTCCGCCGATACTGCTCGCGGATGAGCCCACGGGAAATCTGGATAGCGCCACCGGAGCGGTAGTTTTGGATCTGATCCTGACGCTGCACCGGGAAGAGAACACGACCATGGTGATGGTGACGCACGAACAATCGTTGGCGGATTGCGCACAGCGGCGGATTATTCTCCGCGATGGACTGGTAGCAAGCTGACGCCTACCCCACTTCCTTTTCCACCGCGGCGCTGAAGGCGTCGATATCCTGAAGAGTACTGTAAATGTGAGGCGTGATGCGCAGGCCCGTATATTCTTCATGCGGCACGTAGGCGGTGATGATGTTGTACTTGCTCAACAGCGTCTCCCTCATCTTGCCCGCATCCACGCCGTTGAAAGCCAGGAAGCCGATTCCGCACGATTGCGCCGGATCCTCGCTGTGCAGGGTCTTGCACTTCGCGTTCTGCGTTAGGCGGTGCGCCCAGCGGTCGCGCAGGTAGCGCAGGCGGGCCGCCTTGCGGTCGATTCCAATGCTTTCGTCGAAGATCAGCGCCGCGCTGATGGCATTGTGATTGGCCGCTGGATGGGTGCCGATCTCTTCGAACTTGCGAATATCGCTCGCCTGCGTGGCGCTCGACGCCATCAGCGACCACGTGCCGGCGATGCGCGACTTGCGCACATACAGAAAGCCGGTCCCCACCGGCGCGCCCGTCCACTTATGCAGGCTCACGCCGTAGTAGTCGCAATCCAGCTCGGCGATGTTCACCGGGAAGTGGCCGAAGGCATGCGCGCCATCCACAATCACCGGAATCCCGCGCGCATGTGCCATCTGGCAGATGCGCTTCACGGGGAAAATCTGGCCGGTGCGATTGGTGATGTGGCAAACCAGGATCAGCTTCGTCTTGGGCGTCACGGCGCGCTCGATGCGGTTGTACAGATCGTCCATGGAAGGCGGCGGCACGGGAAACGAAATCGTCTTGAGCACGATGCCTTCGCGCCGCTCGCGCTGCTTGAACGTCTCCAGCATGCGCGGGTAATCCTGATTCGTGGTCAACACTTCGTCGCCGGCTTTGAGGTCGATTCCGTACTGCGCGTTTTCCAGCGATTCACTGGAATTCCGCGTGATGGCCATCTCTTCGGAATCGCACCCGGCCGCGTGCGCCAGGCGCTGCCGCACCATCTCCACCTGCCGCTCCAGAGTAGCGATCATAGTGTGGTAAGGACCCATGTCGCTGTAGTCCAGATAGCGCCGCAGGGCGTCCTGCACGGGTTTGGGCGAAGGCCCCACGTGGCCGTTATTCAGGTTGATGACGTTGCGGTCCACGGTGTAGGCCTGACGAATCTCGGACCAGTAGTCCTCATCCCTGGCCATCTCTTCGGGAGCGCGGTCCTTGGTTGCGCTGGCGGCCGCGCGAGCGCGCTTCAGCGAATCGTCCTGCAAAGCGAACGCCGCCGCGCCCGCCACCAGTTGGAAAAGGTTTCTGCGGTTCATTGACGGATGCTATAGCACGCCGCACCCGCAGTCAAGCGCCCTCTTGACGACCCGGAGACTCATGTGCCATTTCGCATCTGCTCCGCTTCCGCCCGCCTGCCACGGACACGATCTCAGTAAACTAAACGTGTAAACTGACATCGATGAGTGAGAACCGTCCAACCCGCCGTGAAACCCTGCTGGGACTGGCCGCCGCGCCTCTTCTCGAAGGCGCCCTGGAGGCTCAGGCCGCCGCCGACTCCATTTGTTTTATGGGCGCAGTCGAGATGGCCCGGCTGATCCGCGCCCGGAAGCTGTCCGCGCGCGAAGCGCTGGCCGCGCACCTGAAGCAGATTGAGCGCGTGAACCCTAAGGTCAACGCCATCGTGACCCTGGTTGCGGAAATGGCCGCCGCCGACGCCGCCAAGGCCGATGAGATGCAGGCGCGCCAAGAGACGCTGGGGCCGCTGCATGGTCTGCCGGTCGCGCACAAGGACCTCATGGAAACCCGCGGCATCCGCACCACCTTCGGATCGCTGCTCTATAAGGATTACATCCCCGCCGAAGACGATCTGATTGTCGAACGGATCCGCCGCGCGGGCGCCATCGCCATCGGCAAAACCAACACCCCGGAATTCGGCGCAGGATCGCAGACCTTCAACCAGGTCTTCGGCGCGACCCGCAATCCCTACGATCTCACCAAGACGTGCGGCGGATCTTCCGGCGGCGCCGCCGTCGCGCTGGCCTGCGGACTCGTGCCCGTCGCCGATGGTTCCGATACCGGCGGTTCGCTGCGCAATCCCGCCGCATTCTGCAACGTGGTTGGCTTCCGCCCTTCCATCGGCCGCGTGCCCAACCCGAAGGCGGCGTTCGCGTGGTCGACGTTAAGCACCTCGGGATGCCTGGGGCGTTCCGTGGCGGACCTTGCCTTCGTGCTCAGTACGATCGCGGGGCCCGATTCCCGCGCGCCGCTCTCCATCAACGAGCCCGGCGAACGCTTCGCGCGCCCTCTGGGCCGCAGCTTCAAAGGTGTGCGCGTGGCCTGGTTCAAGGACCTTGGCGGCGCGCCCTTCGACCCGCGCGTGCGCGCCGTGGTGGATGCTCATCGTGCGACATTTGAGTCGCTGGGGTGCATCGTCGAACAGGCCGAGCCGGATTTCGCCCTCGCCGGGATCTCTTTTCGCACCCTGCGCGCGTGGAATTCGGCGGCCACTTATGGCGCGCGGCTGCATGCGCACCCGGACGCTTTCAAAGACACGCTCAAGCGCGAGATCGAGGACGGCCTCCGACTGACAGGCACGGATCTCGCACAAGCCGAAACCGCTCACGGCCAGCTCTGGCGTGGCTTTCAGTTATTCCTCGAAAAGTACGAATACTTCGTTCTGCCCACCACGCAGTTGCCGCCATTCGACGTCGATACGCCATACCCAACCGCGATCGCGGGCGTGAAATTCGATAACTACATCGATTGGATGAAGTCCTGCTGGTACATCTCGGCTACGGGCAATCCGGCCGCCTCGACGCCGGGCGGCTTCACGCCTGAAGGACTTCCGGTTGGCGTGCAGATCGTCGGCCGCGACAAAGAGGATTTCAGCGTTCTGCAAATGGCGCACGCATTCGAACAGGCGACCGGCTTCGGCAAGAAGCGCCCGGCCATCGTGTAGAGCTTCGCATAGATCGCCCAGGCCGGCTAATCAGTCCTGTGTTGCCCGCCACACTCGCCGAGTTATACTGCGAATGGAAGGTAGCCATGGCCGCCGGCAACATTGCGGACGCGATCGCTTCATCGACGCCCGAACAGCAGGAATCCGTAATACTGTTCATTGAGTTTCTCAAGCGTGAGGACTTCGCCTCAATCATCGGGATCGTCTCCGTTTCTCGGGGCTGTTGACGAGTTTGTGGAGCAGCACCCCGAGTTGCTTCGCCGTCTGGTTCAGTGACATCCTATCCAACCATCGATGAGGCGATAGCCGTTCACGCGCGATTGATCGCCA
>JBEKNN010000396.1:0-7045 GCA_049522755.1 Bryobacteraceae bacterium | reverse complement strand
ATCCCGTAGTCGCAGTGGCCGTTAAATCGGTTAGCAGGCATAAGGAAATTGGAAAGTGCGAAATCGGGGAGCGACCCGCCGAGGCTCGTCCCCGAATTTCGCGAGATCGTAGAAGCGGGCTTAGGACGTTTTCTTGGCTTTGGCGTCGGTGGCGCAACCGCCCTTACCGGCACAGGAATTCTTTCCGGCGCAAGAGTGTTTTTCGGTGGCTGTCGACACATCGGCCTTGTTCTTCTTGGAACCGTCGGTGGCGCAGCCGCCCTTTCCGGCACAGGAATTCTTTCCGGCGCAAGAATGCTTTTCAGGCTTAGCGGTGGAATCGCTCTGCGCGCCAGCTTGCGGTGCGCTGTTCGGCGCCGCGTTGGCTCGGGCCATCGCGCCTCCGAGCAAACCGGTGAACGCCGCAGCTATTAGTAAAGGACTCTTCGAGGTTTTCATTGTTTCTTCTCCTAAATTTAGAATCGAGCCCCACGCCTTCCAGACAATCCGTCGAAGGCGGCGGGCATTCGTCGTCGTATAATTGTTCGCCACGGGCGGAAAAAAGGTTACGGCGGCGCAGTCAGGCGGTCATCGCAACAACTATGTTCAACGCCAACTTGTCGCGCAACGTGTTCATCATGATGCAACCGCGATCGGCGATTTCAATCAGGCGATCCAACTCTTCACGGTCCGGGGCGTCGGCGGTGATGGCAAGATCTACCGCCGAGAAGCGTGCCGGCAGGTCGGCGACCGCGCCCTTTACCTCTATATGGACGTTACGAACCGCCGACTGGCGCGTGCGGATGGCCGCCAGCAAGTTGCTCATGAAGCATCCGGCGACGGCTGCGAGGAAGAGTTCTCCCCCCATGGGTCCCATGCCCGATCCGCCCTTGCTGGAGGGCCGGTCGATGGTTACGCGATGCTCGCCGATCACCGCCTCCGCGGCCGAGGGAGAGATCTGGCTTAGCTGAATTTTCAACTCAACTGACATGGCTTACTTACCTCCGCTTTCTGGTTACCTTCTATTGTAGGTGGGTATTCATATTCATATTCGTTTGCAAGGGCCGGATGGTTACGCGTCGCCCTGGGAATTTCACGGTGAGGCCATAGCCGACGGAATCGTAGACAGTGCTTGTGAGCGACCGTAACAATCCGAGGGCCTTGGACGAAAGTTAAAGTGTGCAGGCTACCGAAGAGAGGATCGGCAGCGTATCTGCTCTGCCGCTTGCCCCGCTTGAGCATTGGATGTCGCGCTATCAGCAATCCGATCCCGCGGCGCCGGGCGCGTTGGTCGCGTCGATCAGTCCGGCCCTGCTCCGTTTCTTCCGCCGCAACTGGGCGTCGCGCGACCTAGCCGAAGACCTCCTCCAAGAGACCTTCCTAAAGATCCATCGTATGCGTCGCTCGTACCGTTCGGGAGAAGCCGTCCTGCCGTGGGTCTATGCGATTGCGCGCAATGTGCGCGTGGATAATTACCGCCGCGTCCGCCGGATTGTGGAGCACGAAGCGGCCGATGATGTCCTGCCCGAAGCCGCCGGACGGAACGATGGCCTCGAATCGGCGTTAGACTTCGACGCGCTGGTGGCTCAATTGCCCGATGCACAGCGGGAGGTGATTGTGATGCTGAAGGCGACTGGCATGACCGTGGAGGAGGTGGCGCGTGCGACGTCGTCCACGGTAGGAGCAGTCAAGCTGAAAGCGCATAGCGCCTATGAGAGCCTGCGCGCGCTTCTCACTTCGCGTGCGCCGCGGAGGATCGGAAAACAGAAGGATGCCAGATGAATCGAACAGACATCGATCGCGTTTTGTTGGAGAAATTATCGGCGCAGTCCACGGGCTGCGAACTGCGTCCCGAACTCACGAAGGCAATCGCAGAAGGCATCGGGCGGAACCTGTCGGCGGTGCGCCCGCTAAGGCCCTTCGGCTATTACGCGGCTGGATTTCTGCTGATTTTCCTGGCGCCCATCGTGGCAGCGCTGGGAATGCTTAGAACGGATGGGATAGCCACAATGAGCCCAGCGGCGATCGTGCTTGCGTTCGGCGCGTTAGCCATTTGCGCTGCATTGCTCGCGGTTTCGCTCGCCGCCGACATGTCCCCCGGCAGCCGCCGTCCGGCGCCCTCTGTAGTGTTGACCGGCGGCATTCTGCTTAGTTTGGCGGCGATATTTTGCGTCCTGTTGCCGTATCATACCGAAACCAGTTTCTGGGTACCAAGCGGCAACTGTCTACAACTGGGCGTTGTCTTCGCGGTTCCCACCGCGGCGCTCGCCTGGGGCTTGCTGCGCCGTGGCGCCGTGCTATCGCCGGCGATTAGCGGAGCGGCTGCCGGCCTACTCGGCGGATTGGCTGGGTTGACCGTTCTAGAAATCCATTGCCCCGATCATAACCTCGCGCATGTTTTGGTAGCGCATTGGGGAGCGGCTCTGGTCTGCACGGCCATCGGATTGGTGGCCGGCGCCTCGATGGAAGAGCGGGCGCGCAGGGCATGAAGATATATTTCGGATTCACAGTCGCGGGTGACCGTTCGAGTATAGATGCGGCACGCAAGGTTGTGCATTGGCTGGAGGAAATGGAACATGAGGTATTGACCCGCCACCTGGTCAGCGACAATGCCTGGGAAGCTGACCGTTCGATCAGCGCCCAAGATGTTTACCGGCGCGACATGGCTTGGCTGGAGCAATGCGACGTCTTCATTGCGGAGGTTTCGGGCTCTTCCTTTGGATTGGGGTTCGAGACCGGTTATCTGTTGGGCGCCACCAGCAAGAAAGTCGTCCTCCTATATCGACGGGAAGTGCAACGGAACGTATCTCTTCTAATCACCGGAAATATGCACGCGAACTGCACGTTAGTCCCGTACGATACCGTCGAAGAAGTAAAACAGCTCATAGCCCGCAACCTCATCCTGCGTTAAAAAGAGGACCCCGAGCGTAACTTTGGGCGCGCGCCGTCGAATAAGGGTGTAGGCCGCTGAGCGGCCAAAACCTAGTTTCGAGGAGAGAAAGTAATGAATCGTGCCCTGATGCCGTTGTTCGTTTTGGCAGCCGCGCTTCCGCTTGCCGCCGCGCCGCCTTTGGTTGGCCAGAAAGCCCCGGATTTCGCGCTGTCGACGCCGGAAGGGAAAAGCGTCCGGCTGTCGGAAGCGGTCTCGAAGAGTCCGGTGGTGCTGGTCGTGCTGCGAGGATACCCCGGCTATCAATGCCCCTACTGCAACCGGCAGGTTCAGGACTTCATCCAGAAGGCGCAGGGCTTTGCGGATGCCGGCGCGCATGTAATTCTGGTCTACCCGGGTCCCCCGCAGGATCTGAACGCCAAGGCGAATGAGTTCCTGGCCGACAAGAAACTTCCGGCTAACTTCGATCTGGTGCTGGACCCAGGCTATGAGTTCACGAATCTGTACGGGCTCCGCTGGGACGCCGCGCAGGAAACCGCTTACCCGTCGACGTTCCTGATCGACCGCCAGGGCGTCGTATTCTTCAGCAAGATCGTCAAGGAGCACGGCGGACGCACGACCGCAACTGAAATCCTGGACGCGATGCCGAAGCCGCGAGCTGCTAAATAGCCTTTGGGTGATGTGGCGATGCTTCCCGCCCGATCCACTGGCCCGATCTGGCGCATGGATTCCTGAACAACCGAAGGGTCGTTGAGCGGGTGCGCGAGCACCGCTGAACCTTGCATGCGGCTGACAAGCGCGAACCGGAGATGGGGAGATCGGCGGCCCTTTCCCATCGTCTTGAACTGGACGGTCATCCACGATAGTTGTGTGGTCATCAGTATCCTGGCGGTCTGTCCCAGCTGGGCATCGTGTCTTTCCAGTTCTCCGCACAGCGTTCCGAACGGGCACCCGTATTGGGGCAATGGGGCCGCTTGCCTCCGCAACGAACCGGAGCAAGCGCTTGATCCGCTTTTCCAGGCTCTTGCAACGGTCCGCGACAGCCAGCCATTCCCGCAACCCCGCCAGTCTGAGTTGCACAACCTCTTCGGCCAGTGCGTCTTTCGTTTTGAAGTAGAAGTACACGTTGCCGGGCGGAACCCCGCTTCAGCGGCGATATCCGCATACCAGAACAACTTCGGCACGCCTAGTAACGATAGTTCGCAGCCGGATGGCGCCAACGCTCGCCGTTTGCAGTTTTCGCTGCGGTTAAGGTTCTAAGTTGGCATACTGTTAGTTTATGTCCGTTCCATATTTGAGAGACGCGGCGGCAGCCGGCGATACGGAGAAACTGATCCGTTTCGTCCGGCTGCACCTGGGCGACGGCAACGAGGAGGTTGGCTGCAGAGAGATCGATAAATCCTGGATCGAAGCGGCCAAGATCCTTTTGAAATACGAGCCCGTTGACGAGGGCATGATCGCCCGCGCGATGTCGGCGGACGAATCCAGCCTGGCGTTGCTCTATTTTCACCTGCATTTCTACTTGATCCGAAAGTCCGGAGAATGGATCCATGACGGGAGCCAATGAGCAGTCCGCGGATCCGCGCGAAATCGGAAAACAGCTGCGTCCCGGCCTTTGGTACACGATCAACGAGCGATATCCCGGTTCCATGATCGACAAGGCCGATTTTGTGCCGCTGGCCGAACTGCGAAAGCCTCTGTCCGAGGCGCGTCTCACGCTAATCAGCTCCTGCGGCGTACATGCGAAGAGCGATCCTCCCCTCGACGTCTGCCACCCGTTTGGCGATTTCCGGTTCCGCCGCGTTCCCTCGGCATCGCGTCACGAGGACTTGGTCATCCATCAATTGAAATATCCGCATGACGACGCCGACGTGGATATCAACGTCATCTTTCCCATCGAGCGTCTTCAAGAACTGGCCTCCGAAGGCGTGCTTGGCGGATTGACCGGCAATTTCTTCAGCTTCATCGGCTACAACATGGACCCGGAGAAGTTTGAACGCACGGTAGCCCACGATATCGCCAAGGCCGTCGTTGAGGAGGAACGGGCTGACGCTGCACTGCTCGCCCCCGCTTGACCGATCTGCCATCAGTCCGTCGGACTGATCCAACGCGCGATCGAGGCTCGCGGTATCCCGACCGTCTCGGTTACCGTCGCCCGCGACGTGACGGAAAAGATCAAGGCTCCGCGTGCGATTTTCCTGCCGTGGCCAATGGGGCATCACTTCGGCGTCCCGTTTCATTGCGGCCTTCAGCGTCGCGTGCTGTTGGAGGCGTTTCATCTTTTGGAGACGGCACAGGAGTCCGGCACGATTCACGACGTACCCATAAAATGGGCGGATGTCCGGCGCGAGGCGAAAGCGCTCACGCCGCAAGGCCAGAAACTCTAATCTGAGACGCGATCCACTCGTTCGTCGCGAGGCGTAGCGCGACACGGCCTGATTCGACCCCCTCCGCCGCATACCACCTTATGGCATTCCCGATTTCCGTGTCGGCGAGAGCACGGCGGTTTGCGCGCAAGTTGTTACGGAAAATGGAGGGAAAGGCGCGAAGAGCGCAAGCCGCCCGGCCCTGATGCAAGAAGAGGCTGGGCCGGAGCTCTTTCGCCCGGCCCAGCCCCCTTTGAATCGCCGACTACCGCGGTTCTTAGAAATCGAACCGAAGCGCAAGCTGTAGGATGCGCGGATTGTTCACTACACCGCTGATTCTGCCGAAAGAAACCTTCGAACTCGACAGAGTCACCGCCGGGTTGGCGAAATCGACGGTGTTGAACAGGTTGTAACCCTCGGCGCGGAAAGTTAGAGCCTTGTGCTCGGTAACCGCGAACCGCTTTACCAGCGAGGTATCAACGTTGAAGTAACCCGGCCCGCGGAAATCGTTGCGGTCGGAGGTGCCATAGGTTCCCGCCACCGGCTCCGAGAAGTTGGCGATCTGAGTGGGGGTGAAGTAATAGACGCCCGGTCCCAGCGGCGAAGTGGTAATGCCGCCGATGTTACGCGAGCCGGTGTAATTGGCGAAGGTGGCCCCGGTGCCCTGTCCGGTGGCGAAGCCGGAGCTGACCGAGAACGGTTGGCCGCTCTCCCAGATCCAGAGGCCGCCCAGGCTCCATCCGCCCAGCGCGGAGTCCACCCAGTGCGGGAAATCGTGGCCCACCAGCTTGCCGCGGCCGACAGGCAGAGCGTAGAGCGCGGTAGTGGTGAATGCGTACGGAATGTCGAAGTTCGAACGGCCCTTTACCAGCGACTCGTTGAAGCTGTCGAGCGGCGCGGCGAAGCCGTTGCCTTCGCCGCCGGTCAACGCCGATTGATCGTTATCGAGCGACTTGCTCCACGTGAAGTTACTCGTCAGCCGGAGCGCGCCGATCTGCCGTTGTAATCGCACCTGCAGCGAGTTGTATTCCGAACGCCCGTCGTTGTTGCCAAGCAGAACGCTTTGGAATTGCGGGAAGTTGCGCAGATAATACTGGGAGACGCCAGCGCCTGCGTACTTTGTGTAGAAGCTCTGATCGATGGTGGCTGCCGCCGTACCCACCGCGCCGTTTGTCAGGTTGCTGGCGCCGATGGAGGAGATGGCCGCCGAGGCGGATCCGAAAATGTTGACGATCTGGTTCGACAACGGAACCGCGCTTGGCGTATTCACGTTGGCGGCGAGTTGCTGGAACGCGCCCAGGAAGCCGTTGTCGAAGATGTGCGATTGGTCGAGGTTGATTTCATAGAACTGTTTGACGCCGCGATTGGCGACATAACCGACGTCGAGAATCGTGTTCTTTGCGATCTGGCGCTGGATGTTCAAATTCCATTGCATGACGTAAGAGTTCGTCAAGTTCGGGCTGAACAGATCCACTGTGCCGAACGAACGCGTCGCGGGAAGAGTCAGAACGGGAGCGGACGGTTGTACGGGAAGCGGCGGCGCGGTTCCGATGCGGACGTCGGTGCCGGCCGAGTTCGGGAAGATCGTCTCGCTCTGCGTAAAGCCGGGCGTCGCGCCATCCACTGAATCGGCAGTGGCGCCTATGGTCCGGTTGTAGTAGACGCCGAAGCCGCTGCGCACCGCGGTCTTGCCGTCGCCCCACGGATCCCACGCGATGCCGAAGCGCGGCGCGAAGCTGTGGTAATCGTTCTGATACCAATGCGACGAAGGTTGAATAGTCAGGGTGCTCGATTGCGAAGCCAGATTCAA
>JBEKNN010000395.1:0-7163 GCA_049522755.1 Bryobacteraceae bacterium | reverse complement strand
CGAGCGGTTGAGGGGCGACGGCCCTCCAGCCCAACGTACGTAGTGTTCGTACTCTTCATGGCCGGGCTCGAAAACGACCTCAAGGAATTCCGCGTATCCTGGCACTCCTCCGACGTCCTCGGGCGGGCAGTGACGTTCGCCGCCAAGGCAGACGGGACGAACCACCTCCGATGCTGGCAGAATCTTCTCAAGCTCCACGCTGTGCCGCCAGTTGTCGCCATAGTCATAGACGTAGAGCATGGAATCGCCCGGTGTGGATAAAACAGCGCCGATTGTTGTCCGGCTCTCGTCGATTGTCTCTGCACCGTCGTCTTCGTCTTCTTCAGGTACGCCCCAGTGCTTGCCGTCTTTCTCGAACCGATGCAGATGGCTATCGGTCCAGCCTATGACGGGTTTGGAGGGCGTCATGGAGGCGATTTAGAGGGAGGGTATTGGGAACCCGGAGCAGCCGCCAGATCGGCGGACGAATCTCCTGGAGCGTGATCCGGAGTTCGTAAACGCAAAGCTGGGTCTTCGCTTTGCGGCCCCTCTTTTCAGCTGTCATCCCCATGGCCATCATCCCTTCTCATTGCCGGCCGGTTCGGCAAGCGAAGGCCAGTATAACGCGATGGGCCATACCGAACCAAGGCAACTGGTTGCAGAAGAAAGGAATCACTTCGAACGTCTACCCGTAATTGACAGCGATCGGGCGCCCGTCTTCATTCGACCTTTCTCTTGTCTCGGCGGCGTGCCGAGGGGGACACTACAAAAGGTTTCGTTCTGGTCACAGCCCGAGCCCCGTCGCCATACGGCGGAATCGCTACGTGCAGCGCGCAGTATATGTAGAGGTCGATCTCACTGCCTTCGTTTCCAAAATAGCCCGTAGCGCTGTACTCACACGCGTGGAGGTGCGTGAGCGCGGGCAAGTCAGGATCCGCCGCGTGAGCCCGGCCTTCGGCGATCTCGGGATACATGGTGGGCTGCCCATTAAACTGCGGCGGCGGATCCACCCAAACGACATCGAAGTCTGCCGCATCGTCGGAGTTCGCCCGGACGGCCAGCGCTTCTTCGAGATCCCAAGGCGCCATCCGGTCATCCAACGCAGCCCGTTCCCGCTGGGTTGGGAAGTGATCGAGCTGCCAAGTCCCATCAGCGCAGGTTTCGATCATGTAAGGATAGAGGGTCACCTCCAGCCCTTCCGCCATCGCCACCGCCGCCACGACGTGATCACGACCCTTCAGGGAGGGCACGGTTTGGCGCGAGAGCGGTCTCTGCTTGCGCTGGAAGCGCGCGTCTTGGTGGTACAGATGGGAGCAGGGGAAGGCGAGCGTCCCGCCTCTGGGCAGAAAGCGCCGATCGTCCAGCAAGGCACGAAGTTCTTGGCGCACGAGGGTGTTCAGAGCCTCGCGGCCGCGGTCGGGCAAAGCACTACGCCCGATGTTGGCGCCGCCGCGCCTGATCAAGTAGGTCAAGGTCAAGCGCAGGCCTCCCCAAACTCGCTCGATCTGATGATCGACGTCGCCGAAGAAGGCGGCCCAGTGGATGCGCGTTGGCTCCGTCTGTTCCCTGATAGCTTCGCCCCAGTCATAGGTTTGAAAGACGCCATGGTGCTTGACGACGAACGCCCCGTTCGAGAACTGGGCCGGCAAGCACACGACAAGGGTACCGAGCATGTCGGCGCCGCGCGGGGTGTCTTTGTGCGGCACAAAGTGGCCCCCTCTCCCATAGACATTGAGGTTGTATAGCTCCGCAGTGAGCGCGTCGGGAATATATGGCGCCAACTCGCGGCGGATCTGTTCCAGTATGCCAGCCGCCGCGGGGTCGAAGTGAAGGACAGAAAAGGCGCCCCCTTCCGCCTTGATCTGGAGGGCATCGCGAACGGTGCTATCGGACCGGGTCTTACGCCCCACACCGAACGCCGCCACCGAGCAGCGCTCGACCAGCGGTCGGAGAAGGCGCTCCTGTTCGAAGGCGTCTTTCGCGCGCAGCACAGGGATTTGAGTATTGTCTGGGAAGTGGATGGTGACCGGCTGTTCGGGGACGAGCGTACCACCGCACGTGAACGGTGCACGCAGGCCGTGCACTGCACGGCGGAGACCTTCCAACAGTGAGCCGTCGCATTTTGTACTGCTGGTTGATGCCAAGACTGAAGATCCCTTCTCTTCTCCTATACTCTACCGTTGAGTGCTTAATAAGGGAACATCTTGCATAACCCAAAGGCGTTAAAATAAACCCGGCCTCAAGCGTCGAAGTCCAGCCCTGGCGGCGCGGAGACTCCCCGTTGGCAACTCGGGACTCCGGCGCGGCACTCCGGCCGTACAGGCTCTTAGCGACAGGCAATCATCCGCGAGAACTAGTCATCTCCCACAACGCGACTTCCGGATCATCTGAGCTGTGCAAGCCTACTTTCTCGGACGTGCAGCGGAAGCCCAGACTGCGAACGCAAATTCCTACCCGAATGCCTTCGGCGAGCAAGACGGCGACCTCGCAGTAGGTCACGATTGCTGTTCGTGTGATAGGATCGGGGGCATGCTTCGACGGTTGTTGTTCTGGCAAGCACTAACCGGCGCCGTCGCACTCGGATGTAGCTGTACGGGCGAATCCCAGCCCTGCGTCGCGTTCGGGCAAGTGGAGGTGGTTTTGTAGGCACCGTAACGAAGATTGTGTCGCAATCAATGTCGCTTCAACCGGGCCGGCGGGTCACGTTCGATGTAGTGGAACGTTTCAAAGGGGCCGATTCCGCCGTCCTCGACGTAGACACGGGTCTTGGCGGCGGCGATTGCGGTTGGCCGTTTAAGAACGGCGAGACATACCTCGTCTACGCATATCGAAGTCCTTCCAGTCATCGCCTCGAAACCGGTATATGTATGCGAACTTCTCCCATTAATCGGGCCGACGAAGACTTGGCATATCTTCGTTCTCTTGTGTCACTTGGCCCGAAAGGTAGAGTATTCGGATACGTTGCCAGCCAGCGTCCTCACCGAGGGGAAAAGTACAGCGGCTCTGGTGCGGTGACCGGGGTGTCCGTTTGGTTGCGGTCAGATTCCGGCAGGCAGAAGGCTGTCACCGATTCTCACGGCGAGTATTCCTTTGATGGCATCCAGCCGGGAAGCTACACTATCTCGGCCGAGATGCCGCGCAAACTGGGTGGTGGCGAACCCCGTGAGATTTCGGTCGAGAGGCAGGCCTGCGTCTACATGCCCTTCTACGCGGTTGAACTCGGCTCGATCGCTGGGCGTATCCTCGATGCGCTGGGCAAACCTGTTGTTCATACTTGGGTTGAACTACTGCGAGCCGATGACCACAAGTTCACTACGGTCGAGGATGGATTTACGGACGAGGACGGCCGTTATCAGATAAAAGGAATACCCGCGGGCGCATATTTTGTGGGGGTCAGCCTGCGACACTCACCTTCGGCGACGATCGGGCTTTGGCATCCCTACGAGCGAAACTATTATCCCAGCACTGAGAACGTTATGACGGCACGTTCACTGAACGTGGCATCCGCAGAAGCGATTTCCGATGTCACCTGGCGTGTCGGAGCACCCTTGGGGCGTCGTACGATCAAAGGCGTAGTCATTGGACCTGATGGTAAGCCGGCATCCCCTGTCTTCGTCGAGTTGAAGGTTGAGGGATATGACGAGAACGCGGCGCTCGCCGAGACCCGTAAAGACGGGACGTTCACGTTCGATGCCCTGACAAAGCTTCGATACATCGTCCAGGCCTCATCGGGTTGGCGACAGGGTAGTGAGCCCTGGCACTCCCATGCCATGGCGATCCCCGGCGACGACGCTCTTTTCACAATCAAGCTCGATCGGCCGGGTAAAGACTGCGACGAGTGCCGAAAGCGTCGATAACAGAAGTTCGGTCCATGAGCGCCAACTTCACATGGGCTGTCAGGAGATCGAGCGCTTCGGTCTCCTATGTCGTCCTCCCCATCTCATCGAGATCTGCTTTAGTCAGCGCGACGGACAAGAGCTAGATCCACTGCTGAACGATTGATGCTACCGCCGGTTTCGTTCGATTCCACAGATGAGCGCTGCAAAATGCCCTTGCGTCTGGTAATCCACCTGGACCTGTAGTCGCCCCTATGCCGAGATTGGCTCGAAACGGCGTTAGGGGAAATGACCCATCGGATGGCTAACTATCGCGAAATCGCCTTTCGCCAGAAATGCCCAGGAAAGCCCCTTCGAAGGAAGCGCCGCCGAACAAGTCGAGCCAAGGCCAAAGCCCAACGCTGAACCTTGGCGGCGGTCCTTATTTTAACGCCTATGCTTGCATAACCGAACTCCCCCGCACGCCAGTGCACGCCAGTGAGCCGGTGTGGTGGAGCGGCGGATTCCACGGCTGCCAGCAGACCTGCTATCGAAGGATCGCCGTTTCTCCCGACGCGAACACCAGGGTCAGTTCGTTGGTGAATCTCTCCCGCTCTCGCTGAATAATAGTCCCATCCTCCTCCGTTTCCTCGGAGCGGTCAATAACCTTGACTGCCTGCCACGCTGCAACATGCAAGTCCTTGCCGGAACCGAAGACCCCGTTCAACATGCCACTTACGGCGCATAGCGCCACGTGGCCTCCGTGCAGGGGAGTCAATGGCCGTCCCTTGATGGCGGCTGGCTGGGGAAAGAGGATTCGCGCTGCTTGGCGATAGGCCGTGGATCGCGGAAGCAAGTCCTCGATCTCATCGAGCGGAAGGCCGCGATATTCCAGCTTGGCTGGACCGCTCTCGGGAACATCGTACATCGGGGAGGCGACGTCGCCCAGTGGAGCAAGTCGTTCGTAACTCCCGCCGATAGTCGCGAACTGGGCACGTCGCGCGACAATCTCGTCGTCCCGCAATTGGTCGCGCTCCCGCCGGCTCCGCCGTACCGCCAGGACCGCCACCTGGCGGTAGCGCACGGACTCTGGATCGGTCAGTCGAAAGATTCGAACCGCCTTGAACTGCCCCGCGAGAATCTCAGCGCATTCGCGGACATGCGCCGCTGGCACGACGAGAATGAGAATGCCTCCGGCTTTGAGCCAGCGATACGTGTGCGCCAGAAATACCCTCTCTGTACGCTCGCTTCGAGTTTCGCCCCCGATCCAATCGTAGGGCGGGTTCAGGAGAGCGAGTCCGTAGGATTCGACCGGACAGTGCACCTGAAGGGAATCGCCATGAATGACCTCATCCACAACCGCGGCGGCTTGTTCCGCGCGATACGCATCCAACTCCACCCCGTAGCGGCGCGCGCACGTTTCTCCCGTGATTGCCAAGAAGGCTCCGCCGTCCCCGATACAGGGATCGATCGCGGAGAACGGCGAAGACGGGAAGCGAAGACAGGCCCTGATTCGCCGGGCTTCGTCAAGTGGCAGCGGGAAGTATCCGAGCCGAAGCTTTCCTTGGATCCTCATGATTGTTCCTTTCGGTAGACGCCTTGACGGCTATCCGCCACTGGCGGATAATGGAAACAGTGGAGCTGATCGAGACTTCCACCTTTACGAGGCAGATTACGGCTCTGCTCAGCGATGAAGAATATGGGGCGTTTCAGTCCCGGCTGGCAGCAAACCCCGGTCTTGGCGCTCTTATCAAGGGTGGCGGCGGAATACGCAAGATTCGCGTGGCGATTGGGGCGCGCGGCAAGCGCGGAGGCGCCCGCGTCATCTACTACTGGGCGGTCCGGAGGGACCTGATTCTGCTGCTTTATGCGTACCCAAAGAGCGTGTCGGCCGATCTGACCCCGAAGCAGGTGGCGCAGCTCGCCAAGGTGGTCAAACAGGAGTTCAGGGATGAAACCGAAGATGTTTGAAGAACTGCTGGAAAGCGTGCGCGAAGGGGGAGCGATTCTCCGCGGCCGGAGAAAAGCTTCGCGCCGGTTTGAAGTCGGGTCTTCCGGGATCCGGGCGATTCGCGAGCGAACCAGCCTCTCACAGTCGGAGTTCGCGCGGCTGATTGGCGTAAGCGTGAAGACGTTGCAGAACTGGGAGCAGGATCGCCGCCGTCCAACCGGACCGGCGGCAGCCCTCTTGAGGATCATCGCGTACGAGCCACAGTTAGCCGTCAAGGCGATTCACCAGGCCTGAGCCTCGGCCTCGGATTCGGATGTGTTCCCGCGCCGGAGAATGAGGACGAGTCCCTTGCCATGATGGGTGGCTCCGCCCCCCGACCCCGAGCGCCGACTCAAGCCTGGAGTGGATGGCGGCCTTCGGGCCGCCTCCTGGTCTGCTCGCCTCCGCGCCCGCCGCCCGAGGCGCTACACCGAGAAGCCGACCTGGCGTTCCTGCGAATGAGGCTCCGCGATGATCGCCCGGTCGAAGGCGTGCCTGTCTCCGATGAACACAACCTGTTCGATGCCCCGTGTCAATGCCGTGTAGATCAGCGCACGGTCTAATAAGCGGCTCCGCGTTACAGGGACGATCACTCTTTTGAACTGGCTGCCCTGCGCTTTGTGAACCGTGATTGCATAGGCCAGGTCCACATGCTGGAAATCCTCTTCTACAAGTACGTGCTCCGTGCCATCGAGGGAACAAGACAGGGCCCGCCTCCCGGCGGAGACCATCACGCGATCGATTCTGCCCAGTGACCCGTTCCACAGCCCTTTCTGGTAATCATTCGTCAGATAAATGATTGGCTCTCCCTCGGCGAGATCCCATCCCTCCAGCTTCTTTCTCGTGGCGGCCGCATACGCATGCATGGTCGCGTTGATGGCGCGGATGCCGTTGGCTCCGCGCTTGACGACACCGAGGGTTTGGACATCATCACATTCCTTCCAGGCCGTGAGCACCCGCAGCACGTTGTCCGTGACGGCATCATCCGCCGCGTCGATAAAGTTCACGCCGTAAGCGCGGCCGGCGAAGTCCGGCAAACGAGGGGCCACGCCGTGCCGGACCGTATCCGCGATCTGTGGAATGCCACTCGACATAGCCTGCCGGTGAATATCGACGAGCTCCACCCTCGGCACACTCGGACTGACGGCCAGAACCTGGAAAATGAGACCGAAACCGATCGGCGGCAGTTGATATGGATCGCCAACCAGCAACAAGCGCGCGCGTGCCGGTAGAGCGCGGACAAGACCGTATGTGATCGGCAGATCCAGCATGGACGATTCATCGATGATGATCAGCGGCTCGCTCGTTGAATCGACGAGCCCCCGTGCGGCGGCGCGCAGGAACGCAGCGATTGTAGACGCTCCTCTTCCGGTAGTTTC
>JBEKNN010000394.1:0-7174 GCA_049522755.1 Bryobacteraceae bacterium | reverse complement strand
GCCGGCGCCAGTACCAGAAGCATTCGTCCAATGGGATCAAGCCCGACTACGTCGAGGCTCCCGATCAACCAGCGAAGGATGCGCAACGCACTGGTGGGGTCAGTGAGATATTGTACAGTCAGTACGCCGGCGGCAGTGATCAGATTTACTACCACGCCAGAGAGTAACAGCGCTCCAGGCAGTACTACTGTTCCGGTGAGAGCGATGGTCCTCACTAAAGAGACAGCTAGCATCGCGCCCGCGAACGAAGCCGCGAATATCAGAGGGATGCCCGCAACACGCGCGCTCCACCCCAGCGCAATCGCGATGCTCGCTCCCAGCGCTCCGCCTCCCGACACGCCTAAAGTGTAGGGGTCGGCGAGGGGATTCCGGAAGAGCGCCTGAAGAGCGCCGCCTGTGACCGCGAGTGAGGCGCCAATCACCATGCCCATCAATACGCGGGGCAGCCGAAGCCGGAAGAACAGTGTGCGCGAAAAGGAATCGGCGAAGAGACTGGACGGGTGGATCCGTTGGCTGCCCACCGCCAGGCCCACTGCGACGGATGCGAGCAAGACAAGCGTCAAAATGGCCAACGCCTTTATGACTCGCGCACCCACCGGCGCCGGGAGCACAGGTATTTGGACCGTTCCGGTTTGGGCCGTCCTGGTTTGCACTGTTATAACTCCACCCATACCAGTGTCTGATCTCCCATCCGCTGCGTGCGCACGTTTGGATCGCCATAGACCTCGCGGAGCAGATGGGCGCGGAGAACTTCATCCGGCCGTCCCGCCGCGGTCACTTCTCCGCAGCGTAGCGCCAGAACCTGGTCGAACGGGCCGGTCAACTGCAAATCGTGAGTGATCATGATAACGCTGAGACGCTTTGTATCTCGTAACCGCGCAAGTGTCCGGATAAAATCCGCGCGGTGCTTCAGATCGAGCGACGACGAAGGCTCGTCGAGCAACAGTAATCGCGGCTCCTGAGCCAGCGCGCGCGCTAGAATCACCATTTGCCGCTCGCCACCCGACAGACTGATAAAGGACCTCCCTGCGAGATGCGCGGCTCCAACAGTATCCAGCGCCTCCATGGCTATCTCCGAGTCATGCGCGCTCTCAAAGCGAAACCTGAGCGTGTGCGGCGTCCGGCCGCTCAAGACCAGGTCGATCACGCGAAAGGGGAAAGCCGTCGTCGTCGATTGCGGCACATAGGCAATTTCGCGCGCGCGCAATCGCGGCTGCCAATCATCCAATGCCACGCCGTCGAGCAGAATGGTTCCGGCCAGCGGCTTCAGCAACCCAGCCAGCATTCGGATCAGCGTGGATTTTCCGGAACCATTGGCGCCGATCACCGCCGTCATGCACCCTGGAGTTGAAGCCAGGCTGACACTCCGCACCACTAACGAGGCGTTGGCGTAGGCATAGTCGAGATGGCAGGCTTCGAACCAGGCTTGCGGCATCACTCGATCTCGGGATGTATCAGCTTAGCGAAAAGCACGGCTGTCTGCACGATGCGCTGCGAGGCATGCGGCACGAAGTCCTCATTCACGCCATGGATGCGATGCGCCCGCACGGCTTTCAATTCGGGCATCTCACGCCACGCTTCTACCGGATCGCCGGCGAAACGGCTCTTCGGTCCGTGAATGAAGTCGAGGATAATGTCGGGGTCGATGGCGAGCAGGTCCTCCTTGGCCAGCCTTCCGTATCCGCTCTTAGCAGGCTGTACGACTATGCGGCCTCCCGCGATCTCGACAAGCTCCGCGAGGAAGCTCCCCTCGGTGGCAGTGCTCAGATCGCGCAGGGTTCCTGGCGTCCGATTGACAATCAGCACCACTCGCGGCTTAGGAAGACGGTCTGTTTTGCGCGCGACGCGATCGAGCGCTTCACGCGTAGCTGCTGATAGTTTGGCGGCCTCGACATCGTTGCCCGTAGCGTGTCCGATAGCGATCATCGAGGCGAGCACTTCCTTGATGGACCGATTGGACGTCTGCAGAACTCGGAGTCCTAGTTCCTTCAGCGTATCCTCGAGGAAGGGAGCTTGCGCGTTATTGATGACAACCAGGTCGGGACGCAGCGCGGTGAGTTTTTCCAAATTAGGATTGTGCAGTTGACCGAGGCTGGGAAGCTTCGCGGCCTCTGGAGGATACGTTTCATAATTGGATACGCCCACGACGCGATTGAAGGCTCCCACGCCATAGAGTATTTCCGTCAAATCCGGGGACAAAGAGACAATCCGCTGCGGCATGTCCGCGCCGGCGGCGCAGAGCGCGAAAGATAGAGTGAAAAGTAACGCGCGTCGCATGTCAAAACTCGTATTGTAGCCCGCTCGACGCCGTTCGACCCGGTGTGAGAAATCCGCTTTCAAAATATGTCTGGTTGAAAATATTATCCGCCCGCACGAAAAAGCGGATGGCCCGGTACTCGCCGATCGGAATCCGATAACTGGCTCCCAGGTTCACCTTGTGAATCCCATTGAAGCGATAGGTCTGAGTGACTACATCGCCGTAAACCGGCGCCAGATAGCTGCTGGATGCGAGTGTGTCGAACGTCAGCATCAGCCGCGACGTCGCTTGTTCCGTCACCAGCAGCGAGAATTGGTTTTTGGGAATAACAAAAGTTTGCAGCACATCGCCGACTATCGGAGTGCGCTCAATCGCGTTTACGTAGGTGTAAGCGGCGGTTACTTTGACTGAGCGAACTGGAGCCACGGCCGCGCTGGTTTCGATGCCGCGGGAAATTCCGCCTTTTGTGTTCAGATAACCGACGGAGCGGCCGAACGGGTCAGTGGCTGGGTCGATCAAGCCGGACGTATCGAAGTTAATGACGTTTTCAAGCCAGGTATAAAAGTAGGTCGCCGAAGTCTTAAGGCGACCCTTGAAGAAAGTCTGGTCGACGCCGGCATCGATACCGGTGGAGTGCTCGGGTTTCAGGCGTGGATCGCCGTAAACCGAATAGCCGTAAACCGGATCGAAGCCGGTTCCGAACCTTTCGAACAGCGAAGGCGCGCGATAGCCGCGGCCAGCGTGCGCGCGCAGTTTCGTCTCCGATTTGCGAAAGAAATATGCGACAGAGGAGTCGCCGGTGTACGCGGGCGTGGGCGAGGGAAACGCGATCCCTTGATATGGCGCCGACGCCAAGGGGCTGAACATCGGGCTATCCAGCGCGAAGAACTGCGCCCGGAATGCGCCGGAAATCTGGAGGCGGTCGCCGAGAAACCGCATCTGGTCCTGAACAAAAACAGAGTTACTTCGCTGTGTGACATTTATCGCGTTAGTGGCGGCGGGAACGAACTGTTGCGTGTTGTCGTTGGCGTAAGTCTCAGTTTCGAATTCGTAGCCTCCACTGAGCAGGTTGAAGCGGCCCAGATGGTAGTGAAACTGCGCGTCCGCCGTCTGGATGCGCCCGTCGTAGAGCGAACGCGTGCTGCTGTCCGCTTGATAATCCACTCCGGCGGGTCCGTTACCATAGCGGCGTCCGTTCGAAACCAGCTGGTAACTCGCCGAGTAATCGAGTGACGGCGCAGCCTGCCCGTTCAGGATGAGGGCGGCTGTGACATAACGTGCGTCGCGCGTGGAATCGGGGTCGTCGGGCGCAGGAATGAAGGTCGCGTTGCCGGTATTGAGCTGCGAGAGCGGAGTTCCGTTTTGGTAGAGCTTGACCAGCGTCGGGGAAAGCGGGATCGCATTGACAATTCCAAGTCCCGACGGTGAGCCGAGAAGATCCGGCTCTCCAAGGACCTTGCTGAAGGAATCGGCGCCGTAGAGACGCGCAGTGAGGCGGAGCGACGGCGAAAGGTGAAAGGTCACTCGCCCTTGGGTGCTGGTGTTGCGGAACGGAGCGTCTCCATTGAGCCCGCTGGTGACATCGGTTTCCGTCACTCCCAGACTGTACTCGATCCGGTCGTTGTGGAATCCACCCGAGAGTTGCGCTCTTCCGCGAAAAGCGCCCAGAGATCCGCCTTCTAACAATACGCTTCCCCGCGTGCGCCCGCCACCTTCGTCCGTAATCACGTTGATCACTCCGCCTATCGCGTTCGTCCCATAAAGCGACGACCCGGAGCCGCGCATCACTTCCACCTGATTGGCGTCCGTGAACATCAGGTCTTCGATCAATCCCGACGCATCTGCCTGTGTGGCCGAAGCATCCCGCAATCTCAGGCCGTCCACCAGCACCGCGGTGTCCTGATCGCGAAGCCCGCGGATCTGGATCGTGGTGAAGGACCCCGGTCCGCCGAGTTGTTGCACGCGCACGCCAGGCGTAAGAGCAACCACGTCGGAGAGAGCCGAGACATCGCGAGCGTCGGCTTCGGCCTGGTCGATTACGGTAGTCGCTTTGGATACGTGCTCGGGCAGTTGCGGCGTTCCAGATGCAGTGACTACCACTTGCTCGCGCACTCCGGAGACTTGAAGAGCGACCTCCCGCGTCTCGACCGCGCCGGCGCTGAGGTGGATATCCTCGACGAGAAACAGCGCAAAACCGGGAGCCGCGGCGCGGAGCAGGTAGTCGCCCTTGGGCAAACCCTCGAAGCGGTAGCCGCCCGCGGAGTCGCTGGTGGTGGCGCTGCCCGCGGCGCCGGTGCTTGAAAACAGAGTGAGAGTGGCTCCGGGAATTGGCTGCCCTTGCGGATCTTTCACTGTCCCGGTAATGGATGCGCCGGACTGTGCATTGACTGCCGTGCCAACGATTGTCAGCGTGATTAACAATAGTAAAGAGGACTTAGTCATTTTGTATTTTCAACGCGCCGCTGGGCGCAATCGCGAACGAATCCTGCGACGAAGTTTGGACAAGAGAGAAAGTGAAGATGGATGTAGCTGCCCAGGACCGACCCCACGCGATAGCCTTCCGCCGGGTCCTTGTAAACGCGGCGGATAGTTTCCGGCATGGGATCGATGACAGAGTAACGGAACTCGTGTCCCCTGGCGCATTCTCCCGGGGATAGCCAGCCCTCCGCCTCGCAATTCTCGACTTCGATGTAGCCCAGCTTCGCCAGGCGTTTCTGCATACGTGCGCTGGTGGGGAAGATTCCGGCCATCGGCCAGCTTCGCCCCGATAGGTCGACAATCGCCTGTGTCAGGTACATGAAGCCGCCGCACTCGGCATAAACCGGCGCATCGTTCGCGACGAATTCCGCGATTGCACTTCGCATGGGCTCGTTCGCCGAGAGAGCTTCCGCGTGCAATTCCGGGTATCCACCGCCGAGATAGATCCCATCCAGGTTCGGGGGGAGCATACAGTCGGCAACCGGGCTGAAATCGATGAGTTCCGCACCCAGCGCGCGCAGCAGTTGCAGATTGTCGTGATAGTAAAAGCAAAAGGCAGCGTCACGGGCGATGCCAATGCGAACACGCTCGGGCTTTCGCGCAGGCGCTTTCGGCGGAGTCACTGGAGTCTTGGGACGCGCGCTTAACTCCAGCAAGCGATCGAGGTCCAGATGGGATTCAATCCACGCCGCCAGCCGGTCAAGACGATCCTCCGTCAGCGTCTCATCCGCAAGATGAAGCCCCAGATGCCGTTCGGGCATCGAGAAGCTTGCATCGCGAGGAAGATAGCCAAGCAGCGCTAGACGGCAGTGCGCGGCAATCGCATCGCGCAGGTAACCGTAGTGCTTGTCACTCGCTACCTTATTGCACACTACCGCCGATAACTGGAGCTCGGGGACCATGGTATCGAAGCCGTGTACGATTGCGGCGGCACTCCCCGCCATAGCCGAAGCATCCAGCACCAGAACCACCGCCGCGTCCAACCAGATGGCCATTTCGGCCGTTGTCCCGGACAGTGACCCCGACAGTGACGGCGAGCCTTTCCCATCAAAGAGTCCCATGACTCCTTCGATGACAGCGACATCGGCCTCGGCGTCATTAATGGCGTGCGCGAAGAGGTCGAGATTGGTTTCGCGCGATAGCATCCATCCATCCAGGTTGTGACTCGGCCGCCCAGTCGCGGCGTGATGAAAGGTAGGATCGATGAAATCGGGCCCAACCTTGAAGCCTTGCACCCTAAGACTGCGTCTGTGAAGTGCGGCCATGATTCCGGTTGCGACCGTAGTCTTACCTACGCCGCTGTGTGTTCCTGCGACCACGATGCGTGGAACACTCATTGGGTATCCTTACGGTGCGAAGCAGTCTTCAGATAGAGCGGCAGCCCGGCGACACTGAGGATCACCTCATCTGCGGCCTCGGCGGCCCATTGGTTCAACAAGCCTTGAGTGTCTCTGAAGCCGCGAGTCACGGCGGCCTCCGGAACGGTTCCGCAACCGAGCTCATTGGAAACCAGAATGATGTGACACTGCCGAGCCGCGGCGGCGATCCGCTGGAGTTCACTGCGCGCGGCAGCTTCCACTTGCAGCGGCGCGCAGTCCCGATGCTCCCAGAACAGATTGCTGAGCCAGAGCGTCAGACAATCGACCAGAATGGCATCAGTCTCACTTGCCGCTCTCTCTACCACGTGGGCCAACGCCAGAGGCTCTTCAATAGTGCGCCATGTGATTGGCCGGTCGGCGCGGTGCCGCTCAATGCGCGCCGCCATCTCCGGGTCGTGTCCGGGTTGGGCCGTGGCGACATAGCTGACGCGTCCGGCTGGGGCTGCCAGACGCTGGGCCAGACGGGATTTGCCGCTTCTAGCGCCGCCAAGAATCAGTGTCAACATCGCCGAGGAATCCGGGCCTCAATTCGAAGAACCGCGCACGCCTCAGAGCGAAAGTGAATAGGGAAAAACCGGAGGAAACAACCTGCGAAATGAGGTTGCCTTCTGCACGATCTGCTTTCACGGGAAGCATAGCGCTCAATTCACCCGAGGCAGGTCTCCTGACTCGCAGGTCATTGCTCAACCGGCTTGCCTTCCCATCCCGACGGACAGTGGCCTGGTGCGCCGGCCGCTCGCTGCTTACAGTGGCGGGACCGTGCGGGATTTTCACCCGCTTCCCTTTTCACTCGCCTTACTGACGAGCACCTCAGGAAGTTTCCACGCTAGCACATCGTTTCCAGTTGGTCAATGCTATGGAGGGTGCTTCAGGGTGCTTCACCGATCTTGGGGAGCCGGTTTTCGGCTGGTGTTGACTTCTGACGGTCGCGGCTCTGATCGGACCCGGACCCAGAGCGCCTCGTTAGGACGCGGTCTCCCGGCATTTACTGAATCTCACGGTCACGGCGCGAGTGGGGGGGAGACAATCCTGGCTGCCGGCCGCGACCTCTGTGGTTACT
>JBEKNN010000393.1:0-7174 GCA_049522755.1 Bryobacteraceae bacterium | reverse complement strand
AAAGGGCGGATTTTCGCAATCGGGAAATCGGATTTGTCTGGCAGATCCACTACCTGCTGCCTGAGTTCACGGCGCTTGAGAACGTGATGATGCCACTGCTGATCCGAGGCGTTTCCCAGGCGGAAGCCGCATCGGAGGCGTTTGCCAGGCTGGATGAAGTTGGGTTGCGCGCGCGGGCGCCGCATCGCGCGGGCGAACTTTCGGGCGGAGAACAGCAGCGGGTGGTGCTGGCCCGGGCCTTGGTGGGCCGGCCTTCGGTTTTGCTGGCCGATGAGCCTACCGGCAACCTCGATTTCAGGACTGGCGAGATGATCTTCGAGTTGCTGGAAGGCCTGCACCGTTCGCATAGCCTTACGTCGGTTTTTGTCACGCACAACATGTCGTTTGCGCGGCGGTGTCACCGCGTATTAAGTATGGAAAATGGAGCGTTCGCTCCAGGATTTGTAATCGGTCCGCAACCTTTTAGCGGGCCGGAGTATCTTTAAGAGTATTGGGGGCGTCACACTAATTATGTTTGAGCGCTACACGGAGAAGGCGCGAAGAGTGATTTTCTTCGCGCGGTACGAAGCTAGCCAATTCGGCAGCCCGTACATCGAAACCGAGCATCTGCTGCTGGGGCTCTTGCGGGAGGATAAGGCGCTGGCGAACCGCTTTTTGCGCTCGCACGCGGCCGTGGAATCCATCCGCAAGCAAATTGAAGGGCACACCACCATCCGGGAGAAGGTTTCCACCTCGGTAGATCTGCCCCTGAGTCATGAGTGTAAGCGCGTTCTGGCGTACGGGGCCGAAGAGGCCGAGCGCCTGAATCACAAGCACATCGGCACCGAACACCTGCTGCTGGGGCTGCTGCGCGAAGAGAAATGCTTCGCGGCAGAGATCCTGCACGAGCGCGGGCTGCGGCTCTCCTCCATCCGTGAGGAGCTCGCGCGTTCGCAGAGCGAAAAGGTGGCGCAGCGGCCCAAGGAAAGCTCGCTGCTCACGGAGTTCAGCCGCGACCTCACGCAGGCCGCCATGGATAGCAACCTCGACCCGCTGATCGGCCGCGACTATGAGCTGGAGCGCGTGGTGCAGATTCTTTGTCGCCGCACCAAGAACAACCCGGTGCTGATCGGCGAGCCGGGCGTGGGCAAGACCGCCATTGTGGAAGGCCTCGCGCAGCGCATCGCCGAGGGCGACGTGCCCTCGTTCCTGGCCGATAAGCGCATCCTGGCGCTCGATCTTTCGCTCATCGTGGCCGGCACCAAGTACCGCGGCCAGTTCGAGGAGCGGCTCAAGACCATCATGAAAGAGCTGATGGAGAATCAGAACGCCATCATCTTCATCGATGAGCTTCACACCTTGGTGGGCGCGGGCTCGGCCGAAGGGTCGCTGGACGCCGCCAACATCTTGAAGCCGGCGCTGTCGCGCGGCGAGATCCAGTGCATTGGCGCCACCACGCCGGCGGAATTCCGCAAATCCATCGAGAAAGACCGGTCGCTCGAGCGCCGCTTCCAGGCCGTCAAGGTTCCGCCGCCCAACGAAGCCGACGCCATCAAGATTCTGTTCGGCATCAAGGACCGCTACGAGAAGTTTCACGCCGTGGCATACACCGATGAAGCCGTGGAGACCGCAGTCTTCACCAGCAGCCGCTACATTCCCGACCGTTTTCTGCCCGACAAGGCCATCGATCTCATCGACGAAGCGGGCGCGCGCGTGAAGCTGCGCCAGACCACGCTTCCCGCCGACCTGGCCGACATCCAGAAGCGCATCAAGTTCATCGTGCATCGCATGGAGAACGCCATTGCCAACCACGAGTTCGAGAAAGCGCGCTTCTATTCCGACGAAGAACGCAAAGAGCGCGAGAACATGCGCCAGTTGCGCGAGAAGTATAACCTGGACGATTCTTCCACCGGCTGCGTGACCAAGGACGATATCGAAGACGTGGTGGCGCGCTGGACCGGCGTTCCCATGACGGCGATTAAAGAAGAAGAGATCGCCAAGCTGCTGCGCATTGAAGAAGAGCTGCACAAGCGCATCATCAGCCAGGAAAAAGCGATTTCCGCGCTCTCCCGCGCCATTCGCCGCTCGCGCGCGGGCTTGAAATCGACCAGCCGTCCCGCCGGATCGTTCCTGTTCCTGGGTCCCACTGGCGTGGGTAAAACCGAAGTGGCGCGCGCGCTGGCCTCGTTCCTGTTCGGCAGCGAGAAGAGCCTGATTCGCTTCGACATGTCCGAATACATGGAGAAGCATTCGGTTTCGAAGCTGATCGGCTCGCCTCCCGGATATGTGGGTTACGAAGAGGGCGGCCAGCTTACCGAGCGCGTCAAGCGGAATCCATATTCCATCATTCTGCTCGACGAAATCGAGAAGGCGCACCCGGATATTTACAACATTTTGCTGCAGGTTTTTGAAGACGGCCAGTTGACCGACGGCCTGGGCAACCAGGTGGATTTTAAAAACACCATCATCATCATGACGTCGAACCTGGGCGCGCGCTTCCTCGAAAAGCGCGGGCATCTGGGCTTCTCGGCCCCCGATGTGGATGGCATTCCGGGCAAGATCGAAGAGCAGGTGCGCAGCGAAGTCAAGAAGGCGTTCAATCCCGAGTTTCTGAACCGCCTGGATGAAGTGATCCTGTTCACCTCGCTGACCGACGACGATCTGATCAAGATCATGGACCTGCTGGTGAATTCGGTGAACCTCAACCTGGTTGCGAAGCAGGTGAAGATCCACCTCACGCCGCAGGCCTCGAAATACATCCTGGATAAGACCTGCGGCGACCGCAGTTACGGCGCGCGTCCATTGCGGCGCGCCTTGCAGAAGTACATCGAAGATCCGCTGTCGGAGGCGCTGATTCAGGGCACGCTGCCGCGTCCTTCGGAGCTGGAAGTTTACCTGGGCGATACCGGCATCTTCTACCGCAAAATCGACGGCGAAGGCGAAGTAGCTGTGACGGCCGGAGCTCCGGAGGGAGCGCCCGTGGTCGCGCCGGCGCCTGGGACGCTGCTGTTTACGTTCTAAATCAGGCTGCTTCAGCTTGATATCTGGGGCTCAGTCTCAGTGCCCATGAAACTTGGGACTCGTAGCCCTTGTGTGTGGCGCACGCACTCCTGCGTGCAGCGTTCACAATCGTGTGAACGCGCTTCGGCAGTCGCGCGCCACGTCATGAAACCTGGGGCTCAGCGCCTGGCGGTTTTGCGCTTTGCCTGAGCCCCAGTTGTTTTTGGGGCGGCCGATCCTGCGGACGAAATCAAGCAGGCGTTCCTTAAGAACGCCGAGCCTCTGCGTGCATACTCAGATGGTTTCGGTCTCGACGGAGATCCGAGCGCGCCCGCCCTGCAGGATCGCGAATGGTCGCTGATGGCGGATTGGGTAGCGGCATATCTCAACGCCCACCCAGCGGCAACGGCGAAGGAGTTGGGAACTGCGATTCCCCAACTGGATTCGACTCTCGAAGGGAACGCGATTGGTCAAGCCCAACACGTTTTTGTGGTGGCCGCGCAGAGGTACGAGAATCGTAACACGGCGTATTGCGACGCAATATAGCCAAGCCAACGCGTGATTCCCGATTCCGGCGCAGTCTCGCCCCAGCCAGCTCAACCGCGGCGCGCAACGCGCTGGGATGGGCGCCTAAGGAGCCGGCGGGCTGCATCGCCGGCTCATTTGCCGGGCAAACCTGGAATCTTTCGGGCGCTTCCAGATCGGTGCCAGCCTTACCTGCGGCGGTAGTACTCTTTGCAGTACCTTCTATAGCTTTGGTACTATACGTAACTGGACTAATTCGGGGGCGGGTAGAGCCACAATCTGAGCGCTTAGCGCGGTATACTTTGGTTTCCAGCGTCCCAATGGGAAAGCCCTGAGATCGCAGAGCAAACCTGCATGCGGATTCGATACCAAATCGCCCTGGGCCTTTTAGTTTTGGCGATTTTGTTTCAGATCTTCCGTAGCCTCTATTTCATCTACCTGAGCATGGGGCACAAGAACATCTGCCCGCGCTGCGGCGCCATCTACATCAACAAATCCAAACAGCGGGGCGTTGGCGATTTTCTTTACCATGTGTTCGGGTGCATTCCGTACCGGTGCACCGTATGCGAGCTCCGCTTCCATAGGCCGCGCGTCGATTAAGCCGCGTTCCGCCGCCGCTGTTTTGCTACCCTCGAATTTCATGCCTCAAGACAGTTTCGACCTGGTGGCCGCGTCGCGCCGGGAAATGATCGACCAGGGTTTCGCGCCCGATATCCCCGCCGATGCGATGCAACAGGCGCAAGGCATCCACGTACAGCCGGATGCGAGCTTGCGCGACCTCACCGGCCTGCTGTGGTCATCCATCGACAACGACGATTCGCGCGACCTCGATCAAATCGAATGGGCCGAGCGCGCGGGCGATAAGATCCGCGTGCTGGTGGCCATCGCCGATGTCGATTCCGCGGTTGCCAAGGGGACGCCCGTCGACCGCTACGCGGCGCAGGAGACCACCACCGTCTACGCCGGCGTGCACACCTTCCCCATGTTGCCGGAGCGGCTCTCTACCGATCTGACGTCGCTATCGGAAGGCGGCGAGCGCGCGTCCGTGGTGATCGAATTCGCGGTGGCGAGCGATGGGTCGTTCGGCTCTACGGCCTTTTACCGGGCGCGGGTGCGCAACCACGCCCAGTTGACGTATAACGGCGTGGGCGCGTGGCTGGAAGGCTCGGCCGCCGCTCCCGCGAAAGTTGCAGCGTCGCCGGAGTTGCAGGCGCAGCTCAAACTGCAGGACGAAGCCGCGCTAAAGCTGCGCGAGGCGCGGCACCGGCTAGGCGCATTGACCTTCGACCGCATAGAGGCGGAGCCGGTGATGACGGACGGCCGCGTAACGGCGATCGCGGCGCGCGTCTCCAACCGGGCGGCGCATCTGATCGAAGATTTCATGATCGCGGCGAATGAGACCATGGCGCGGAGCTTGCAGGCGGCGGGGGTATCGTCCATACGCCGCGTGGTGAAGGCGCCGGAGCGCTGGGCGCGCATCGTTGCGCTGGCCGCAGGCTTGGGCGCGAAGCTGCCGCACGAGCCCGACGCAGGCGCGCTCGACGCCTTTCTGGTTAGCCGCAAGGCTGCCGACCCGGTGCACTACGAGGACCTTTCACTTTCCGTGTTGAAGCTCATGGGGCCAGGCGAGTACGTGCGCTCGAGCCCCGGCGGCGGCGCGCAGGGCCATTTTGGATTGGCGGCGCACGACTACACGCATTCCACCGCGCCGAACCGCCGCTTTGCCGACCTGGTGGCGCAGCGGCTGGTGAAGGCGCTGTTGGCGCACGCGCCGGCTCCCTACACCGATGGAGAGCTGGACCGCATCGCAAGCAATTGCACGTTGAAGGAAGACGCCGCGCGCAAGGTGCAGCGGAACATGCTGAAGCGCATGGCGGCGGTGGCGCTGGCCCCGCGCGTGGGGCAGACGTTTTCCGCGGTGGTCACGGGCGCAACACCCAAGGGCGTGTTCGTGCGCGTGCTCGATCCGCCGGTGGAAGGCCGCGTAATGCGCGGCGAAGAGGGGCTCGACGTAGGCGACCGGCTGCGCGTCAAGCTGCTCGCCGCGGATCCGGAGCGCGGCTTCATCGATTTTGGGAGGGCATAATGAGCGACGAAGTCACGATGAGCGATGAGATTACGATGCTGCGGCATACCGTGGCGGCCCTGGCGTATCGCGCCGATAAGGCAATGCGGGGCGCGCCGGCGGACTTCGCGGGCTATTGCGCGGCCCCCGGGTCCAGAATGCCGGGTGAAATCCTGGCGCATATGGGCGATCTGTTCGATTGGGCCGTGCGTCTGGCGGATGGGAGTCACGAATGGCGCGATTCGCCGGCCCTGGAATGGGAAGCCGGCATGGTGCGCTTCTTCGCGGCGCTGGAAGCATTCGACCGCCGGCTGGCATCGGGCGAGCCGCTTGGATGCCGGGCGGAGAAACTGTTCCAGGCGCCGGTTGCCGACGCGCTGACGCACGTGGGGCAGATCGCCATGCTGCGCCGTCTGGCGGGCTGCCCGGTGCGCGCCGAGAACTACTTTCACGCGGAGATTTCAAGCCGGCCGCGTGGGCGCGGAGCAGTCGGCGCCGGTGATGGAGTTCGATTAGCCGTGCCGCTGTGGCTCGCCGAGCAGGACGTGCGCGCGGTACTTTCCTTGCCGGAGCTGATCGGCGCCATGGAATCGGCGCTGGTGGCGTTTTCCACCGGCAAGGTGGATCAGCCGGTTCGAACAGCCATCGAAGTCCACGACCGCACCTTCTTCGCGTCCATGCCCGCGTATGACGGCGCGCATGGAATTCTGGGCGCCAAACTGGTGACCGTCTTCCCGGAAAACGCTGCGCGCGGCCTGCACACGCATCTCGCGGCGATCTCGCTTTTCGATCCCGAGACCGGCGAGCTGACGGCAGTGATGGACGGCCGCTACATCACGGAACTGCGGACCGCCGCGGCATCGGCGGTATCCGTGCGCCATCTGGCGCGGGAGGATGCCGCGATACTGGCGATTCTAGGCTCGGGCGTGCAAGCGCGCAGCCACTTGGCGGCATTGCCGCTGGTGCGGCCGTTCCGGGAGATTCGCGCCTGGAGCCCAACGCCGGAGCATTTGCGGGAATTCGCGGCGGCTCCGGCGAGCCAGGTGCAGCCAGCTCGATCGGCGGCGGACGCGGTTCGCGGCGCCGACGTGGTGCTGATCGCGACCAGCGCGGTGACGCCCGCTATCGACAGCGCGTGGGTTGCGGACGGCGCGCACGTGATTGCGATTGGCGCGTGCCGCCCGTCGCAGCGGGAGATCGATCCGGCGTTGGTGGCGCGCGCCGCGCTGTTCGTGGATTCGCGCGCCGCGGCGGTGAAGGAGTCGGGCGACGTGATTCCACATGGCGCCGAGCACATCCGCGCCGAATTGGGCGAAGTCGTTTGCGGCCGAAAACCGGGGCGGCGTTCGGCGGAGGAAGTGACATTGTATAAGTCACTGGGACTGGCGATTGAGGACTTGACGGCGGCCGACCTGGTTTACCGCAGAGCGCGGGAGCAAGGGCGGGGCTTGACGGTGAACCTGTAATGGCGGCGTCTAAGCCCAGGAAAGCCGCCTCAGCGGCTGGGAAGAAGGACGCCTCTGCCGAGCGCGACCTGCAAAGCTTCATAGACAGGTACACGCCCGAGATCGCGGCGCTGGCTCGCGCTTGCCTGAAAAAGATGCG
>JBEKNN010000392.1:0-7177 GCA_049522755.1 Bryobacteraceae bacterium | reverse complement strand
GGTTGGTACCACCACCGCGGTTACCAGTCTCCTTGGCACCAGTACCGCTGAGGACCCCCAGGGCCGCACATCGCCCGTCTACGAATTTCGCGACAGAATCACATGGCTACACGGCCGGCATACGTTCAAGTCTGGCCTCGACCGTCGCTACACTTCCGCCAATTCGTACGTATCCTTCGACGCGGTCCCGCGTGTCACTCTCGGCGTGGCCGCCAGCACCGGAACGCAGAATATCAACACCATCTCGGGCATCGGCGCCAACGGCACAGCCGCGGGAAACCTGCTCGCCTTACTGGCCGGCTCCGTTGCCAGCCAGAACCAATATTTTTTCGCCACGGCGGGAAACAATCCTGTATACTTACCCGGCCAGAACGCCCAGCACACCTGGAAAGAACGCGAGTGGGGTACCTTCTTTCAAGACGACTTTAAGGCGCGGAGCAACCTGACCCTGAGTTTCGGCTTGCGTTGGGATTACTATGGAACTCCCTTTGCGGCCAACGGCAACATGGGCGGAATTGTGGGCGGATCGAGCAATATTTTTGGAATATCGGGCAGCACTTTAGGCGCTCTATTCAACCCCGGCGTGTATAACATCAACAACCTCACGCAATTGGAATACATCGGCAAGAACTCGCCGAATCCGAGCGTCAACCCCTGGAATAACAACAATAAGAACTTCGCGCCCACCATCGGTCTCTCGTGGTCGCTGCCATGGCTCGGCAAGGATAAGACGGTATTCCGGGCCGGATACGGAATAGCCTACGAGCGCAATACGCTGGTGCTGGTGGATCAAATCTTCGGGTATAGCGCGCCGGGATACGAAAACGCCGTGGCGTATGCGCCCCCAAGCTATCAGAATCTGGTCAATTCGACGCTGCCTCTGCATCCCACCAGCGCGCCGTTCGCCACCGTGCCCATTAACGACACCAACTCCTCCACTCAGACCATTCTGACGGCCAATAGCGGATTGAAGACGCCTTACGTCCAGAATTGGAACACGTCGATCGGGCGGCAGCTCAGCAAAGGTTTCACGCTGGACCTGCGCTATGTCGGAAGTAAGGGGACCAAGTTATACCGCGGTTCCAATATCAACGAAAACAATATATTTGAAAGCGGCATTCTGAACGCCTTTGAAGTCACGGACGCCGGAGGCAACGCCCCCTTGTTCAACCAAATTTTCAAGGGACTGAATATTAGCGGAGTCGGCGTGGTGGATGGCGTGAACATTACCGGTTCTCAAGCGGTCCGGCAAAATACCACCCTAAACGCGTATCTGCTGACTAATAATGTGGGCGGTTTCGCGAATTTCATCGCGTACAACACATTTGTTACCGGCATCCGCGGCGGTCTGTTGAAGAACGGCGGGCTGCCGCCGAACCTGATTGCGGCTAACCCGCAGTTCGGCTCTGCTTATTACATCAGCAACGATAGCAATTCCACTTATAACTCGGGCCAGGTGGAACTGAACAAGAGATTCTCTAATGGCTTCCAACTTCAGACCGCGTACGTCCGCAGCAAGGCCCTGGGCGATTACGACGGCACTTCACAGAGCGAAACTGCTGCCTATGAGACCGATCGCAACCATCACTTGGATAAGCGTTTGCTGAGTTACGACCGCCCGAATGTCATCACCAGCAGCGCTATTTTCGACGTTCCACTCGGTCCGGGGAAGAAATACCTGAGTTCCACCCACGGACCTATGGCGCGCGTAGTTGAGAGGTGGCAGACCGCCGTCATCTTCGATAAGTACTCCGGCACGCCCACAACCTTTACCGACAGCGCCGGTTACACCTTCAACAACACTACCGTCGCCGAGGCCGCAGCGAATGGACCGCTGCCCGCCGGCAGCGTCCACATTGTCGGAAACAACGTCGAGTATTTCAACAATTTGACCCAGGTTACCGACCCATCCGCCAAGAGCCTGCCTTCGTCCCTCCAAAGCCAGAGCGCTCTCTTTGCGGTGCAAAACGCGAGCGGACAGACCATATTGCAGAATCCCGCGCTGGGAACTCTCGGCGGCTTGAGTCCGACGGCTTATCGGGGGCTGGGAACTTTCCTCTTCAATGCGCAACTCTCCAAGTCCATCCTGATCAGTAAGGAGCATAACTTCACATTGAAATTCCGCGCCGATGCCATCAACCTGCTCAACCACCCGATCTGGACCACGCCAAGCCTGAACATCGATAGCACCAGCTTCGGCCTGATCACGGCCGCCACCGGTAACCGTACCTTCAACCTGAGCGTGCGTCTGGAGTTCTAACGCTTTAACCAATAGCGTTGCGAATTACACAGGGTCGCGCGATATCGGAAGCGTGATCGCCTCCAACAAAGGCATCGGCCCGGGCGTTTATTACTTCACGCCGGCGCAGATCGCGAACTTCTCGGAGCCCATCGCCGGCGGATTTGGAACGTCCGGGCGCAAGACATTCCACGGACCCGGCTTCTTCAACGTCGATCCGTCGCTGGTCGCCAGCCCGGCGATGAATCTGGACGGCGCCACGACCAGCTATGGAAAGATCGGCGGAGTAGTCAACAATCCGCGAATCGCTAGCTGGATTTCCAGGGGCATGGCCCGGAGTAATTCTCCGGCACTGCCCTTTTCCTTTGGTACGGACATTGCTGCCGTTCCGCCGGCAACCGGTCCGGCATCCCGGCCGACCCGCAGAGCCGCTTCGAACCAAACGGCGATGGCCCCCGGGCGATTCACAGGCGCCCTGCGCGCTGTGCGAAGTTTTAATTTACGCAATCCAAAATATTTTCTTGCTCCGGCCGCACGGTCGGTATAGAATCGAAGGCACACCAAATTCTGGGGTATACAAAATGAAACGTTCGCTTGCAGCATTGCTGCTTGTGGGTAGTGTTGCGCTCGCTCAGATAATCACTACATCGGTGACCGGAACCGTGACCGATCCCACCGGCGCCATCGTTCCTGCCGCCGCCGTCCAAGCAGTTGAATTGGCTACAGGAGCCAAGTTCGACACTACTACCAACGAAAAGGGCCAGTACGCTATACCGTCCCTGCCCGCGGGCGCTTATCGGATTTCCGTGAGCAAAGCCGGCTTCAAGGCCGAACAGGTCGAAAACGTCGCGCTCGTCGTTGGCGTGCCCGGTACCGTGAATGTCAAATTGGAGGTCGGCCAGACTTCCGAAACCGTTGAGGTCACGGCCGGCGCCGAAATAATCCAGGCCACCTCGGCGGTAGTGACCAGCGCTCTCACCACCAGCCAAATCACCGACTTGCCTTTCGCCACCCGCGACGCCGTAGAGCTGCTGGTGGACGTCCCCGGCACCTCCACTCCTACCACCCCGCGCAGCTCCACGGTGAACGGCGAGCCCAAGGGCGCGTTGAACATCACCATCGACGGCATGAACACACAGGACAACATGCTGAAGTCGAGCGACGGCTATTTCAGTTACATCATGCCGTCGGTGGATTCGCTCCAGGAAGTGTCGATGAATTCCTCGGCCTCAGGCGTCGACGCCACGTCGCAGGGCGGAGTACAAATCAACTTCGTCACCCGCTCGGGCACCAACCAATGGCACGGCGGCGGCTTCTGGCAAGTTCGAAACACCGATTTCGACGCCAACTACTACTTCAATAATTCGGTGGGTCTGCCGCGCGACATCATCAAGCTGAACCAGGAAGGCGGCCACATCGGCGGACCCATCATTAAGAACAAGCTGTTCTTCTTCGGCAACGTTGAAATCTATCGGGAACCCGGTTCGAACCTGTACAGCCGCACGTATCTGACGCCCAGCGCATCGAGCGGCATCTACTCTTACGTCACAGCGGCTGGCGTCCCACAACAAGTGAATGTGCTTGCATTAGCAGCCGCGGCCAATCCGTCCCTGCCCGCCGGCAGCATACCTTACTCCACAACTGTCAACCCCGCTCTGGCAAAAACCTTCGCCTTGATGCAGTCGGCCGGGGCCCTGGGCAGCGTCAAACGATGCGCGCGACTTCTTCACCGCCCGCATCGACTATAACGTCACTCAGAAGCACGTCCTTTCCTTCATCTACAACTACAACTGGTACGCCGCGGTTCCGGACTTTTTGAATAACGTCGTGCCCGATTTCCCGGGTACCGGAGCGGTGCTTTTCTCGAATGTCGTTACCGGCCAGTACAGTGACCGCTTCGACGGTACCATTTCTCTGCGTTCCACCATCAAGCCGACGCTGGTAAACGAACTCCGCACCGGCTTGAACGGCGGCACCGTTGTATTTTTCGGCCTGATATCGCCCGGCATGTTCTCGCCTTGGGGCGGCTATGTGCCGAGTTTCGCCAGCCCCGGGACGACCCTTTCGGGAGTGACTACCAATTCGGACCCTCAGCGCCGCAACGCGCCGGTTAAGAGTGTGGGAGACACATTGACGTGGGTGAAGGGAACCCACCAGTTTAGTTTCGGCGGCAACTGGGACCAGATCAACCTATACCAGCAAGTCGAGGGCTCCGGCCTTTTTCCGGGCATGACTCTAGGTATAGCGACCGGCGATCCTATCGACACTGGCAGCACCAATCTCTTCACATCCGCTAACTTCCCCGGCGCCTCAACTACGCAGCTAAGCCAGGCGGCCAATCTCTATGCCGACGTGACGGGCCGCGTGTCTTCCATTAGCCAGAGCGTTGTGCTTAGCGAGACCAATCACCAGTACGGCCCAGGCGCCCCCATCGACCGCGACCAAATGCGCGAGTACGGATTCTTCGCCCAGGATCAGTGGCGCGTCGCTCCCAATCTCACCGTCACGGCGGGTCTGCGCCTCGAAAAGCAGGGCCCATTAGTCAATCTGGATCATCTTTACACGGAAGTGAGCTATGCCGGAATCTGGGGCATATCCGGCGTGGGAAATCTCTTCAATCCGGGCTACACGCCAGGTCAGCCGCCAGTCTATACGCCAGTCAGCAACCCTTACAACTCGCCACCTGTTTGGGCGCCTTCGGCAGGTCTTGCCTGGAGCGTGCCGGCTATGGATGGGTTCATGGGCGCCATCTTTGGCCACCACACGGGCGCATCGGTATTGCGCGGCGGTTATGCCATCGCCACGGTTCGCGAAGGCATGGACGTTTTCTCCTCTATTTACGGCGCGAATCAAGGCATCACGCAGAGCACCAGTATCAGTCCAACCACTTATCCCACAATTTTCGGACCGGCCGGCAGCGTGACGCTAGGCCAGGCGAACGTTCCCTCGCGCGACTCCAGCATTCCGTCAACGCCGAGCTACCCGATCGCCGCCGCTGCGGGAAACACCGTCTACGGAATCGACCCCAATCTCAAGATGGGTTACGTGCAGAGCTGGAATTTCAGTTTCCAGAGAGAGGTCAACCGCAACACTTCGGTGGATATCCGCTATACCGGCAACCACGGAACCGACCTCTGGCGCGAAATGAACCTCAATGAGGTCAATATCGAATCAAGTGGTTATCTCACTCAATTCCAAGAAGCCCAGAACAACCTGACGATCGCGCGCGGCGGCAACATCTATCAGAACACCAACGTCCTCAACTTCGGCAACCAGGGTCTGCCGGGCCAGGTGAATATCCCGATGATCACGACGGCGTTGGGCGCCTCAACCTGTGGCAGCGTCGGGTGCTCCGACTCCACCACCGCCGGCTACCTGACGCTGGGTCAGGCCGGCACGGCCGCCAACGCCATCGCCACTAATACTACGCGAATGGCGAGTCTCGCGGCTGCTGGCTACGCCGCTAATCTCTTCCAAGTCAATCCGCTGGGAGGCGGAAACGCGGAACTTCTAACCAACAACGGCTCTTCTTACTTCGATGCCCTGCAGATCGAGGTTCATCATCGCATGACGAGCGGTTTATTCATCACCGGCAGTTATCAGTTTGCGAAGAATCTGGCAGATGGCGCTATTGCCAGCGGCGGTAACACCTCCGACAATGCCACCACTCTTCGGAATCTGGGCCTGGATAAACTGGTCACCGGCTACGACATCCGCAACTCGATCAAGTTCAATTGGATCTACGAACTGCCGCTCGGCCCGGGCAAGGCCTTTAGCCCCGGAAATGCGTTGGCCAAAAAATTGATTGGCGGCTGGCAGATTTCGGGCGTAGTCAGGTTGCAATCGGGTACGCCGATTGAATTGGGCGGCCTCGATACATTCAACACCAACTCGAGCGGCGTGGTGCTGCACAATATCACCTTGCCGCAATTGCAATCGATGATGGGCATCTACAAAACCAGCCAAGCCGGACCGAACGGCGGCATCGTGTACTATCTGCCTCCGCCTTCGTCCTCTTCAACCGCGGGTTTGAACAGCTCCAACAATACCAACCTGATCTACAACACGGAAGCTGCCTTTCAGGAAAACGGCTTGACGCCCGCTCAGGTAGATCCCAATGCGCCGTACATCAGTCCGGCGGCGGCGGGCCAAATGGGATATCAGGATTTCATCTACCTGCCATGGCAGCGCCACTTCGACCTGGAATTGCAGAAGAACACGCGAATCAAGGAGAAGGTGACATTACAGATCGCGGTCAGCGCCCTGGACGTTCTCAACTTCACTAACTTCCTGCCTGGCTCCAATACGACCAGCAGCACGTTCGGCCAGGTCACCACGGCGTATCGCGATATCTCGGGTACGGTCGATCCCGGCGCCCGCATTATCGAATTCAAGGTGCGGCTGAACTTCTAGCCGGTTGCATCCACGCATCAAATCATGCATACTGATGCATATGAGGACTACGTTAATCGTCAACGATGAACTGGTCGAGCGGGCGCGTGAGCTCACCGGCATCGAGGAAAAGACTGCATTGGTACACGCCGGCCTGGAAGCGCTCATCGCACGGGAAGCGGCGCTGCGGCTGGCCGCGCTAGGCGGGTCGCAGCCGGACTTGCGGCCGATTCCGAGGCGCCGGTCCCAACCCGCACGATGATCCTGGCGGACACTTCGGTGTGGGTTCAGCACTTTCGCAAGGGTGAGCCAGCGCTTAAGGAGATTCTCGATCACGGGCTGCTGCTGATGCATCCAGCGATTCGCGGCGAACTGGCATGTGGGCGTCTCGCGGAGCGCTCGCAAACACTTCGCCATCTCGGCGTGCTGCCGCGCGCCAAAACCGCGACGGACGCCGAGATCCTGCAACTGATCGAAGACCGCAAGCTCTGGGGGCTTGGAGTCGGCTGGATCGACATGCACCTGATCGCATCCTCGCTGCTCTCT
>JBEKNN010000391.1:0-7180 GCA_049522755.1 Bryobacteraceae bacterium | reverse complement strand
GACCGTACGCGGAGCCAACGCCATCATCGCTCTGCGTTGTTGCCGTTTCAATCAGAGGTTCGAAGACTTTTGGGCCGAAAGCCGCGCCGCCTGATTCCCCCGCCTCTCACTTCTATGTCTCGCACCCCCGGCCTGGCGCGATTTTGCGACGGTTAGCCGGCCGATGCGTCATTTCCCCAAACGCCGTCTGGGGGCCAATTGCGAGGTCGCCGGGGCGGCGCGATCGATCTGAGCTTTGTGCGAGTGGGCGACGATCCGGCCGACGGCAACCATCGGGCAATTCGCCGCAACCGTTGTCGGAACCTGCAAGTGGCCCATCGTAATGGATCGTGAACGGATCACGTTTCACTCGGAGTCGCTGCCGCGAGCATTTCGTTGGCTGCCCACGTGCCCTGGCTGAAGGCGAGCCAATCATAATGCAGACGAACGCTTGAATCACTACACTCTATTCGGCTCGCAAAGCGATGATTGGGTCCGTATGGACCGCGCGCCAAGCAGGAAACATACTGGCCCCTAAGGCAACGAATGCCAAGATCGAAGGAACGGCGATGAAGGTTCCAAGATCATGGGGACTCGTCTCGTAAAGCAGGGAAGCGAAAGCGCGGGTCGCGAAGATGGATACCGGCAGGCCAACCGCGATACCTGTCCCGGATAATCGCAAACAACGCGTCAAGACTAGGAGCAAGAGAGCGCGGCGGTCCGCTCCCAAAGCAATGCGGACCCCAAACTCGTGTGTCCGTTGGGCAGTGTTGTAAGCGAGCAATCCAGCGATCCCCAGCATGGCCAACAGTAGCGCGGCAATTGCGAAACAGATCAGCAGCCAGGTCCGAAAACGCTCAGCGGACAATGATTTCTCGAGTGCCTGGTTGACCGTCTCAATCCTTCCCACGGCAAGACTGGGATCGAGCCTATTTATCTCGCGCCGGATTGCGCTTGCGAGCAAAAGCGGATCGCCTGATGTTCGGACGACCACATTCATCTGGTTGACCCATTCCGGCCAGGTCATAAACAGCAGCGACCGGGGAGTATCGCTGTTGAGCCGTGCCTTCACATCCGCTACCACGCCAACTACGGTCAACCATGCGGCGCCGTTATCCGGAATGTCTACACCGAATCGAATAAGTCTCCCAATCGGATCGCCGTGCGGCCATACACGCTTGGCCAGCGCCTCGGAGATCACAACAGCGTGTGGCTTCCCGATCTGGTCCTCCGGCTGCAAGAGACGGCCGCGCAACAGTGTAACGCGGAGCAATTCCAGTGCATTGCCACGGCAGAAGACGGTGTCCACTCTTTCGGTATTCTTGCCCTGGCCTTCAATCGAGATTATTACGTTGGAAGTGGATCCCATCGGCAGATCGGACATCGCGCCGGTTTGGCGAACGCCAGGCAGTGTACTGAGCCCGGAAAGCAGGCGGTCGAAGAAACCCGTAATCTGCGCAGGCGTCTTGTAAACGGCGGTCGGCAAGGTAATCTGAGCGCTGATCAAGTGCTCCGGACGGAATCCGGGATCGGCTTCGGTTGCCTTCAATAAGCTTCGCGTCAGCAGTCCCGCCGTTGTAAGCAGGAGAAAAGCAAGAGCGAACTGGGTAATCACGGCTGCCGACATCATCGCGCGTTGATGCCTGCCTTGCGTCGTCGTTCGTCCCTCACCGCGAAGCTGATTCACGAGGCCGGAGCGAAAGGTGTGTGCAATCGGTCCCAGACAGAACAAGAAAGGCGTTAGCAGCGCGACGACCGCCACGAATGCCATCATCCGCCAGTTCAAACCGATTTCGCTTAAACGGGGAAGATTGTCGGGAGCGAAGCGAACGAGCAGCGGCAAGGTCCAGAACGCGAGGCAGAATCCCATGGCGCCACCCGTTACTGAAAGAACGAGACCCTCAATTAGCGTCTGGCGGGCGAGGCGCCCGCGTCCTGCGCCCAGCGCAGTTCGGAGTGCAAACTCCCTCTGCCGCCCTACCATGCGGCTAAACATGAGATTCGCGACATCGGCGCATCCAATCAGCAGCACAATGCCCACTGCCGCCAAGAGCAGCAACAACGGGCGCTCTACATTGCCGGTAAACTCCTCCCGAAACGGAACGGTCTGCGATTCCAGCGCAAACTTCGACATGTGGCTGAGAGCCTCTCTCATCTTCGCAGGATAGTTCTCGACCACGCGCCTGAGTAAACGGTGCACATCGGCGCTAGCCTCTGGAATCGTCACGTTGGCGGCCAAACGGGCGACCATGCTGTAGTCAAAGCCGCTTACATTTTGTTGCCGGTCCTCGTTGCTCCAGGAAACGGGCACAAAGACGTCTGCCGGATGATCGTTGAATCGCGATCCGCCTATGGGAAACGAAAATGACCGCGGCATGATGCCGATGACAGTGTACGGAGTCCGGTCGAGAAAAATCGTGCGCCCGAGCGCCTGCGCCGTTCCGCTAAACGCACTCTGAGCGAATCCGTAAGTGAGCACTGCCACTCGCTTCGAGTGCTCATCTTCTTCCTGTGTGAACGCCCGGCCGTAAACCGGTGAGACTCCCAGAACCGCAAACAGTGAGGCGGTTAAGCGCGCGCCGGTCAGACGGCGCGGAAGGCCCGCGCCCAAGATCTCGTAAGATTGAGTGCGATAAGTTCCGGTGGCGGCAAAGGACTGGTTATTAGCGGCAACAAACAGATAGTCGGGGCAGGAAAAAGGCAGAACCGGGAAGCCCAACCCTGGAACGCCCTCAGTGACCGCGACCAGGCGATCCTGATTGGGGAAGGGCAGCGGCCGAAAGAGCACGGTGTCCACCACAGAAAGGATGGCCGTGTTGACGCCAATGCAAAAAGCCAAAGCGGAAATAACGGTCACTGTAAATACCGGCGCTTTGCGGAGTGTACGAACTGCAAATCGCGCATCGCCGAGAGTGTCTTCCAGCCACCGGATGCCCCAGGCGTCGCGACACGCCTCCTTGAGACGTTCGGCGCCGCCTAAGCTTGACAGCGCACGCCTCCTCGCCTCTTCGGGTGTCGCTCCGCCGCCAACTTCGCGCTCAATTTCACGGTCGATGTAGTCGCGCAGCTCGTCTTCAAGATCGTCTTCGACGCGGGAACGATCGAATAGAGGTTGAAAGCGAAGACGCCATTTCTTGAACCATCGCATACGAGTCAACCTCGGGCGGGAAGGACGATCTCGGAGATAGCTCCGGACAATCGCTTCCAATCGGCGGTCTGGGATGCTAGCTTCTTTCGGCCCACTTTGGTCAGGGAGTAGAACTTGACGCGGCGTTTGGTGTCGCTGAGCAACCATTCAGCCGTAATCCAGCCTTCCTGTTCCAGTTTGTGTAGCGCCGGGTACAAGGAACCGGGGCCGACCTGCAAGACGTCCTTTGACATTTGCTTGAGACGCTGCGAAAGAGCCCATCCATGCGCGGGCTCCAACGCCAGGATTCTCAGAATGAGCAGACTCAGCGTACCTTGAACGAGGGCATTCGGCTTTATGGTCTTATCGATATCCGATAACAGCATACCTCCCGACTGCTTTTGATGCAAGCGTAAGGAGTAGCGGCTTGCATCGGAAATTCAAGCTTCGCTGAAAACGTCACTTTGCTGTGCCAATTGCCTTGGAAGTGGGTTATCGGAAGCGAGTCGGCCATCCGAAGAGTTATCCACATGAGCGTACAGTCGTTTCATATCGTAGATCTGACTTTCGTGGAGGCATTCGGTTTGAGGTGATCGGCTTATCGGGCTAGGCATGCTTGAATCGGTTTACAGAGGGCATGACCGTTCGGTATAGGACGCTTCGTCCGTATCACGCGCTATCCGGACAATGGGCGCGACTTCCTCTTTTGCCCGGGTCGCAGCCCGACTTTGTATCGTGCCTGCCGCAGGTGGCTTGCGTTTGGTGAACCTGGGGACTATGATCGAGGCCGCGACATGGGACTGTCCGGAGGGCAAAGTGAGCGAAGTCAAACCCGACCTTTCGCGTCTAGCCGAGCTCGCACGCGGACTGGGCGCGCATGAACATCAGTGCCTTATCTACGAAACCCGGGAAGAGCAGTTCGCTGCGGCCTTGCCCTTTCTGAGATCCGGTCTTGCACGCCGTGAAAAATGTCTCTACATCGCGGATGAGAACAGCGCCGCCGATGTTCTGGGCGCTTTACGTAAGGGTGGGATAGACGTCGACGGCTACATTCGGAGTCGTGCGCTGATCGTGGCCGGCAAACAAGAGACCTACCTTAAACATGGACGCTTTGAACCGGATCGGTGGATGGATTTCCTGTCCCAAGCGACGGATGAGGCAGGCCATGGCAAGTTTTCTGGAATGAGAACGCTCCTTGGGGAAATGACCTGGGCGCTTGGGGAAGACACCGCACCAGAAATTCTGATCGAATACGAAGCCAGGCTCAGCGACTTTGTCCGCGATCACGAAGTCAGAATCCTCTGCCAATACAACCGCGATCGCTTTTCGCCGGAGCTCGCACTGGCTGTCATTCGTACTCACCCTGTCGTGGTTTATGGCGGCATGATCTGCCAGAATCCCTACTACGTCCCTCCCGACGAATTTCTGAAGCCCAATCAGGCATCGCGGGAGGTCGAGCGCCTCTTGAACAACATTCTGACAGGCCAGCGTTCGCTCGCTCAGTTGCGCGCGCTGGCAGCCCGGCTGCTGACGGTGGAAGAGACCGAGCGGAAGCGCCTGGCCCTTGAGCTTCATGACGAAATCGGTCAATTGCTGACAGGTCTCCGGTTACTGCTGAACCCCGATGACGACTCGCCGGCCGACGCCCTCAAGAACCGGTTGGAAGAGGCGCGGACCATCGTCGATGACCTTCTCGCCAGGGTACGCAGGCTCTCGTTTGACTTGCGGCCCGCAGACCTGGATCAATTTGGACTACTTCCAGCGCTTCTCTCGCTTTTCGAGCGCTATACTGCCCAGACCGGGGTTCTGGTGAACTTTAAGCATCAGGGGGTGGAGACGCGCTTCGAGTCCGAGGTGGAGACTGGTGCGTACCGAATTGTGCAAGAGGCGCTGACCAATGCCGCCCGCCATGCCGGCGTGGCCAGCGTAACCGTTCGGGTCTGGACTGACGCGGACAGCCTGAATCTTCAGGTCGAAGATCGGGGTCGCGGCTTCGATCCGGAGGTGGCCCTGAAAGCGCCGCGATCCAGCGGCCTTATCGGTATGCGGGAGCGCATCACGCTGCTCGGCGGCCACATGTCGATCGAGTCGTCCGCGGGGGCCGGGACGACGATCACCGCCGAACTGCCGCTCGATTATCCGAAAGCTGGAGCGGCAAGCTAAAATTATAGAGGAACAATCTGTGAACTGAGGAACCGTGGCCATTTCCATCGTGCTGGCGGACGATCACCCGGTAGTTCGCCGGGGGATGCAGGCCCTTTTGGAGTCTGAATCCGATTTTTGCATCGCCGGCATTGCGGCGGACGGCCTCGAAACTGTCCGTCTGACGGAACGATTGAAACCCGACATCCTGGTTCTCGACCTGATGATGCCGGGGCTGAGCGGCCTGGAAGCGCTGCGCATTCTCCGCGAACGCTCGCCGCGAACCAGGATCGTGATTCTATCCATGCACCGGAGCAATGCCTTCATCGCGCAAGCGCTGCAGAGCGGCGCAATCGGCTATATCCTCAAAGGCTGCCCTGAGGATCATCTGGTCCGGGCCGTGAAGGAAGCGGCCGCGGGGAGGCGTTTCCTCAGTCCGCCGGTCACCGAGATCGCCATCAATGCGTACATTGAGCAATCCAAGACGGGCCCATTCGATCCGCACGAAACCCTGACGCCGCGACAGCGCGAGGTGCTGCAATTGGCGGCGGAGGGAAAGACGAATCCGGAGATTGCCGCGCGTCTCAACATCAGCCCAAGGACCGTTGAGAACCACCGCGCCACTTTGATGCAGAGGCTTGGTTTGCAGAACCAGACCGAACTGATTCGTCACGCGATGCGCCATGGACTCATTTCGCCGGACGAATAGCCGCCGCGTTCTTCGCCGGTCTCGCAAGACCAAAAGTGAGTGAGCCAGGAAGCCCGCTCAGCCCACGAACTTGTCGCGGCATTCCTTCGAGCAGAAGTAAATCAAATGGCCCTGCACCGACCGGCTGACTCCGGTGGCGGGCGATACGTACGTGCCGCATACCGGGTCCTTCTTCAATTCCATGGAGGGGGACGGCTCGGCGCGGTTCTGCACACCTACGCCGCGGCCGCGTTTGAACAGGCTTCCCAGGATCGACCGGACGATCAGGAACAGCAGAAGCGGAAGGATGAAATCGACAAAGAAACCGCGAATCATTGAGTTGGGGCAGGGGCATTGCGCCTGCCCCGGAAAATCACGCCGTTACTTCTTCTTCTTTGCAGGTGCGTTGGGATTCTTGTAGCTCGAATCGACCGTCGAGCCCAACGTGGCCAGCATCTCCTTGGCCGATTCGGCGTAAGTGCCGTCCGGCTTGAGTTTCAAGTACGTCTGGAACGCTTCCACGGTGCCGGCGACGGGAACCATCTTGCCATCGGCCCCGGTGGTCACCTTGGCCATCAGGTTCACGCCCATCTGGTAATAGGCATCCGCACAGTTAGCGTCGGCCGCGATCCCTTTCTTGAAGGTCTCGATGGCCGGATCCACCTGCCCGGCATTGGTTAGCAGCGCGCCGGCGTTGTAGTAGTACTTGCATGCACTCGCCGGTTCCAGCTGCGCGGCTTTCTCCAGCTCCCCGAGCGCATCCTGGAACTTGTCGGCCTTCGCCAGGGCCAAACCGTAGTTGTTGTGAAGCGAAGCATCGTCCGGCTTCAACGTCAACGCCTTATTGTAAGATTCGAGCGCTTTCGCCACGGCGGCATCGTGATCCGGGCCGGTCTTCGTGCCGGCGAGGCCCATATAAGCTTCCGCGAGATGGCTCCATACCGCGAGCTGGGCCGGGTCGAGCTCGCCCGCCTTGTTGAAACTCTCAATCGCCTGATCGTATTGTTTGGCTTCGAGCGCCGTCATGCCGCCATTGAAGGCGTCGTTGAGCGCGTTGTTCTTCTTGCGCTTGTCCACCTGCGAATCGATCTGCTTCTGCAACTCCTTCTTCTGCTCCGGCGTCAGTTGGCGCGCAAGATCGTCGGAAATCTGGCCCGTCTCCATGGCCTTTTGAGCCAGCGCCTGCTTGCCGCTGGTATCGGCTTGAGTGGCTTTCTCGTCGAAATCGTGGACTTGCGGATCGC
>JBEKNN010000390.1:0-7217 GCA_049522755.1 Bryobacteraceae bacterium | reverse complement strand
TCGTCCAACTCAGAGCCATCTGCCTCTCAGGCGACTTTGATCACTACTGGCAATTCCACATCGAACAAGATCAGCGTCGCCTATTTCCTGACGCTTGGAGCGTCGTTCCAAAATAGCCACACCCAAACCATTTGCAACAGTTTGCAACAGCTGCAAGTTGAAGCTAAGAGTAAGACACCATCCCTAAGCCTGTCGGCTTAGAGACCGCGCCGCGCTGGCGCGGTGGCGTCGTGTTCGTCCGGTTGTTTGTCCGGTGCTTGTTTGGTATTAGTCCGGCCCGGCGGGGCTCAGCGGTAAGCCTCCTTGCGATCCAGCACGCGGGAGATTTCCAGGTAGTCGCCCTTGTCGCGGAAAAACACGCGGTGATCCTGGGCACGGAGGCGGATCAGCGGCGGTTCGATCCCCCGAAGCTGTTTCGTGTTGCCCTCGCCGTCCTGGGCGTAGCGTGCCAGCGTTTTGAGGATCTGCAAGGCGATGGGCTGCTCAATGCCGCGGACGTCGGCTTTGGCTTGTTCGGTCCAGACGATGCGCTTAGCCATTGCGCTGAGATGTTTCTTCCGCCAGCGGCTCCTGCCCCATCTTTTCCCAATCGGCCATGGTCAATCCGAACTCCGCCAGGACTTCCTCATGCGGGATCGGCTGGTTGTGCTTGAGCCACTCATCGGCCTCGGCGACGGCCTGGCGCTCCGCATTGCTCAGAGTATCTCCATCCTCATCGGGAGCCACCATGGTTTCCAGCAGATGAACCACAGCGGCGAGCTGGCCGGGGCCGAGCTGGTCGAGCAAGTGATGAGCGTGCTGTATGTCAGCGGCCATTGTGTTCTCCCATAGAGCCGTTCTTGCGCGAGGCGCCGGCGGCGACTAAAGAATTAATCAGCCTGGCGACGGCTTTTTGATCCCGCTCCGGCAGGGTCGAAATCATCTGAAACTTCTTCCACTGTTTGCGAGCTTCGAGGTCCTCCTTGACCCGTTCGACTTTCGGCGGCTTCACGCCGAGCAATTCATCGGTGGTGACTTTGAGCGCTCTCGCAAGGGCGATCACGGCGGGCGCAGGCGGAAACCCGGCCTCGGTCTCGTAATAGGAAACCGCCCGCTGGGTAGTTTCAGCGGCTTCCGCGAGCTGGACCTGAGTCAGCCCGCGCGCCTTGCGGATGATCTGAAGCCGCTCCCCAAAACTCGTCTCTCCGTACTTCTTTCTGGGCATCGCATCCGCGATTGTAAAGGGCATATGGAAAATCCTTTCGACGCTGAGGTTGACATGACTTCCGTATTACGTATACTCTCAGAGACAGTAATCCGAGGTCAAGCAGGGTTCCCTAAAACGTGTGAGACCCACTTGACAGGTTTTCGAAGGAGGCGATTTCATGGCGCGCATACCGGACCAAGAGATCGAGCGGCTAAAGAAGGAAATCTCCATTGAGCGTCTGGTAAGCGGCTTCGGGGTCGAACTGAAGCGCACCGGGGCGAACCTGGTGGGACGCTGCCCGTTCCACGACGACCGCACGCCGTCGCTGATCGTCACGCCGGAAACCAATCTGTGGCGTTGCATGGGCAAATGCAACGTCGGCGGATCGACCATCGACTGGGTCATGCGGACGCAGGGCGTCAGTTTCCGTCACGCCGTCGAGCTGTTGAGAGCCGATCATTCTTCTTTAGCCGCCGGAAACGGCCGCGTGGTGCGCAAGGGAACCACGGCGAAGCTGGCGTCGCCAATTGCGCTGGATGCCGGCGACCAGCAGACCTTGCGCGATGTCGTAGGTTTTTATCACGCGACGCTGAAGACCTCGCCCGAGGCGCTGCGCTATCTCGAAGGCCGCGGCCTGACGCATTCCGAGATGATCGATCATTTTCAACTGGGCTTCGCCAATCGCAAGCTCGGCCTGACTCTGCCGGACAAGAACCGCAAGGCCGGCGCGGAGTTGCGCGGGCGCCTGGAAAAGCTCGGCATCCTGCGCGCCGAGAGCGGCCATGAGCATATGAACGGCTCCGTGGTGTTTCCGATCTTCGACCTTGCAGGGAATGTGCTCGGCATGTACGGCAGGAAGATCAACGACAACCTGCGCGAAGGCACCCCGCCGCATTTGTATCTGCCGGGGCCACATCGCGGCGTCTGGAACGAAGCGGCTCTATTGGCTGCGAAAGAAATCATCCTGTGCGAGTCGATCGTCGACGCGCTGACGTTCTGGTGCGCGGGGTTCCGCAACGTAACGGCCAGCTACGGCGTGAACGGCTTCACCGACGATCACCGGGCGGCGTTTCAGAAGCATGGAGTCAAACAGGTCTGGATCGCCTACGACCGCGACGACGCCGGCGACGCGGCAGCCGGGCGGCTCCAGGAAGAACTCAGCAAGCTGGGCATCGGATCGCATCGCGTGCTGTTTCCGCATGGCATGGACGCCAACGAATACGCGCGCAAGGTAACGCCGGCGCCGCAGAGCCTGGCGATACTGTTGAACCGCGCGGCATGGTGTGAAAAACCAACGGCGGCGGCTAAAGAAGAAAGCAGTGAACCACGGCCCGTGATCCCTTTCGCCGCCGAACCGGAAGTCCGCATCGACGGTGACGAAATCACTATCCCGCGCGGCGACCGCCGCTATCGCATCCGCGGGCTGGCCAAGAATCTCAGTCCCGAAGTGCTGAAGGTGAACGTGCTGGTTTCGCGGCAGGATGAGTTTCATGTCGATACGCTCGATCTGCAGACCGACCGACAGCGCGCCGCGTTCATCAAGCGCGCCGCCGAAGAGTTGGGCTTGAAGGAAGACGTCATCCGCAAGGACGTGGGGCAAGTGTTTCTCGCGCTCGAACGCCTGCAATCCGAGCAAATCAGAAAAGCGTTGGAGCCGGCGAAACCGGATGTGCGGCTCAGCGACGAAGAATGCGCCGAGGCGCTGGCGTTGCTCAAAGATCCGAAGCTGCTCGACCGCATCCTGGAAGACTTCGACCAGTGCGGCCTGGTGGGCGAGGAGACCAACAAACTAATTGGTTATTTAGCCGCTGTCTCTCGTCATCTGGAATCGCCGCTGGCCGTGGTGGTGCAGTCTTCATCCGCCGCCGGCAAGAGTTCGCTCATGGATGCGGTGCTTCAGTTCGTGCCGGAAGAGGAACGCATCCAGTATTCGGCGATGACGGGCCAGAGCCTCTATTACATGGGCGAGATGGATCTGAAGCATAAGGTGCTGGCCATTGTGGAGGAAGAGGGCGCAAGCCGCGCCGCGTATGCGTTGAAGCTGCTGCAAAGCGAAGGCGCTCTCTCCATCGCCTCCACGGGCAAGGACCCGGCCACTGGTAAGCTGGTGACCCATCAGTACCGCGTCGAAGGCCCGGTGGCGATGTTTCTCACCACGACGGCTATCGACATCGACGAGGAACTGCTCAACCGCTGTCTGGTTCTCTCGGTCGATGAAGACCGCGAACAGACCAAGGCCATCCATCGGCTGCAGCGCGAACAGCAGACGCTGGCGGGACTCATCCGGCGGCAGCGGCGGCGTGAAATCGTCCGGCGCCATCAAAACGCGCAACGGCTGTTGAAGCCGCTGTTCGTGGTGAATCCGTACGTCGGTGAATTGACGTTTCCCGACGCGCTCACGCGTATGCGGCGCGACCACATGAAGTATCTGACGTTGATCCGCGCCATCGCGCTGCTGCACCAACACCAGCGGCAGGTAAAGACCGAACAGGGCGTTTCCTACATCGAAGCCACGCGCGAAGACATCGCCGCCGCAGACCGGTTGATGAAGGAGCTGATGCGGCAGTCGCTCGACGAACTGCCGGCGCAGACGCGGCGCTTGCTTGGGCTGATCGAAGCCATGGTGAACGGGCGCGAAGGTTTTCACTTTAGCCGCCGCGAAGTGCGCGCGCATACCGGCTGGGGCGCGACGCAGGTGCGCGTCCATCTGGACCGGCTGCAGGAGATGGAATACCTGATCGTGCATCGCGGCGGGCGCGGGCAGACGTTTTTATACGAGTATGACGGCCACCTGGCGGGGCAAACAGAGCAGCTGGCGGGGTCAAAACGGCCCCAAAACGGCGGGGTAGCGGGCGCCTCGCGGCCCGTTGAAACCAGCATGAACATTGCTCCAAACGGAGTTTTCCATGCGAGCGCCGCCAACGGCATGGTTAGGGGGGCGTGATGTCAAAAGCCATACGTAAGCGCAAATCGCCCGAGTTGCCGTCCACTCCATTAGCCGCGCTGCTGGAAAAGCATCTGGAAGATCTGCGGGTGCGCAATTACTCCGAGTACACGGTGAAGGGCCGCCGCGTGCATATCGGCTTCTTTCTCGAATGGGCCCACGAGCGCGGCTTCACTGAGCCGATGGAAGTGACGCGCACTCTGCTGGAAGCCTATCAGCGCCACGTATTCCACTACCGCAAGAAGAACGGCGAGCCGTTGAGCTTCACCGGCCAGCATGACCGCCTGGTGCCGCTGCGCGTGTGGTTCAAGTGGATGGCGCGGCATCATCACATCCTGCACAATCCGGCGAGCGAACTGGAGTTGCCGCGGCTGGGTATGCGGCTGCCCAAGGCCGTGCTGACGGCGGCGGAAGCCGACCGGGTGATCGAGCAGAGCAACGTCCACGACCCGCTGGGGCTGCGCGACCGCGCCATTCTGGAGACGCTGTATTCGACAGGCATGCGGCGGCTCGAGATGGTGAACCTGAAGCTGTGGGATCTGGACCTGGAACGCGGCACGGTGACCATCCGCCAGGGCAAGGGCAAGAAAGACCGCATCATCCCCATCGGCGACCGCGCGGCGGCGTGGGTGCGCAAGTACCTCGACGAGTCCCGGCCGAAGCTGGTGAGCGAGCCCGACGACCAGGTAGTCTTCCTGTCGAACGCCGGCGAGCCGTTCTCGCTAGACTATCTTACCGAGATGGTCCGCGACTACGTGGAGAACTCGGGGGTGGGCAAGCAGGGCGCGTGCCACTTGTTCCGCCACACCATGGCGACGTTGATGCTGGAGGGTGGCGCCGACATCCGATTCATACAAGCGATGCTGGGGCACGCCGACTTGAGGACGACGCAGATCTACCTGCACGTGGCGATCCGGCAGCTTCAGGAGATCCACCGCGCCACACACCCGGCAAAGCTGGAGAAGGAGAAGCGCGAGTTGCCGGAGACGCCGGCCAGCGAGAAGGACGACGACGATGAATGACGCGCTGGAGCGCCTGCTCGAGATCGCCCGCGGCGATACGGGGCAGAGCCGCAAAGTAGCGAGCTTCCTGCTGGCCTGGTGGAACGCCGAAGAGTGCGGCGGCTTCGACTTGACGGACGTGTGGGGAGTGGATCGGTCGATTGCATCCGACATGCTGAGCGTGTTTTCACTGCTGACCACACGCCGCCAGTATCCGGACACGATGGGTTACGGCAAGCAGTTCGAAGCCATTGTCCACGCTTGGCGGCCGGCTGTCTGCGAATCCGACGAGTAAGCAGGAGAGCGCCGCCCACTCCGTTGCTGACGCGCTGGTGAATGCTTGATGGCCGGCGCGCACAGATTGCCTCTGCGTTTGATCCCCGCGCCGCTTCAGAGCACGCGCCTGAAACCGGGCGCCGCGCTCATCCGCGAATTGCGTACGGCAAGGCAGCCCGGCGCAATCCCGGCAAGGCGTACAATCAGGAGCGATGATTCTCGCGGCTAAAGAAGAAATGCATGTCTTTCCTTTAGCCGCCTGCGTGCCCTCCGAGTTAACCGGAAACTCGTATCCGGGGCATCGACAACCGAGCGCCGTCCTGCATCAGGCCATCGCCTACTCTAAGCCCTTGTATGCACCGGGGTTGCCGACTTGTTTGTACGACAAAGGCATAAGATCTCGTTGTACCGGCAAAGAACGGGATGCGGAGTCGGGATTGGATTACTTCGGGGCGCGGTACTTTTCGGGACCTCAGGGTAGGTTTACGGGTGCCGACCCGGCGCTCTTCCCGCATGACATCACCGATCCGCAGAGCTGGAACAAGTACGTATACACTCGAAACAATCCCCTTCGCTACGTCGATCCGGACGGTGCGGACTGGCAAGACGTCCTCAAGGGAGTAGTCAACGCCTTCGCTAGTAACAACGTCGCAGGAGCGGGGCGAATCAGCGATAGCAACGGCGACTTCAAGACGGGCCAGGCAATCGGGGACGCAATATCAACCGTGACGGGCGCCGTGGAGACGGCAATCGGAAGCGGGGGCGAGGCTTTGGGAATTGGCCTTGATGCGACTGGCGTTGGAGCAGTCCTCGGCGTACCGCTAAACGTGGCCGCAGCCGGGCTTATTGTACATGGCGCAACCACGACTGGCGTGAGCGGCGTTCATCTGGCCCAAGACGCAAACGAAGCAATTAGCAGTGGTAGCCCAAGGACGAAACCCGAGGAAATTGCCGACCAAATCGAAGGCGGCGGGTATCAGGTGAAGCCCAACGAGAAGGGTCCGGGTCAGGAAGGAAACATTACGATCACTCATCCAGACGACCCCAGCCGCAAGCTAAATATCAGGGTTGAGACCGGACCGATCCCAGGGAGTAAAGACCCTGTTAGGCACGCCAACGTTCAGGTGATCAAAACCTCCCAAAGCGGCAACAAAAGACAGGTGCGGAACATACATATCACCGAGGACAAGCAATGAAACGCGAGTTTCACTTCGAATTCGAGGACGAGTCCAGCGATCGAGCTCTGACGTACGAGGCAGCTGCCGATGGCTCGGACCGTCTGACGATGGCTATCTCCAACGGAGTGCCAACGCTTTGCGGAAACCCGAGCGGAATGTTGGTGCTTGCACGTATTTTGGTTCAAATGGCGCAGGGCGATTATGCAAACGGATTTCATGTTCATTTGCACGATAACTACGATCCTGACAAGCCTGATTGTTTAACGGTCATCCTGGACCGAACTGATTAAGCAATCAAGCAATCGCCACCCGGCTACACACGAGTTTGCAACGGAAGCCGCTGGGCCGCAGGGCTTGTTCGTTGTGACGACCGCCCGCCTGACTAAGACAGTCGAAGCTAGCCGGAGTACAGACGCCAAATGGCGCGACGGTAGGATGATAACCACTCGTTGGGTCTGCAACAGATTGAAACAGTTTGCAACAGGCGCGCTAGCCGGGAGCGGCCGAATCCCTCGCTTGAAACAGTTTGCAACAGTTTGCAACAGTTTGCAACATTCGCAAGTTGAAGTTAGAGTAAGACACCATCCCTAAGCCTGTCGGCTTAGAGACCGCGCCGCGCTGGCGCGGTGGCG